>CAJLCS010000084.1 GCA_905205195.1 uncultured Eubacteriales bacterium
TGCGGTGTCCCTGAAAAACCGGGAAACCGGCGCCGAACTGCTTTCCGCCCCCGGCGCGGTGCCGGTGGTCATCGACGAATACTACCACGACACCTGGAGCCACGGGAAGAACTTCTTCACCGACGAAATGGCCCGGTTTGCCGACGCGGAGGTCACCGTAACGGAAAGCGGCCCGGTCCGCGCCACCGTCAAGGTGGTCAGCCGTTATAACAACTCCACCCTGACCCAGTACTTCTCGCTGGAATCCGGCTGCCCCCGGCTGAAGGTCCGGGCCGTGGCCGACTGGCACGAAAAGCACAAAATGCTGAAGCTGGCATGGCCCATGGCCGTGGAGGACCCCAAGGCCTACTATGAAATTCCCTTCGGCGTCATGGAGCGCCCTGCCGACGGCGAGGAGGAGCCGGGCCTGATGTGGACCGCCGTCAAGGGCAGAGAAGGCGGCTTCGCGCTGCTCAACAGCAACACCTACAGCTCCAGCGTCAAGGGCGGCACCCTGTATCAGACCGTGCTTCGCAGCCCCATCTACGGCGACCACGGCGGTCCCCGGGACGTGGAAAGCGAATTTACCGATCAGGGCCGGTTCGACTTTGCCTACGAGCTGATGGCCGTCGGCGACAGCTGGGCGCCGGTGGTGCAGGCGGCCCGTCTGCTGAACAAGCCCGTCACCAACATCATCGAAACCTGGCACGGCGGCCCCCTCGCCGCACCGGCGCTGGAAGGCCTGCACATCAGCCGGGACAACATCCAGCTGTCCGCCTGCAAGCCCAGCGAAGACGGCACCGGTCTGGTGCTGCGGCTGTACGAAACCGACGGCCGGGACACCGACGTCACCGTTTCCGGCCCGCTGCTGCCGGTGCCGCTCCACGCCCGGTTCACCCCCTTCAGCGTCAACACCTATCTGCTGCGAAACGGCGAGAGCCGCTGGCAGGAGGTTCTGCTGACCGAATATCCGTCGGAAGACTGAGTTTCTTCTGCCGTTACCTCCTGTCGCCGCCTGCGGAAATTCCCGCAGGCGGCACTTTTTGTGCAAATTGATGCTTGCAACTTTCGCGGCAATGTGGTAACATATTAGGTAGCGTGCTACCTAATTAAAGGAGGTGAGTTCCATTCTGAAGCATTACGGCCCGCGCTTTCGGGCGCTGCACTGCTGTACGGACCAGATCATGAACGAGGCCCTGTCCCAGATGGACCTGACGTCTTCCCAGGGGCGAATCATGGGGTATCTGGCCCGTCATCCCCAAGCCCCCTGCTGCCGGGATCTGGAGGAGCATTTTCACCTGAGCCACCCCAGCGTCTCCGGCACTCTGACCCGGCTGGAGAAAAAAGGCTTTATCGCCTGCCGTCCAGACCCGGAGGATCACCGCTGCAAGCGGATCTACCTGCTGCCGAAGGGGGAACAGTGCCACCGGCAGATTATTTCGGCCATCGACCGGATCGAAGCGCAGGTAACCGCCGGGTTTACCCCGGAAGAACGGGCACAGTTTTCCGATTTTCTGGATCGGGCCATCATCAATCTCGGCGGCAGCGTCTGTATGCCGCCGCTCAAGGAGGAAAAATGACACAATGATCAAACGACTGCTCCAATGTGTGCGGGAATTCAAGCTCGCCACGCTGCTGGCACCGCTGACCATGGTGGGAGAAGTGGCCATGGAGGTCCTGATTCCCACCCTGATGGCAAGGCTGATCGACAAGGGCATCAAGGTCGGCGATATGGGCTATGTCACCCGGCAGGGGCTGCTGCTGGTGCTGTGCGCCTTTTTGTCGCTGGCCTTCGGATCCCTGTCCGCCGCCGCCGCGTCCTACGCCGCCACCGGTTTTGCCCGGAATCTGCGGCACGATATGTATTATAAGGTGCAGACCTTCGACTTTTCCAACATCGACAAATTTTCTGCCTCCAGCATCGTCACCCGGCTGACCACCGACGTGGCCAATTTGCAGATGGCCTTTCAGATGACCATCCGCATGGCGGTCCGCTGCCCCATGATGCTGATTCTGGCCAGTGTGATGGCCTTCCGGATCAGCCCCCGGCTGTGCCTGGTGTACTGCGTAGTGCTGCCGCTGCTGGCCATTGCGCTGCTGTCGCTGGTGCGGATGGTCCACGCCGTCTTCGACCGGGTCTTCAAGACCTACGACAAGCTCAACAACGTGGTGCAGGAAAATCTCCACGGCATCCGGGTGGTCAAGTCCTTCGTCCGGGAAGAGGAGGAAACCAAGAAATTCACCGGCATTTCCCAGACGATTTACAACGATTTCTGCAAGGCCGAGCGGATTATTTCCTTCAATAACCCCTTCATGCAGTTCGCCGTGTACACCTGCATCATCGTCATCTCCTATGTGGGCGCCCATCTGGTGATTCAGTCCGGCGACAACGCCGCCCTGGGCCTGACCACCGGCCAGCTCAGCTCCATGTTCACCTACACCATCCAGATTCTCAGCAGTCTGATGATGCTCTCCGCCGTCTTCGTCATGGTGACCATGAGCCGCTCTCCCCTGCACCGGACCTACGAGATTCTCAGTGAAACGCCGGATCTGGCCAATCCCAAAAATCCAGTGGAAACCGTGGCAGACGGCTCCATCGACTTTGAAAACGCCTCCTTCCGCTATTCCAAAACCGCCGACCGTAATGCGCTG
Organism: uncultured Eubacteriales bacterium; assembly: GCA_905205195.1. Classification (GTDB taxonomy): domain Bacteria; phylum Bacillota; class Clostridia; order Oscillospirales; family Oscillospiraceae; genus Faecousia. Next base: position 2,632 of record CAJLCS010000084.1, read on the forward strand.
GAAAACGTCAACCTGCACATTGCCTCCGGCCAGACCGTGGGCATTCTGGGCGTCACCGGCTCCTCCAAGTCCACCTTTGTGCAGCTGATTCCCCGTCTGTACGACGTGACGGAGGGCTGCGTCAAGGTCGGCGGCGTGGACGTGCGGGATTACGACATCCATGCGCTGCGGAATCAGGTTTCCATGGTGCTGCAGAAGAACGTGCTGTTCTCCGGCTCCATCAAGGACAATCTCCGCTGGGGCAACCCCGACGCCACCGACGAGGAAATGGTCCGGGCCTGTCAGCTGGCTTGCGCCGACGACTTCATCCGCGCCTTCCCGGACGGCTACGACACCCACATCGAGCAGGGCGGCTCCAACGTGTCCGGCGGCCAGCGTCAGCGGCTGTGCATCGCCCGGGCGCTGCTGAAAAAGCCGAAAATCCTCATTCTCGACGACTCCACCTCCGCCGTGGACACCCACACCGACGCGCTGATCCGCCAGGCCTTCCGGGAGAAGATTCCCGACACCACCAAGCTGATCATCGCCCAGCGGATCTCCTCCATTCAGGATGCCGATGTCATTCTGGTGCTGGAGGGCGGCCGGATCGTGGCCAACGGCCCCCACGAGGAGTTGCTGAAAACCTCTCCCATTTACCGCGAAGTTTACCAATCCCAAACGAAAGGAGCCGATGACACATGCCCCCTGTCCGAATGAGCGGCGACGGCCGCAAGGCCAAAAACCCCAAGCAAACCATGTCCCGGCTGCTGGGCTACATGAAGCAGTACCGGATGACGCTGGTTCTGGTCATTGTCTGTATCCTGCTGGCCTCGGTCGTGCAGGTGGCCAGCAATAAGTCCCTGGAATATGTGGTGGACGACTATATTACCCCCATGCTGGGACAGGTGGCGCCGGATTTCGGCCCGCTGGTCCGGTTTCTTGTTCTGATGGCCGTGCTGTACCTGGTGGGTATCGTGGCCTCCTTCTTCTCCAACTATCTGATGATCCGGGTCAGCCAGGGCACCCAGAAAACCATCCGGGACGCCATGTTCACCCATATGCAGAAGCTGCCCATCCGCTATTTTGACACCCACCCCGTGGGCGACGTCATGAGCCGCTACACCAACGACATCGACACCCTGCGGCAGATGATCTCCCAGTCCATTCCCCAGACCATTTCCTCCGCCGTCACCATTGTGGTGGTGTTTCTGGCCATGGTCTTTACCTCTCCCCTGCTGACGCTGGTGGTGGTTCTCACTGTCATCGGCATCGTCTTCATCACCAAGGCAGTGGCCTCCAAGTCCTCCCGGTTCTTTATCGGCCAGCAGCGGGCGCTGGGCGCCGTCAACGGCTTCGTAGAGGAAATGATCAACGGCCAGCGGGTCATCAAGGTATTCTGCCACGAGGAAATTTCCAAAGAGGAATTCGACAAGCTCAACGAGGAGCTGCGGGACAACGCCTTCAAGGCCGGTGCCTACTCCAACCTGATGGGTCCCGTCAACAACAACCTGGGCTACATCCAGTACGCCATCATCGCCATCGTGGGTGGCCTGATCGCCATCACTTCCGGCGGCAAGCTGCTGTCCGTGGGCGCGCTGATGAGCTTCATGCTGCTGTCCCGGTCCTTCAATATGCCCATCGGCCAGATCTCCAACCAGCTCAACTCCATCATCATGGCGCTGGCCGGTGCGGAGCGGATCTTTGAGCTGCTGGACGCCCCGGTGGAGCAGGACGGCGGCTACGTTACGCTGGTCAATGCCAAAATCGGTCCCGACGGCACCGTCACCGAGTGCGCCGAGAAAACCGACCACTGGGCCTGGAAGCATCCCCACAAGGCCGACGGCTCCGTCACCTACACCGAGCTGAAGGGCGACATTCAGTTGGAGCATGTGGACTTCGGCTATGTGCCGGAAAAGACCGTGCTGCATGACATTTCCCTTTACGCCAAGCCCGGCCAGAAGGTGGCCTTCGTGGGTGCCACCGGCGCTGGCAAGACCACCATCACCAATCTGCTCAACCGGTTTTACGACATTGCCGACGGCAAAATCCGCTATGACGGCATCAACATCAACAAAATCTGCAAGCCAGACCTCCGCCGCTCTCTGGGCATCGTGCTGCAGGACACCAACCTCTTCACCGGCACCGTTCTGGACAACATCCGCTACGGCAAGCTGGACGCCACCGAGGAGGAGTGCATCCGGGCAGCCAAGCTGGCCAACGCCCACGACTTCATCACCCGTCTGCCGGAGGGCTACCAGACCATGCTCACCGGCAACGGCGCCCGGCTGTCCCAGGGCCAGCGGCAGCTGATTGCCATTGCCCGGGCGGCGGTGGCCGATCCCCCCGTCATGATTCTCGACGAGGCCACCTCCTCCATCGACACCCACACCGAGGCGCTGGTGCAGAAGGGCATGGACGCCCTGATGCAGGGGCGGACCACCTTCGTCATTGCCCACCGGCTCTCCACGGTCATGAATTCCGACTGCATCATGGTGCTGGATCACGGCAGAATCATCGAGCGCGGCTCCCACGACGAGCTGATCGCCGCCAAGGGCACCTACTACCGGCTGTATACCGGCGCGTTTGAGCTGGAATAAGCCGCATTCCAAACAAAAACGGCCGGGACGCTCTTTTTCAGCGTCCCGGCCAGCTTTCATTTTAGGTCCTTTCCGCCTGGCAGCTTCCGCAGCGAATGGTGCGAGCCGGTGGACGACGACCGGTATCTGGCGCTGTAAGAAAATTTCCCCTTGTCAGGCCGGGTTTTTCGTGATACGATCATAGCAAACACAGAAGGGGGCCGCGCCATGAGCAGCGAGATCATCCGCATCGACCATCTGCAAAAGCACTTCGGCGACGTCCATGCCGTCCGGGATCTGAGCTTCCGGGTCACCCGGGGAGAGCTTTTCGCCTTCCTCGGCGTCAACGGCGCCGGAAAATCCACCACCATCAACATTCTCTGCGGCCAGCTGCCCCGGGACGGCGGGCAGGTGGAGATCTGCGGCATGACGCCGGAGGCCCACCCAAATGAGATCCGGCAGCGGCTTGGCGTGGTGTTCCAGTCGTCCGTGCTGGACCCGGTCCTGACGGTCCGGGAAAATCTGGAATGCCGGGCCGCCCTTTACGGCATCCGGGGCCAGGCGTTCCGGCGGCGGCTGGAGACTCTTACCGCGCTGCTGGACTTTGAGGACCTGCTGCGCCGTCCGGTGGGCAAGCTCTCCGGCGGGCAGCGGCGGCGCATTGACATTGCCCGGGCGCTGATTCACGAACCGGAAATTCTGGTGCTGGACGAACCCACCACCGGCCTGGATCCCCAGACCCGGCAGCTTCTGTGGCACATTGTGGAGGAGCTGCGCCGGGAGCATCACCTGACGGTGTTCCTGACCACCCATTACATGGAGGAGGCTGCCGGGGCGGATCACGTCATCATTCTGGATCATGGCCAGGTGGCCGCCGAGGGCACGCCGCTTTCCCTGAAAAACGCCTACACCGGCGACTTTGTCTCCCTGTACCATGTGGAGGAGGCGGCGGTGAAGGCGCTGGGGGTACCCTATGTGCCGCTGGCCGACGGCTTCCGGCTGTCGGTTCCCGATACGGCGGCGGCAACGGCGCTGATCGTGCAGCACCCGGACCTGTTCCGGGACTATGAGATCACCAAGGGCAACATGGACGATGTCTTTCTGGCCGTCACCGGCCGGAACCTGACGGGAGGCGACGGCGTATGACGGCACTTTCGGCGCTGGTCAAGCGCAACTGCAAGCTCTATTTCCGGGATCGGGGAATGTTCTTTTCCTCCCTGATCACGCCGATCATTCTGCTGGTGCTGTATGTCACCTTCCTGAAGTCGGTGTATGACGATTCCTTCCGCAGTGCGCTGGCGGCGGCGGGGGCCACATTGCCGGACGCCCTGCGGGAGGGCTTTGTGGGCGGCCAGCTGGTGTCGTCCCTGCTGGCGGTCAGCTGCGTCACCGTGGCCTTCTGCTCCAACCTGCTGGTCATCAAGGACCGGACCTCCGGCGCCCGGCGGGATCTGACCATGGCGCCCATTTCCCCCGCCCTGCTGGGCCTTGGCTATTATCTGGCCACGCTGGCGTCCACCCTGCTGGTGAATCTGACGGCGGCGGCGGCGTGCCTGGGCTATCTGGCCATCGTCGGCTGGTATCTGTCGGCGGCGGACGTGGCGCTGCTTCTGCTGGACGTGGTGCTGCTGACGCTGTTCGGCACCACCCTGTCCGCCTGCGTCACCGCCCCGCTGACCACCGACGGCCAGGCCTCGGCGGTGGGTACCATCGTCAGCGCCGGATACGGCTTTGTGTGCGGCGCGTATATGCCCATTTCCGGCTTCGGCACCGGGCTTCAGCACGTTCTGTCCCTGCTGCCCGGCACCTACGCCACCAGCCTGCTTCGCAATCACGCGATGGCCGGTGTTTTCGCCGAGCTGAAGCGGCTGGGCTGCCCGGAAGCGGCGCTGACGGCCATCCGGCAGGGCTTTGATTGCAGCCCCAGCTTCTTCGGCACGCCGGTTTCCGTGGGCGCCATGTACGCCATCGTGGCAGGCAGCACCGCCGTGCTGCTGGCAGTGTATCTGCTGCTGTCCGGCCTGCCGCAGCATCGCCGTTGAGTAAAACCCGCCCTTTCGGAACTTGAAACAGGCCGATACATCGGATCATCCGCAAATTACCCCCTTATATAGGACAATTTCCTATATAAGGGGGTAAAATAACGGTCAAAGGAACGCTCGTGCAGACGCGGCGCTCAAAATGTAGTCCCGCTCCAATTCAGCCAGAGCGCCGGACACGGTCAGCATGAAACGCCCCTGCGGGGTAGTGGTATTGATGTTCTCTTTCAGACTGACGAACTCCACGCCCTTTTCGGTCAGCTCTGACACAATGGAAAGCAAAATGTCTCGAAGTTCAGCGTACTATGGAGGCGCCGCAGGCGGCCGACGACGAGGGACAGGCCATGCTGGACGCCTTAAACGCTCAATACGACGATATGATATCATGGGCAGAAATGTACGATAGTGCCAGCATGGAGTCAAAGAAAATGATCGTGAGCTGCCTGATTAAGAGGGTGGATGTCTACCGGGACTATAAGCTGCATATCGACTTCAACATTGACTTTGAGCAGTTTAGCATGGGCATGGACATTATTTCCATTGCTGCATAAAAAACTCACCTCTTTGCAGAGGTGAGTCAAAAATCATTTCTTCCGAAAAGTTTGGTGGAGATAAGCGGGATCGAACCGCTGACCTCTTGAATGCCATTCAAGC
>CAJLCS010000085.1 GCA_905205195.1 uncultured Eubacteriales bacterium
GGGTGTATACGGAATTCTACCGGAGCCGGGGCTACGATTTCGACATTACCAGCTCCACCGCCTACGATCAGGCCTTTGTCAACGGTCGCAGCTATTTCGGCACCATTGTCCGCATTGTGGATGAACTGTTCAACAATTACTTAAGAAGGCCCAATTTTGTGGAGCCTCTCGCCGCCAAATTCTGCAACGGAACCACCGTCACCTGCGAGGGTCTGAGCCAGTGGGGCAGCCAGAATCTGGCCCTGCAGGGCTACTCCTCCGTGGACATTCTGCGGACCTACTACGGAAACGTGGAAATCGTCACAGGGGCGCCGGTCCGCGGCTATTCCCCCTCCTATCCCAGTACCGCCCTGCGCCGGGGCAGCACGGGGCCGTATGTGGTCACCATTCAGACGGAGCTGAACCGGATTTCCCAGGACTATCCGGCCATTTCCAAGCTGGCCAGCGTGGATGGCGTCTTCGGAAGCCAGACCGAGTCCTCCGTCGCCCAATTTCAGGAGATTTTCGGCCTGACGCCGGACGGCATCGTGGGCAAGGCCACCTGGTACGCCCTGATCCGACTCTATACCGCCGTTACCCGGCTGTCGGAGCTTCGCAGTCAGGGCCAGCAGTTCTACGCCAACAGCTGGGAGTATCCCGATGCCCTGTCCCAGGGCAGCCGGGGGCAGAAGGTACGGCACCTGCAATATATGCTGTCCGTTCTGGCGGAATTTATTCCGGCGATTCCCACCGTGGCCGTGGACGGAATCTTCGGAACCGCGACCCGGGCTGCCGTTGTCGCCGCCCAGCGCTATTTCGGCCTGCCCCAGACCGGCGTGGTGGATGAAGCCACCTGGGACGATCTGTACGACCAGTTTTCCGGCATCGAAACGACGGTGCTCCGCAGCGGCGAATCGTTCCCGGACGCGGATGCCTCCCGTTCCCGCAACCGGTATGCCGCATCCACAACGCTCACCCAATTTCCCGGGGAATCCCTGTCCGTCGGAGATCAGGACGCCGTTCGTCAGGAGGTGGTACGATGAGGCCCGGTGTTTCTTTTGTGGGTCAGCCCATCCGCAGTCTGCAAACCATGCTGCGGTTCATCGCCGCAGCCCGGGGGCTGGACACCAGCGTCGTCCCCGACGGGGTATACGGCCCCCAGACCGCCGCTGCCGTCTCCCGTTTTCAGCGCTCCGTCGGCCTGCCGGTCACCGGCGTGACCAATCAGGCCACCTGGCAGCGTATTGTTGCCGCCTACGAGCCGTCCCACACCCGGGTCACCTCGGCGCAGAGCATCAACGCCACGCTGAAGCCGGATCAGACCGTCTGCCGGGAAGAGGAAAACCCCAACGTCTATCTGGCCCAGGCTATGCTGACGGTGCTGGCCCAGGTTTACGTCAGCGTGCTGCCGCCTGCCATGAGCGGAAAAATCGACCTGCCGACCTCCAAATCCCTGGAATCCTTTCAGGTCCTCAGCGCCCTGCCCATGACGGGCGAGCTGGACCGGATAACGTGGAAGCACCTGTCGCTGCACTTCCCCCTTGCCTCCAACCTGCAGAAAACCCGGCCTCCTGCCGGCTGATGGGGCAGAAATTATGAATTTTTCCTTAATTTCGGAAAGAGTTACAATTCAGGCTTGATTCATCCCGTTTTTTGTTTATAATAGGAGGAAAAGACTTTACAAAAGGATTTCTCGTTTGTTGGAGGAACACGCATGGTCATCAAAAACTGGAAAAAAGAAATCTGGACCATTCCAAATCTGCTGAGCCTGTTTCGGCTGATCCTGATTCCGGTCTACATTGTGATTTATCTCAATGCGTCCCAGCCGTCCCACTACTGGATCGCCGCCGGAATTCTGGCCGTCTCCTGCCTGACCGACATGGTGGACGGCAAAATTGCCCGCCATTTCAATATGATCTCCACGGTGGGCAAAATTCTCGACCCGGTGGCGGATAAGGCCACCCAGATGGCGCTGATTCTCTGCCTGGCCATCAAGCACCCGGTGCTGTGGGGCCTTCTGGTACTGTTTGTCATCAAGGAGGGGTTCCAGCTGATCGCCGGGTGCATCAGCCTGAAGCGGGGAAAAATGCTCCCCGGCGCCCTGATGGCCGGGAAGGTCTGCACCACCGTGCTGTTCATCAGTCTGATCCTTCTGGTGCTCCTGCCGGGGCTGGACGAAACCGTGGTCCACTGGATCACCGTCGTGGACGGCGTGTTTATGCTGATTTCCTTTGTCAGCTACATTCTCGCCTACTACGGAAAGTCGAAAAAAGTGCAGGATTTATAAAGTTACGGTCCATACCGCAATGGTATGGACCGTAACTTTATAGAAATTGCACCGCATCTTCATACTCCGCACCGGGAAACAGCACCCGGTACAGCCGCTCCATCTGCCGGGCCGCGTCCGGATTTTCTCCGTCGGCCAGAATCCAGAAGCGGACCCCCAGCAGCCGGATCTGCACCCCGGAATTCACCATGCCGCTGCGGGCGTAGAAGCCCAGCCGCCGCCGGGCCATGGCGGGATCCGGCGCTTCCTCCGGGTATTCGCTTTCCAGCAGCAATCGCTTCCCGCAGCTGCCGTAACGCGCCCGCAGCTGCCTGAGGATTTCCCCGCCGACGCCGCTGCCCCGACAGGGCGGCAGCACCGCCAGATAATCCAGCAGCACCGCGTCCCCCTCAGGCACCAGCATCCACGCATAGCCGACCCGGACGCCGTTTTCCCAAAAATCCAGCATTTCATAGACGCCGCTGCGGATCAGGCCGCAGGTCAAATCCCAGCTTTTCAGTTCCGATTCCGGAAAGTCCCGGTGCAGGTCCGTCTCCCATACCGTCTTTCCCTGCTCCTCCGTCAGATTCCTAAGTTCCATCTCTTTCTCCTCCGATGACAAAAAGGCAACGGCTCTTCCGAGCCGCTGCCGAATTGGGTAGTTGCTTTCTGAACAGTGCCTGTCACGGGTCCGCCGTCGGCTTATCCGCGAATATTTCCGCGGCATCGGTTTTCCCTGCGCTGTCCTTCCCTGTGTCTTTAGTATACCAGATGTCCGCAGAAAGTGGTGTCTAATTTGCGAACAAACGGAGAAAAATTTTCCACCGCCTGCGGTCCCCTTCCAGTCTATGCGCGCCTTTTCCGAATCAGAACCGGAAAGGCCGTCTTTTTCTTTGGTCAAAACGCATTCGCAATCCACTCGCCGTAGGCGCGGCAGGTGCTGCCGTCCCGTCCGCCGGTTACCGTCAGCGGACAGGCAGCCAGTGCCGCCTCCAGCCGTTCCGCCTGTGTTATCCGGCCAATATGCCGCAGGAGCATGGCCGCCGCCTTCAGAATACTCTGAGGGTTGGCGTAGTCTCCCAGCCCCTCCGCCAGCAGACGGGGCGCCGAGCCGTGAATGGCTTCAAACATGGCGTACCGGCTGCCCAGATTGGCGCTGCCCGCCGTGCCGACGCCGCCCTGAATCTGGGCGGCTTCATCGGTGATGATGTCGCCGTAAAGATTGGGCAGCAGAAACACCTGAAACTCCCTGCGGACGGCTTCGTTGACCAGATTGGCAGTCATGATGTCGATGTAGTAGTCGTCGGCCTGAATCTCCGGATAGTCCTTCGCCACCTCGTGGCAGATTTTCGTGAACTTGCCGTCTGTTTTCTTCATGATATTGGCCTTGGTGACAATGGCCACGCGGGTTTTCCCGTTTTTCCGGGCGTAATCAAAGGCCACCCGGGCAATCCGCTCCGTCCCGGGGTCCGTGGTGATCTTGAAATCCACCGCCATGCCGGGCATCTCCACGCCCCGACTGCCGAGCACATATTCGCCCTCGGTATTTTCCCGGAAGAAGGTCCAGTCGATGCCCTGGTCCGGGATGGTCACCGGCCGGACATTGGCATACAGGTCCAGCTCCCGGCGCAGCGTCACGTTGGCGCTTTCCATGGTGCCGCCCATGGGCGTCGTGGTGGGGCCTTTGAGAATGACATCGCATTGCCGGATGGCATCCAGCACCTCTGCCGGAACCGCCTGCCCTTTGGTCAGCCGGTTTTCCAGCGTCAGCCCCTCGATGCTTCTCAGCACCACCGTTCCGGCCTCGATCTCCTGCCGGAGCAGCCGCTCCAGCACCCGCCGGGCCTCCGCCATGATGATAGGGCCGATGCCGTCGCCGTCAATCAGGCCGACGGTGACGGTTTTCCCCTCCGGCTTGGCCGTTTTCCGCTTCATCCGTTCCACCCGGGCCAGCTGCTCTTCCAGAAGGGCACGAAAGGCCGCACAGGCCTGCTCCAGTTCGTTCATACCTTCCGCTCCTTTGTCTCGTTCAGTAATCCGCCCGCCAGCACCATGCGCCGCTGCCGGTCCGTCAGGCTGCACAGAAGGCGGATGGTTTTCCCGGTGGCTTCCTCCACCGCTTCCAGCCGACCCCGTTCCATTCCGGCCCGGATGTCGGTCAGGCGAAGCACCGCGTCCTGCTCCAGTGTGTCGTAATCCTCCGGCGTTTCAAAGGTCAGCGGCAGAATCCCGGCGTTAACCAGGTTGGCCGCATGAATCCGGGCAAAACTCTTGGCGATGACGCAGCGGATGCCCAGATACATGGGCACCAGCGCCGCGTGCTCCCGGGACGAGCCCTGGCCGTAGTTGCTGCCGCCGATGATGATCCCGTCCCCGGCCGCCCTGGCCCGCTCCGGGAAGGTCGGATCACAGACCTGAAAACAGAAGTTGGACAGCCTGGGAATATTGGACCGGAAGGGCAGGATTTTAGCCCCGGCCGGCATAATATGGTCAGTAGTAATATTGTCCCCCACCTTCAGCACCACCTTGGCCGCCAATGCGTCCGGAAAGGGCTTTCCCGCCGGGAAGGGCTTGATATTCGGCCCCCGGAGGACCGGCGCGTCGGCAGCCTTGTCCACCGGAAGGGGCGGCAGGATGCACCGGTCGTCAATCCGGAACCGGTCCGGCATGGAAATGGCAGGCATTTGCCCCAGCTCCCGCGGGTCGGTGATTACGCCGGTCAGCGCGGCGGCCACCGCCGTCTCCGGCGAGACCAGATAGACGCCCGCGTCTCTGGTGCCGCTCCGGCCGAGGAAGTTCCGGTTGAAGGTCCGCAGGCTCACGCCGCCGGAATTGGGCGAGAAGCCCATGCCGATGCAGGGGCCGCAGGCGCATTCCAGCAGCCGCGCGCCGCTGGCCAGAATGTCCGACAGCGCGCCGCAGTCCGACAGCATGGTCAGCACCTGCCTGGAGCCGGGGGAAACGGACAGACTGACGGAGGGTGCCACGGTTCTGCCCTTCAGCAGCGCCGCTACTTTCAGCAGGTCCGCCAGAGAAGAATTGGTGCAGGAGCCAATACAGACCTGATCGACCTTCGTGCCCGCCAGCGTTCGGACCGGCACCACGTTGTCCGGACTGTTGGGACAGGCAATCAGCGGCTCCAGGCTGCCAAGGTCCATGGAAATCACCCGGTCATACACCGCGTCCGGGTCGCTTTCCAGCAGCAGGAAGTCGTCTTCCCTGCCCTGGGCCGCCAGAAAGCGGCGGGTGACCTCGTCGGAGGGGAAAATCGACGTGGTGGCGCCAAGCTCGGTGCCCATATTGGTAATCGTGGCCCGCTCCGGCACGGACAGGGGGGCCACTCCCGGCCCGCCCCATTCGATGATGGCGCCCACGCCGCCCTTGACGGACAGAATCCGCAGCAGCTCCAGGCTGACGTCCTTGGCCGTAACAAAGGGCGGCAGCTTGCCGGTCAGATGGACCTTGTAGAGCTTGGGCATGGTGATATAATAGGCGCCGCCGCCCATGGCCACGGCTACGTCCATACCGCCCGCGCCGAAGGCCAGCATACCAAGGCCGCCGCCGGTGGGCGTGTGGCTGTCGGAGCCGATGAGGGTCTTTCCGGGCTTTCCGAAGCGCTCCAGATGGACCTGATGGCAGATGCCGTTGCCCGGGCGGGAGAAATACAAGCCGTATTTGGCGGCGACGGACTGCAGATACCGATGGTCGTCCGCGTTTTCAAAGCCGCATTGCAGCGTGTTGTGGTCCACATAGGCGACGCTCAGCTCCGTCCGCACCCGGGGAATGCCCATGGTCTCAAATTCCAGATAGGCCATGGTGCCGGTTGCGTCCTGCGTCAGGGTCTGATCGATTTTCAGGCCGATTTCCGTGCCCGGGGTCATGGTGCCGTCCACCAGATGGCGCCGGATGATTTTCTGCGCAATGGTTTCACCCATGATGCTTCATCCTTTCCGTCATGTTCTTTTTGGCGTTTTCCGTATGCTGCGCCGTCAGCTCTGCCGCCAGCTCTGCGTCTCCCGCTTCGATGGCGTTGAAAATACCCCGGTGCTCCTGCACCACCAGTGCCGTCCGCTTTTCGTCGGCAATGGAGGCCTTCCGATAGCGGCGGGTCTTGCGGTGGAGGGGAATCAGCGTGTCCCGGATCACCGCGTGGCCGCAGATTTCGCAGATTTTGTCGTGGAACGCATCGTCCATCTGCCGCAGATGCTCGGTATCTCCTTTGGAAAAATAAAACTCCTGCAAGTCGATGATGCTCCGCAGCTCCGCGATGCCCTCCGGCGTCTGATTTTTGGCGGCATAATAGGAGGCCAGCCCTTCCACCTTGCACCGGATGTCCATGATGTCGATCAGGTCCTCCTCGGTAATGCCCAGCACCCGGGAGCCTTTGCCTGCATCCTCAATCAGATGCTCCTGCTCCAGCCGCCGCAGCGCTTCCCGGATGGGGGTGCGGCTGACATTCAGCTGCTCCACCAGCTTCAGCTCCGTGAGGATTTCCCCCCGGGGGTAAACGCCCTGAATGATATCACCCTCCAGCCGCTCGAACACCTGATCGGCCAGGGTCACCGTTTTGAATTCCTTCATTATTCCGCTCCTTTCCCGGCAAAGCGGCCCGGGGCCAGCTCCTCGATTTTGGACACCAGCTCCTTGTTGGAAAGCGACGTCTGCCGCCCTTCCTCGTACATACCGTCCACCCAGCCCTTCATGGCCAGCACCAGCGGGTCCTGCTTGGAGAGCTTTTCGCCCTCTTGCAGGCCGTAATGCTGATTGATCCAGTAGGCAATCCCGGCCAGGCCTGAGGTTTTGCTGATCTGGACGGCGGCGGGCCGATTGAGTAGCTTTTCCGTGTCGAAAATCGTATAGATTTCCGCATCCTTCAGCAGGCCGTCGGCGTGAATCCCCGCCCGGGTCACGTTGAAGTCCCGGCCCACAAAGGGCGTCATGGGCGGAATGTCGTAGCCGATCTCGTGCCGGAAGTAATCCGCAATTTCCGTAATCACCGTGGGTTCCATGCCATCCATGGAACCCCGGAGGGAGGCGTATTCAAACACCATGGCCTCCAGCGGGATATTGCCGGTGCGCTCGCCGATTCCCAGCAGGGAGCAGTTCACCGCGCAGGCACCGTACAGCCAGGCGGTGGAGGCGTTGGCCACCGCCTTGTAGAAGTCGTTGTGGCCGTGCCATTCCAGACATTCGCTGGGAACGTCGGAATAATGCTGCAATCCGTAGACGATACCGGCCACGCTGCGAGGCAGCGCCGCCTCGGTGTAGGGAACACCGTAGCCCATGGTGTCGCAGGCCCGGATTTTCACCGGGATCCCCGCCTGCCGGGACAGCTTCTGCAGCTCGTTGACGAAGGGCACCACAAAGCCGTAAAAATCTGCCCGGGTAATATCCTCCACATGGCACCGGGGGATGACACCGGCCTCGAAGGCATCGGACACCG
>CAJLCS010000086.1 GCA_905205195.1 uncultured Eubacteriales bacterium
CTTGCGCAACGAGATCCCGTGAACCATGTCAGGTGGGGAACCAAGCAGCATTAAACGGATCGTCTCGTGTGCCGTGAGGTTGCTGTTCCGGAGCTGGCTGCACGGAAACCGGATGTTCAGCTTGTTCAAATGTGGGTGTGCGATCTCGTTATGGGCCGGTTTTTATCATGGGGAGGAACTATGTACCAGGCATTGTATCGGAAATATCGCCCCCAGACCTTCGACGACGTGGTCGGGCAGCCGGCGGTCAGTCAGACGCTGAAAACCCAGATCAAGAGCGGACATCTGAGCCATGCCTATCTCTTCACCGGCACCCGGGGCACCGGCAAGACCACCTGCGCCAAAATTCTGGCCAAGGCCGTCAACTGCCTGAACCCCCAGGACGGCAACCCCTGCAACCGCTGCGAGGCCTGCAGGGCCATTGACGCCGGTTCCTGTATGGATGTGCTGGAAATTGACGCCGCCTCCAATAACGGCGTGGACAATGTCCGGGATCTGCGGGACGATGCCATTTATTCCCCGTCTCAGGTGAAAAAGCGGGTTTATATCATCGACGAAGTGCATATGCTGTCGATTTCCGCTTTTAACGCGCTGCTGAAAATCATCGAGGAGCCGCCGGAGCATCTGATGTTCATTCTGGCGACCACCGAGCTGCATAAGGTCCCGGCCACCATCCTGTCCCGGTGCCAGCGGTTTTCCTTCCGGCGGATCAGTCAGGAGGACATTGCGGCCCGGCTTCAGTATGTGGCCTATCAGGAGAACATCGATCTGGACAACGATGCCGCCCGGATTCTGGCCCGTCTGGCGGACGGCGGAATGCGGGACGGCCTGAGTCTGCTGGATCAGGTGGCCTCGGCCACCACCGGAGAGCTGACGGCGGACCGGGTGTACGAATGCTTGGGCATCGCAGGTGAGCGCAAGTGCGGAGAGCTGATGGGCTTTCTGGGACGCCGGGACACCAAAGGGGCGCTGGAGCTGTTCGGCCGCCTGTATGCCGACGGCAAGGACATCGGCGCCGTGCTGGATGAGCTGATGTGCATGGCCCGGGATCTGCTGGTGATGAAAACCGCGCCGGATTCCGGCCTTGCCATGCTGTCCGGTGTGGCGGACGAGCAGGAAATCGGCACACTGCTGCCCCTGTTTTCCACCGGGGTGCTGGTGCGGATGATGGATCTTCTGCAGGAGACATCCGCCGGGTTTACCCGCAACGCCAGTCGGCGGATGGATGCGGAGCTTTGCCTGATCAACCTGTGTCAGCCGGAGCTGACGCTGGATGCCGAAAGTCTCAACGCCCGGCTCACCCGGATTGAGGATCAGATCAGATCCGGACGCCTGATTACTGCCGCCCCGGCAGCCGCCGTACCGGCACCGCCGGAAGTGACGGAGGAAGACGACGACCGCCCGCCGCTGCCTGACGACGGTGACGCGCCGCCGGAGGAGGCCGCGCCGGTTCCGGCGCCCGAGCAGCCGCTGAGCGGATGGGCGGACCTGGCGGCGGCTATCCGCAAGGAGCTGAAGCCGCCGGTGAACGGCTTTTTTGCCCCCTCGCCCAATTCGCCGCTGAAGGGCATGCTGAAGGGGAATGTGCTGTATCTGCTATGCGGCAATTCCTTTGTGGCCGAATCGCTGGACAAGCCGGAGATTCAGGAAGTGGTCACCCGAAAGGCCTCCGCCCAGCTGGGCCGGGCCGTCAGCGTGAAGATTACCGACCAAAGCGCCAGGCCGGAAGGCAGCGCCCAGATGGAGCAGCTGCTGTCCTTCGGCCGGAGCCACAGTGATATCATTCATATTAAAGAACATTGACAGAACAGGAGTGCAAGCAATGGCAAAAGGTGGATTTCGCGGAATGCCCGGCGGCATGAACCAGGCCGCCATGATGAAGCAGGCCCAGAAGATGCAGCAGGAGCTGCTGAAAATGCAGGAGGAGCAGGAGAGCAAGACCTACACCGCGGCCGCAGGTGGCGGCATGGTGACCGCCGGTGTCAACGGCAAGCATGAGGTGGTTTCTCTGGAGATCAAGCCCGAAGCGGTGGATCCCGACGACGTGGAAATGCTCCAGGATATGGTCATAGCGGCGGTCAACGAGGCCATGCGGGCCGCGGACGCCGATGCAGCCAGCAATATGTCCCGTCTCACCGGCGGACTGAACCTGGGCGGACTGTTCTGAGGCGGGGACGATGCAGTATTTCCCTGCAGCATTACAGGACCTTGCCGATCAGTTTGCCCGCCTGCCCGGTATCGGCAGCAAAACGGCCCAGCGCCTTGCCTTTTATGTGCTGGGTCTGCCGGAAGGGGAGGCCCAGGCCTTTGCCGACGCGATTGTGGCGGCCAAGCAGACCGTCAAGACCTGCCCGGTCTGCCAGAATCTGACGGATCGGGAGCTTTGCCCGATCTGCGCCGACGATTCCCGGGACCACAGCCTGATCTGCGTGGTGGCGGAGCCGCGGGATGTGATCGCCATGGAGCGGGCCAATGAGTTCCGCGGCGTGTACCACGTTCTTCACGGTGTCATTTCCCCGCTGAATCACGTTACCCAGGACGACATCCGCATCCGGGAGCTGCTGCAGCGCGTGGGCACCGGCGAGGTGCAGGAGGTCATTATGGCCACCAATCCGGATACGGAAGGGGAGGCCACCGCCATGTACATTTCCCGGCTTCTGCGTCCCATGGGCGTGAAGGTGACCCGGCTGGCCTACGGTGTTCCCGTGGGCAGTCAGCTGGAGTATGCCGACGAGGTGACCCTGTCCCGGGCGCTGGAGGGCCGACAGGAAATGTAAGAACCGGGTTTTCAGAGCGGCTGCCTTCGGTGCATTCCGAAGACGGCCGCTTTTTTTCGTGCCGATTTGGCAAAGCTATTGACAACGGCACCCCATATTGATATAATTTTATCGATAAAATCAGGCCGATTGAGCGGACCTCCGGTCCCCGGCCGAAAAAGGATGGGATTGTTATGAGCAAGATAACGGTTATCGGCGCCGGAAGCGTAGGCGCAACGGTTGCCAACGATCTGATGATTCAGGGCATTGCCTCGGAAATCATTCTGATCGACATCAACAAGGACAAGGCCTTCGGCGAGGCGCTGGATATTTATCAGGGCGCGTCGTTCTGTTCCCCGGCCATCGTGCGGTCCGGCGATTATGAGGATGCCCGGGATTCCGACATCGTCATTATCACCTCCGGCCTGCCCAGAAAGCCCGGCCAGAGTCGGCTGGACCTGGCCCAGACCAACGTGAACATCATCAAGCAGATTGCCCCCGCCATCGTGAAGGAAGCCCCCAACGCCATCTACATCATCGTCTCCAATCCGGTGGACGTGCTGACCTATGTGTTCCATAAGATCTCCGGCCTGCCCGAAAACCAGATTCTCGGCTCCGGCACCATTCTGGACACCAGCCGCCTGCAGGCCACGCTGGCCAAGCGGTTCCACATCAGCCCCAAGAACGTCCATGCCCATGTCTACGGTGAGCACGGAGATTCCTCTTTTGTGCCCTGGTCGCTGGTGCATATCGCCAACAACCACATCGACGCCTACAAGGACAACTGTCCCGACCGGGATTCCATCGACTGGCACGGCGAAGAGGACTATGCCGAGGTGGAGGAGTATGTGAAGACCTCCGGCGCCCAGGTCATCAAGGCCAAGGGCGCGACGTTCTACGCTGTGGCCATTTCGGTCTGTCATATCTGCAAGTGCATCTATAACGGCGCCGGTACGGCGCTGACCGTTTCCACCATGATGCACGGCGAATACGGGGTGGACGATGTATGTCTTTCCACGCTGGCGCTGGTGGACCGCAGCGGCGTCCGGGGCAAAATCCTAAACCACCTGACCGACGAAGAGGTGGAGAAACTCCAGAAGAGCGCCCAGAAGCTGAAGGAAACCATTTCTCAGGTTGAAATCTGAAGGGAGTTATCATGGAATATCGGATTGAACACGACTCCATGGGCGAGGTCCGCGTCCCGGCGGACAAATACTGGGGCGCCCAGACCGAGCGGAGCCATGAGAATTTTCCCATCGGCGTCGGCATTGAAACCATGCCCCGGGAAATCACCCACGCCTTTGGCATTCTGAAAAAAGCCGCCGCCATGGCCAATCACACCCTCAAGCCGGAGAAAATGACGGACGAAAAGCTGGACGCCATCAGCCGGGCCTGCGACGAGGTCATTTCCGGCGCACTGAACGAGCATTTCCCGCTGGTGGTCTGGCAGACCGGCTCCGGCACCCAGTCCAACATGAATGCCAACGAGGTCATTGCAAACCGGGGCAACGAAATTGCCGGGAAAAAGCTGCTGCATCCCAACGACGACATCAATATGTCCCAGTCCTCCAACGATACCTTCCCCACGGCCATGCACATCGCGGCCGTGACGGCCATTGAGGACAAGGTGTTTCCTGCCATTGACGGTCTGGTCGCCACCTTCCGCCGTCTGGAGGCGGAGCACGAAGGCGTCGTCAAGTCCGGGCGGACCCATCTGCAGGACGCCACGCCCATTGCCTTCTCCCAGGAGATTTCCGGCTGGCGCACCAGTCTGGAAAAGGACATGCAGCTGCTGACGCTGGCTCTGCCGGAGCTGAAGAAGCTGGCACTGGGCGGCACCGCCGTCGGCACCGGGCTGAACGCGCCCAAGGGCTTTGACACGGAGGTGGCCAAGGCGGTTTCCGCTCTGACCGGCAAGCACTTTGAAACGGCGGAGAACAAATTCCACGCGCTGACCTCCAAGGACGAGCTGGTCTTTGCCCACGGCGGCCTGAAGGCGCTGGCGGCGGACCTGATGAAGATTGCCAACGACGTGCGCTGGCTGGCCTCCGGTCCCCGGGACGGTCTGGGGGAGATTACGATCCCGGAAAACGAGCCGGGTTCCTCCATCATGCCCGGCAAGGTCAATCCCACCCAGTGCGAAGCGGTGACCATGGTGGCCGTTCAGGTCATGGGCAACGATGCGGCGGTGGGCTTTGCCGCCAGCCAGGGCAATTTTGAGCTGAACGTGTTCATGCCGGTGTGCATCTACAATTTCCTGCAATCCGCCCGGCTGCTGGCGGAGGCCATGGTGTCCTTCAACCAAAACTGCGCGGTGGGTATCCGGGCCAACCGGGAGAAAATGAACCACAACCTGCACAATTCCCTGATGCTGGTGACGGCGCTGAATCCCTACATCGGCTATGAAAACGCGGCCAAAACCGCCAAGCTTGCCTATAAGGAGAACATTTCCCTGAAGGAAGCCTGCGTCCGGCTGGGCTTCCTGACGGCGGAGCGGTTTGACGAAGTGTTCCATCCGGAACAGATGATCTAAAAGAGGAATGAGTATGACATATGCATATTTTCCGGGCTGTACTCTGAAAACAAAAGGGAAAGACCTGGACCGGTGGGGGCGTGCCTCTGCCGAAGCGCTGGGGATTACGCTGGAGGAGCTGCCCCAGTGGCAGTGCTGCGGCGCCGTGTACCCCCTGGCCAAAGACGAGATTGCCACCCGGCTTTCCTCCGTCCGCGCCCTGATGGAGGCACAGGCGCAGGGCCGGGAGCTGGTAACGCTCTGCTCCGCCTGCCACCACGTCATCAAACGGGTCAACGGCGACATGAAAAACGACGCGCAGATCCGTGACCGGGTTGCCCGGTATCTGGGGCTGGAAACGCCCTACGCCGGTGAAACCACGGTGCTGCACTATCTGGAGGTCCTGCGGGACCGGGTCGGCTTTGAGGAAGTGGCCAAAAAGGTGGTCCATCCGCTGACCGGCCGGAAAATCGGCGCGTATTACGGATGTCTTCTTCTGCGGCCCAGCCGCGAAATGGGCTTTGACGATCCGGAAAATCCCCGGATTCTGGAGGACTTCATCCGGGCCATCGGCGCGGAGCCGGTGATCTACGCCCGGCGCAACGAATGCTGCGGCGGCTACTGCACGGTGGAAAACAAGGCCTACGCCGCCAAACAGGTGGACCGGATTATGGAAAACGCCCGCAGCTGCGGCGCGGAAATGCTGATTACCGCATGTCCGCTGTGTATGTACAATCTCCGGGAGAACGCGGAAAACGGCCTGCCGGTGCATTACTTCACGGAGCTGCTGGCGCAGGCTCTGGGCGTCAAGGAGGCGGAGGCATGACCGATACCATGGAGTTTGTGACCCGGATTACCGGCGTCAACCCCCGTAAGTGCATGAAATGCGGCAAATGTACGGCGTCCTGTCCCGCCTATGAGGAGATGGATTTCCATCCCCATCAGTTTGTGGACATGGTGGATGCCGGGCGGATCGACGAGCTGATGCAATCCCGGGGCATTTATACCTGCCTGAGCTGCTTTGCCTGCGTGGAGCGCTGCCCCCGCAGCGTGGAACCGGCCAAGCTCATCGAGGCGGTGCGGCTGGCGGTGATCCGCAAGCAGGGCGGCGACCATCTGACGCCGGACCAGATTCCGGACAAGCTGGACGACAACCTGCCCCAGCAGGCCATTACCAGCGCCTTCCGGAAATACAGAAAGTGAGGTGAGAGAAGATGCAGCGAGTCGGTGTTTTCGTATGCTGGTGCGGCAGTAACATTGCCGCAACGGTGGACGTGGAAAAGGTTGCCGAGGTTCTGGGAAAAGAGCCGGGCGTGGTCTTCTCCACCAATTATCAGTATATGTGTTCCCAGGCCGGACAGGACCTGATTCAGGAGAGTATCCGCAAGTATCAGCTCACCGGCGTGGTGATCTGTTCCTGTTCGCCCCGGATGCACGAGGCCACCTTCCGCAAGACCTGCGCCAAGGCCGGCCTGAACCCCTATATGGTCGAAATCGCCAACATCCGGGAGCAGTGCTCCTGGATTCACAAGGACAAGCTGACAGCTACGGAGAAGGCCGTGATTCTGGGCCGGGCCGCCATTGCCAAGGTCCATCTCAACGCGCCGCTGACGGCAGGGGAAAGCCCCGTCACTAAGCGGGCGCTGGTCATCGGCGGCGGCATTGCCGGTATCCAGACGGCGCTGGACATTGCGGACGCCGGTTTTGACGTGGATATCGTGGAGAAAAAGCCCACCATCGGCGGCAAAATGACCCAGATCGACAAAACCTTCCCCACGCTGGACTGCGCGGCCTGTATCCTGACGCCGAAAATGGTGGATGCGGCCCAGAATGAGAAGATTCACATCTATTCCTATGCGGAAGTGCAGGCGGTGAAGGGCTTCGTGGGCAATTTCCACGTGACCATCCGCAAAAAGGCCCGGTATGTGGACGAAACCAAGTGTACAGGCTGCGGCCTGTGCACGGAGAAATGTCCCCAGAAGAAAATCCCCAACGAATTCAATCTGGGCCTGGATAACCGCCGCGCCATTTACATTCCCTTTGCCCAGGCGGTGCCCAAGGTGGCAACCATCGACCCCAGCGCCTGCATGATGCTCAAAACCGGCAAGTGCGGCGTCTGTTCCAAGGTCTGCACCGCCGGTGCCATCGATTACAAGCAGCAGGATCAGCTGATTGAGGAGGAATACGGTGCCATTGTGGTGGCCACCGGC
>CAJLCS010000087.1 GCA_905205195.1 uncultured Eubacteriales bacterium
TCCGGGTCCGCATGGTGCGGAAGTTGGTCAGCATACCGCCCAGCCAGCGGGCGTTGACGTAGTAGCCGCCGCAGCGGGCAGCCTCTTCCTTGATGGCGTCCTGAGCCTGCTTCTTGGTGCCGACGAACAGCACGTTGCCGCCGCCCGCGGACAGGTCACGGACGAAGTTGTAGGCCTCTTCCAGCTTCTTGACGGTCTTCTGCAGGTCGATGATGTAGATACCGTTGCGCTCCGTGTAGATGTAGGGAGCCATTTTGGGGTTCCAGCGGCGGGTCTGATGACCGAAATGGACGCCGGCCTCCAGCAGTTGCTTCATAGATACGACAGACATTTGCGTTTCTCCTTTTGTTTTTTCCTCCACCCCGATCATCCCGCGAAGCCCGTTCCGGAAGGGAACACGGGGGCACGCGATCCCCGGGTGTGTGGCATTGATGTCATGGATTTGCCCATGCCGAATTATTATAGTGGATCAGCGCCGGATTTGCAAGCATTTTTTCCAAATTTTTTGCATTTTATTCCCGAAACGGGTGCAGCGTGTCCCAAAGCCTCGCAGAGTTCGTCACCCGCAGGCGACGAAGGGATCAAAATCATATTCGGTGGCGGCGCGCCCCAGGGCGGCTTCTCTTGCCCCTGCGGGGCAATTCACCTTCTGTACGTCGGAGAATATACATATCAGGCCGCGAGTATGCAAATCGTCCGCCAACGGCAATAAAGGGGGCCCCGCAAGGCGGCCCGCCTTGCGACGAAGTGCGCGAAGCGGGCTGCAATCCGATTGTCGTATTGTCGGAAAAGCCGGAAGGGGTTTTTCGACAGTCTCCGCCCGGCGGCAGACGGTTGTCAGTCTGCCGCCGGGCGTCCGGATGTGCCGGATGTGCGGCGCTACAGCAGCCCCGCCTTGGGCCGGGGCACCCGGCAGTCGTCGGGCTTGGCGTCCACCAGCACGATATCCGGCCCGATCCGCCGGATGCAGCTCCACGGCAGCACAAAGTCGTCCTTCCGGCCGAACAGCCCCAGCACCCGGCAGGGGCCGGGGATCACGACGGCGCAGACCGTCCCGTCCGGCACGTCGATTTCCACATCGGAGATAAATCCCAGCCGTCGGCCGTCGCTGACGCAGATGACCTCCTTGCATTGCAGCTTTGAAAACGAAATTCCCATGACTCGCCCCTCCGTCCGCCTGTTTCTGGTGCAGCTTATGCGCCGGGCGGGGGAAAAAGACCGGTCAGCTGACGCAGACGCTTTTCCGCATGGCCCGGATGGCGTTTTTCTCCAGCCGGGACACCTGGGCCTGAGAAATGCCCAGGGCGGCGGCCACCTCCATCTGGGTTTTGCCGTCGTAGAACCGGAGGCAGAGAATCTGCCGCTCCCGGCGGCCCAGCTTGCGGAAGGCGCTTTGCAGCGTCATGTGCTCCATCCAGCGCTCGTCGGTGTTCCGGTTGTCCCGGACCTGATCCATCACCGTCAGCGGCTCGCCGCCGTCGTTGTAGATGGGGTCGTAGAGGCTGACAGGGGCGCAGACCGCGTCCAGCGCCTCCGCCACGTCCTCCGGCGGCAGGTCCAGCGCCCGGGCAATTTCCTCCAGCTGGGGCTCCCGGCCCAGATGCAGCACCATGGCCTCCTTGCATTGCAGCACCCGGTAGGCCACGTCCCGGATGGACCGGGACACCCGGATGGCGCTGTTGTCCCGCAGATACCGCCGGACCTCCCCGGCGATCATGGGCACGCCGTAGGTGGAAAACCGGACGCATTTGTCCGGGTCGAAGTTGGCGATGGCCTTCATCAGGCCGATGCACCCCACCTGAAACAGATCGTCGGGGCTTTCGCCCCGCTTGTCGAAGCGCTGGATGACGGACAGCACCAGCCGCAGGTTCCCCTCGATGAGGGCCTGCCGGGCCTGCTCGTCGCCGCCGCGGGCCAGCCGCAGCAGCCGGTTCATCTCCGGCTGGGACAGCACCCGGAGATTGGACGTGTTGACGCCGCACAGTTCCACTTTTCCCTGCATGGTGACCTCCTGTGGTGAAAAACGGGATACTCACAGGATGCCCCGGCGGCGGAAAATGATACCGGAAGGCGGATTGTACGTTTTTCACAAATTTTACGCGGCGGCGGTCCGGCGGAAACGGACAGCCTCCGACCGGCTGCGGAAAGTTCCAAACAATTTCGCGGGATTCCGCCCGGTAACGATGGCGGCGGCAGCGGTAACGTAACACGGCGGATTTCCACTTTCCGCCCCGGTTTTTCCGGCGGGGCCGGGGGCTTTGCACAGCAGGGGGAAAACCGGATACCTGTTGATAAATCATAGTTTTCCACAATCTCCACAGACTTTTCCACATGGGTTATCCACATGGGTTTTCCACATCCCGGGGAACGGTGGAAAACGAAAGGTTGACATAAAAATGTAAGGCAGATTTCGACAAATTTCCCATTTTTCGGACGGAGGCATTTTTCACGAGAAGGGGTCCCGGCCGGGCGAAAAAAGCACTTGACAGGCCTGCGGCGGCGGGATGCGGAGGAATTTTGCCCCGCCGCGAAAATTTTTTCAAAAAGGGATTGATTTTGCGGTAAAACCACGTTATAATGTGAAACTGTATGAAATAGTTGGCGAACAGGAGGTGTCACCGCAATGCCCAACATCAAATCCGCGAAAAAGCGCGTCGAGCTGTCTAAAGTCGCTTATGAGAAGAACAAGGCTGATAAGTCCGAGCTGAAGACCAACCTGAAGAAGTTCGAGGCCGCTCTGGAGTCCGGCGATCATGCCGCTGCAGAGGGCGCCTACAAGGTTGCCGTCAAGGCTGTGGACCAGGCTGTTATCAAGGGTCTTCTGCACAAGAACAACGCTGCCCGCAAGAAGAGCAGCATGACCCTGAAGCTGAACAAGCTGGCCTGAATTCTCTGAAAATATCTCCTTCTGAGCATTGCTTGGAGGGAGTTTTTTCATACCGTCACGAAGGAGGTGCCGCCATGGCAAAGCTGACCGATCCGATTACCCTGCTGCGGGGCGTGGGGTCCGTCCGGCAGAAGCAGTTTGCCCAGCTGAAGATCCGGACGCTGGGGGATCTGATCTGCCATTTCCCCCGGAGCTACGACGACCGGACGCAGCTTGTGACCATCAGTCAACTGGAGCCGGGGACACCGGCCTGCTTCCGGGCCACCGTTATGTCGGCCCCCCGGACCGCCCGGATCCGGCAGGGGCTGGAGCTGACCAAACTCACCGTGGCGGATCACACCGCCCGGTTGAATCTGACCTTTTTCAATCAGCGCTTTTCCGCCGGGCAGCTGGAATACGGCCGGGAATATGTGTTCTACGGTGCGGTGTCCGGCGATTTTATCGGCTACAACATGACCTCACCGGTGTTCGAGCCGGTGGAGGATCCGCCGTCGGTCACCCGGCGGATCCTGCCCCTGTACCCGCTGACGGCGGGGCTGTCCAACGGCGCCGTGGTGAAGGCGATGGAGCAGGCCATGGCCCTGTGCGACGCGCCGGAGGAGGTGCTGCCGCCGGAGATCCGGCAGCGCTACGACCTGCTCCCGGCGGACCGGGCCTACCGGGCCATCCATATGCCCCGGGACATGGAGGAGGTCCGGCAGGCCCGGCGGCGGATGACCTTCGAGGAATTTTTCGTATTCTCCGCCGGCCTTGCCATGATGCGGGCGGCCCGGGAGACGGTGAAAACCGCCCCCTACACCGATCTGGACCTGACGCCCTTCCTGAATGCGCTGCCCTTCGCCCTCACCGGCGCCCAGCGCCGGGCGATTGCGGATATCAGCCGGGATTTCGGCCGGGGCACCCCCATGAACCGGCTGATTCAGGGCGACGTGGGCAGCGGTAAAACCATGGTGGCGGCGGCCGCCGCCTATCTGGCCGCCCGGAACGGCCGCCAGACGGCGCTGATGGCTCCCACGGAAATTCTGGCGGAGCAGCACGCGGCGTCCCTTTCCCGGCTGTTTGCGCTGCTGGGCGTGGAAACGGTACTGCTCACCGGCTCCATGACCCAGCGGCAGAAGCGGGAGGCCCGGGAAAAGCTGGCCGACGGCACGGCGGCGGTGGCGGTGGGCACCCACGCCCTGCTGTCCGAGGCCACGGTGTTCCGGCAGCTGGGGCTGGTGATTACCGACGAGCAGCACCGCTTCGGCGTGGACCAGCGGGCGGCCCTGTCCGCCAAGGGGGACCACCCCCATCTGCTGGTTATGTCGGCCACCCCCATCCCCCGGACGCTGGCGCTGCTGATGTACGGCGATCTGGAGGTGTCCGTGCTGGACGAGCTGCCGCCGGGACGGCAGAAGGTGGATACCTTCCTGGTGGGGGAGAGCTACCGGGTCAGAATCAATGCTTTTATCCGCCGCCAGGTGCAGGAGGGCCATCAGTGCTTCGTGGTGTGCCCGGCGGTGGAGGAGGGCGAGCAGCCGGGGATGAAGGCGGCGTCGGTCTGGGCGGAAACGCTGCAGAAAACCGTGTTCCCCGACTTGCGGGTGGCGCTGCTCCACGGCCAGATGAAGGGCGCGGAGAAGGAAGCCGTCATGGCGTCCTTTGCCCGGGGCGAGCAGGACGTGCTGGTGGCCACCACGGTCATCGAGGTGGGCGTGGACGTGCCCAATGCCACGCTGATGGTCATCGAGGACGCGGACCGGTTCGGCCTGAGCCAGCTCCACCAGCTCCGGGGCCGGGTGGGCCGGGGCGGCGCCAAGAGCTACTGCATTCTCACCACCCGCACTACCCAGGAGGAGACCCGGAAGCGGCTGAAGGCCCTGTGCGCCACCAACGACGGTTTCCAAATCGCCCAGGAGGACCTGAAGCTCCGGGGACCGGGAGATTTCTTCGGCTCCCGCCAGTCCGGCCTGCCGGTGTTCCGGGTGGCGGACCCGGGGCTGGAGCTGCCGCTGCTGCAGCAGGCCCAGCAGGCCGCGGCGGACTGGATCGACCGCTGCGGCACGGCCCAAACGCCGGAGGCGGCGGCTCTGCGGCAGCGGGTGGGGGCGCTGTTTGCCCGGACGGAGGGCACCATGAACTGAGGACCCGGAAAAATATCCAAGGAATCTCCGGAAAAGCAGGGGAAAATCTGCTTTTCCGGAGAATTTTTGTCTGGTTACAAAAAAATTCAAAAATTACTTGTAAGTTTCCGAAAAATGATGTAAAATAGTACAACCATTGTTATGTATAGTTCCGTATATCCTGTGAATTTTGGAGGGATCTGTTATGAAAAAACCGATTGTACTGATTGTTATGGACGGCGTGGGCAAGGGCGACGGCGGCCCCGGCGATGCGGTGGCTCAGGCCAAAACCCCGACGCTGGATCATCTGCTGGCGACTTGCCCCCATACTTATCTGAAGGCCCACGGCACCGCCGTCGGTCTGCCCACCGATGATGACATGGGCAACTCCGAGGTGGGCCACAATGCCCTGGGCTGCGGCCAGATTTATTCTCAGGGCGCCAAGCTGGTGGAGGAATCCATCGAGTCCGGCAAGCTCTACCAGTCCGAAACCTGGAAGGACCTGATTGCCAATGCCTGCGGCGGCCGCGCGCTCCATTTCCTGGGCCTGCTGTCCGACGGCAACGTCCATTCCAACATCCATCACCTGATTGCCATGCTCAAGGAGGCCAAGGCCGAGGGCGTGAAGAAGTGCTACTGCCACATCCTGCTGGACGGCCGTGACGTGCCTGCCACCTCCGCGCTGGAGTATGTGGCCCAGTTGGAGGATGTACTGGCCCAGCTGAGAAGCGACGGCTGCGACTATGCCATCGCCTCCGGCGGCGGCCGGATGCAGATCACCATGGACCGCTACCAGGCCAACTGGCCCATGGTGGAAGCCGGCTGGCGGACCCATGTGGAGGGCAAGGGCCGGATGTTTCCCTCTGCCCAGGCGGCCATCGAGACCTACCGGGCCGAAACCGGCTGCATCGATCAGGACCTGCCCGCCTTCGTGGTGGAGCGCAGCGGCGCGCCGGTGGCGAAGATTGCCAACGGCGACAGCGTGATTCTGTTCAACTTCCGGGGCGACCGGGCCCAGGAGATTTCCCTGGCCTTTGACCGGAAGGATTTCGACAAGTTTGACCGGGGCGACTACACGGGCGTGAAGTTTGCCGGTATGCTGGAATACGACGGCGACCTGCACATCCCCGAGCATTATCTGGTGCAGCCCCCGGTGATTACCAACACCCTGACGGAGGTGCTGTGCAAGGCCGGCGTCACCGAATACGCCATCTCCGAAACCCAGAAATACGGCCACGTCACCTACTTCTGGAACGGCAACCGGTCCGGCAAGGTGGACGACAAGCTGGAGGTGTACGAGGAAGTGCCCTCCGACGTGATTCCCTTCGAGCAGGCTCCGGCCATGAAGTCCAAGGAGATCACCGAGAAGCTGGTGGCCGCCATGGCCTCCGGCAAGTTCCAGTTCCTGCGCTGCAACTACCCCAACGGCGACATGGTGGGCCACACCGGCGTGTTTGACGCAGTGGTGTACGCCATGGAGTGCGTGGACAGCAGCGTCAAGGCGGTGCTGGATGCCGCCGACAAGTACGGCTACACCGTGCTGGTCACCGCGGACCACGGCAACGCCGACCAGATGACCGAAACCAAGAAGGGCAAGACCTCCATCCGGACGGCCCATTCCCTCAACCCGGTGCCCTTTATCATCTACGACAAGGACAACCACTGGACCGTCAAGGACGGCAAGTTCGGCCTGGCCAACGTGGCGCCCACCATCGTGAAGATGATGGGGCTGGAAGCACCTTCCTGCTGGGAGGAAAGCATGGTGTGAGCCTGCCGCTCCGCCAAACGATGAGAACAGGAGGTACTGATTTATGATTTGCCACGAAAACGACCATGGCTCCGTCAACGTCAGCACCGGCGTGTATGTGGATATCGCCGGCACCGCTGCCGCCAACTGCTTCGGCGTCAAGGGCATGGCTGCCCGGTCCGTCACCGACGGACTGTATCATCTGCTCCGGAAGGAATCCATGAGCAAGGGCGTGCGGGTGGAATTTCATGACGATCAATCGATTTCCATCGATCTGCACATTATGGTCGATAACGGTGTAAACCTGACGGCGGTGGGCGCTTCGATCATTTCGGAGGTCCGGTATGTGGTCGGGCAAACCACCGGTACCGAGGTCCGCGCCGTCAATGTCTACATTGATTCCATGGTAATTGGATAATCCGGAGGTGTAACCAACTTGAGGCAAACCATCAACGGCGGCGACCTGCGTCAGCTGATTATCAGCGCGGCCGCCTCCATCGAAAATAACAAGCAGACGCTCAACGAGCTGAACGTCTTCCCCGTCCCCGACGGCGATACGGGCACC
>CAJLCS010000088.1 GCA_905205195.1 uncultured Eubacteriales bacterium
CACCCCCCCGGTGCTCGCAACCCGGCCCGCCGCGCCCCGGGGCCCCCGCCGCCCGGCCGCCGCCCCGTGCCCGCCGCACATGCCCCCCCGGGGGGGCTGCCGCTCATAGTCGATGGCCAGCGCCAGCGGATTGCGGCAGGCAAAGGCGTCGCCCGGCGGCGGATCCAGCAGAGACGGCGGCATTCCGGCAATGGGCTGCAAACGGCCGCTGCGTCTGGCGTAGGCGGGCAGCGCCTGCAGCAGCCCCCAGGTGTAGGGATGCCGGGGGTCCTCGTACACCTCGTCGGCGGTGCCGATTTCCACCAGCTGCCCGGCGTACATGATGGCCACCCGGTCGGCGGCCCGGGCCACCACGCCCAGATCGTGGGACACCAGAATGGTGGACATCCGCTCCTGACGGCGGATTTCCTTCAGAAGCTCCAGAATCTGGGCCTGAATGGTCACATCCAGCGCCGTGGTCGGTTCGTCGGCCAGCAGAATCCGGGGCTTTCCGGCCAGCGCGATGGCCAGCACGATGCGCTGGCACATTCCGCCGGAAAACTGGGCAGGGTACTGGCGGCTCCGGACCGCCGGGTCGGCAATGCCCACCCGGTCCATCAGAGAAAGGACCTGCCGGTTGACCGCCGTCCGGGATAGTCCCGGCCCGTGGAGGCGGACGGCTTCGGCAATCTGTCGTCCAACGGTCATGGTGGGATTCAGAGCAGACAGCGGATCCTGAAAGACCATGGCAAGCAATCTGCCCCGGAGGGGTTGCAGCTGCGCTTCCGTGTAGGCGGTCAGGTCCTGCCCGGCGGCGAGAATCTGCCCGCCGGTGATGGCGGCCTGCTTGGGCAGCAGGCCGATGAGGGAGCGGCAGAGAATGCTCTTGCCGCAGCCGGATTCGCCGACGATAGCCAGTACCTCCCCCTCGGACAGGGAAAAGCTCACGTCCCGGACGGCCTGCACCGTCCCGGCGGGGGTGTGGATGCCCACGGAAAGATGCCGGACCTCCAATAATTCAGACATGGAAAAAACTCCTTTAAACACGGGAAAGGGGCCGGTAACGGCCCCTTATGTGCGATTCAATGCGGTTACGCCAGCGTCCAGTCACAGACGTTCCAGAAGATGCCGACGCCGTGGTGGCCCAGCACGGTGGAAGTCGAAATGCCGGAAATCGGGCGGCTGGTGACGTAGATGGCGTCGATGTAGCAGAAGAAGGTGTAGGCCGGTTTTTCGGCCAGCGCCGTCTGGAAGGCAGCGTAGGCTTCCGCCCGCTTGGACGGATCGTCGGTGCGCCGGGCTTCGGTGAGGTAACGGTCCACGTCGGCGTTGGAATAGCCGGAGTAGTTGGCGCCCTTGTCGGTGCCGAACACCTTGTAGGTGTGGTCGTCGGCGTCAAAGGGGGAGCCCCAGCCGATGATGCAGCACTCCTGATTGCCCCAGTCGATGCCGCCTGCGGGCACCGCCGCCGTCACGTCCAGGCCCACGGCCTGCAGCTGCTGGGCGGCAATCTGGGCCAGGTCAATCCGGACCTGATCGCCGGGGGTGGCGTTGATGGTAAAGCCGATGCGCTTGCCGTCCCGGCACCAGTAGCCCTCGCTGTCCTTCTCGCAGCCTGCGGCAGCCAGAAGCGCGGCGGTTTTGGCGGGATCGTAATCGTAGTGCTCCACGTCGGGGTTGTTGTAGACGTTGCGCTGCAGGGGACCGTAGGCGGTTTCGCCGCAGCCCAGCAGCACGGCGTCCACCATGGCCTGCCGGTCGATGGCGTAGTTGATGGCCGGGATCAGATCGGCGTTTTCCTGCCAGTAGGCGTTGTGGAAGTTGTAAAGAATGCCCCGATAGTCCGAGGTTTTCATGTCGTAAACGGTAAAGCCGCTTTTTTCCCGCAGGGCGGTGCCGTCCTTGGGGGTGACCTGGGACAGCGTCAGCTCACCGGACTGGAGCTGCATGGACTTGGCGGCGTCATCGGTGACGATTTTGAAGATAATCGTGTCAATTTTGGCGGGACCGGCGAAATAATCCGGATTTTTTTCCATGGTGATGGCCTGCCCCACGTCCCAGGAGACAAACCGGTAGGGGCCGGTGCCCACGGGGTGCAGGAAGAATTCGGAGGTCTGCCAGTTTTCGCTCTCCAGCAGGTGCTTGGGCAGAATCGGCATGGTCATGTATTCCAGAAAGGCGTAGTTCGGCGCGGAAAGCCGGAAACAGACGGTATGCTCGTCGGGGACGGTGATTTCTTCCACGTCTTCGTAGTTCGGCGCGTTTTCCGACTCGTTGGCCGGGTCCATAATGGCCTCAATGGTGAAGCGCACGTCCTCGGCGGTGAAGGGCTTGCCGTCGTGCCACTTTACGTTTTCCTCCAGATGGAAGGTGTAGGTGTTGGTGACTTCATCCAACTCCCAGCTTTTGGCCAGACGGGGGATGATGCTGCCGGTGCCGTCGTGATCGGTCAGACCGTCGAACAGCAGGGCGTTGATTTCGCAGTGCTCGTCCAGTGCCGGATTGATGCGGGTGTAGTCCGTGCTGCCGTAGACCAGCGTGGCGCCTTCGCCGCCGGAGGTGCCGCAGGCGGCAGTACCCAGCAGCAGGCAGAGCGTCAGGGCAATGAGAATCAGTCGTTTGAACATGGGAAGTCCTCTCTTTTTCGGTTTTCTCTATTTTAACGGCAGATTCCCTCTGGCACAAGCCCCCCAGGGGGATGTTTTTTACGGTTTTTCGCAAAGTTTTGCGCCGCCCTTGCAATCGGACTCCGGCAATGGTATGATAATGCTATCTTGCGATCCGAAGGAGCGACCATGATGACATTACAGGAGTTTTTCCGGGAAAATCCACGGGTGGCGCTGGGTTTTTCCGGCGGGACCGATTCGTCCTACCTGCTCTATGAAGCGAAAAGGTGCGGCGCCCGGGTGCAGCCCTACTATATGAAAACGGCGTTTCAGCCGGAGTTTGAATTTGAAGATGCCTGCCGTCTTGCCCGGCAGCTGGATATTCCGCTGAAGGTACTCAAGCTGGACGCCCTCAGCGCCCCCGGCGTGGCGGAAAATCCGGCCAACCGGTGCTATTTCTGCAAGACGGCGCTGTTCGGCGCCCTGCAGAAGCAGGCGCTGGCCGACGGCTACACGGTGCTGATGGACGGCACCAACGCCTCCGACGATGCCGGAGACCGGCCGGGGATGAAGGCACTGCAGGAGATGTCCGTCCGGTCCCCGCTGCGGGAGTGCGGCCTGACCAAGGCCCAGATCCGGGAAAATTCCCGGCAGGCCGGGCTGTTTACCTGGAATAAGCCGGCCTACGCCTGTCTGGCCACCCGGATTCCCACCGGTGAGCGCCTGACGGCGGAGAAGCTCCGCCGGGTGGAGGCCGCCGAGGGCGCCCTGTTCGATCTGGGCTTTACGGATTTCCGGGTGCGGGTGTTTCATGACGCGGCACGCATTCAGCTGAAGCCGGATCAGTTCCCGGCGGCGGTGGAAAAGCGCACGGTCATTGTGGAGGCCCTGTCCCCTTACTTCCGGCCGGTGCTGCTGGATCTGGAGGCGCGGTAAATGGAGCAGAAGGAACTGCGGGCGCTGTTGGCCCAGGTGGCGGCGGGGACGCTGTCGGTAGACGAGGCCATGCTCAAATGGAAGGCCGAGCCGGTGGAGGAGCTGGGCTTTGCCCGGGTGGACCATCACCGGGCGGTGCGGCAGGGCATCGGCGAGGTGATTTACGGCGCCGGGAAAACCCCGGAGCAGATCTGGAAAATCGCCCGTTCCCTCCGGGACGGCGGCCAGAAAACCGTGCTGATTACCCGCCTGTCCAAGGAGGCGGCGGAGATCGTGGAGACCCACGTCCCGCTGACCTATGACCCCATGGGGCGGATCGGCATCGTGGGGCCGCTGCCGGAGCCGGACGGCGTGGGCACCGTGGTGATTGCCACCGGCGGCACCAGCGATATGCCGGTGGCGGAGGAAGCGGCCTGGACGGCGCAGGCACTGGGCAACCGGGTCACCCGGCTGTACGACGTGGGCGTGGCGGGGATTCACCGGCTGCTGGCCCATCAGGAGGAAATCATGTCTGCCCGGGTGGTGATTGCCATTGCCGGGATGGAAGGCGCGCTGGCCAGCGTGGTGGGGGGGCTGGCGGACTGCCCGGTGATTGCGGTGCCCACCAGCGTGGGCTACGGCGTGGCCTTCGGCGGTCTGGCGGCCCTGCTGTCCATGCTCAATTCCTGCGCCAGCGGCGTCAGCGTGGTGAACATCGACAACGGCTTCGGTGCCGGCTATCTGGCCAGTATCATCAATCATTTGAGGGAGGAATAAGATGCGGCGGTTATATCTGGATTGCAGCATGGGCGCAGCCGGCGATATGCTGATGGCGGCGCTGCTGGAGCTGACAGAGGACAAAGCGGCCTTCCTGACGCAAATGAACGGTCTCGGCCTGCCGGGGGTCACGGTGGCGGCGGAGCCTGCGGTGAAATGCGGCATTACCGGCACCCATGTGCGGGTGACGGTGGCGGGTACGGAGGAGGACGACCATCTCCATGACCACGATCATCATGACCATGAACATGAACACCACCACGATCACCACGGCCTGTCGGAGATTCTGGACCTGATTTCCCGTCTGGACCTGCCCGCCCGGGTGAAAACCGACGCGGCGGCGGTGTACCGGGACATTGCCCGGGCCGAGGGTCACGTCCACGGCCGGGAGGTGGACCAGATTCACTTCCACGAGGTTGGCTCCCTGGATGCGGTGGCGGACGTGGTGGGCGTGTGCCTGCTGATGCACACGCTGGCGCCGGACGAAATCACCGCGTCGGCGGTTCATGTGGGCAGCGGACAGGTGCGCTGCGCCCACGGCGTTCTGCCGGTCCCGGCGCCGGCCACGGCGTACCTGCTGCGGGATGTGCCGATTTACGGCGGCGCCATCCGAGGAGAGCTTTGCACCCCCACCGGCGCGGCGCTGCTGAAGCATTTTGTCACCCGGTTCGGCCCCATGGAGCCGATGCGGCCGGAGAAAATCGGCTACGGCATGGGCCGGAAGGATTTTGAGGTGGCCAACTGCCTGCGGGCCATGCTGGGCACGGCGGAAGGGGAAAGCGGCGACATCTGCGAGCTGCGTTGCAATCTGGACGACATGACCGGCGAGGAAATCGGCTTTGCCATGGAGCGGCTGCTGGATGCCGGGGCACTGGACGTGTTCACCACGGCCATCGGTATGAAAAAGAGTCGGCCTGGCGTTATGTTAACCTGTCTGTGCCGCCGGGTGGACATTCAGACCATGGCGGCGCTGCTGCTGCGCCATACGACGACGCTGGGCGTCCGGGAAACGGTCTGCCGCCGGTATACGCTGGAGCGGCAGGAGGAAACGGTCCGGACCTCTTGGGGAGACGTCCGCATCAAGCATTCCCGGGGCTACGGCGCCGACCGGCAGAAGGCGGAATTTGAGGATTTGGCCCGGATTGCCCGGGAGCAGGACATGACGCTGGCGCAGGTCCGGGAAAAAATCGAAAAATAAGAGGAATTTTGTCATGAAATCTGTAATGAAATGGACCGGCGTCCTGCTGGCGCTGGTGCTGACCCTGTCCGCCTGCGGCGGCGCGGGG
The DNA here is from genome assembly GCA_905205195.1 of uncultured Eubacteriales bacterium. Taxonomy (GTDB): domain Bacteria; phylum Bacillota; class Clostridia; order Oscillospirales; family Oscillospiraceae; genus Faecousia. The sequence continues at coordinate 5,564 of CAJLCS010000088.1, forward strand.
GAAAAGAAGCCGGAATCCACCACGGCGGCTCCGACGCAGACCGCGACGGCGGCCACCGCGGCTGATCCAACCGCAACCGAGCCTGCCGCAACGGCGGTGCAGCCGCCCCGGGGCGGCGAAACGGCCACGGACGGCTCTGCGACGGAGCCGGAGCTTCGGCCGGATCCGCCGTCTGCCGCGGCGGAGGAGGGCTACGACCGGTTGATTGCCCAATATGCGGACGTCCTGACCGACGGCACCGGCGTGGAGGACCTGCTGGCCCAGGGCATGAGTGAGCTGATGGCGGACTGCTACGGCGATACGCCCAAGTCCAACATCGGCTATCTGGTGTCGGATCTGGACGGCGACGGGACGCCGGAGCTGGCGGTGGCGGCCACAGAGGAAATCACCGACGATTTTTACGGCTATCTGGTGTTTGACCTGTACACGCTGGACGGAAACGGTGCGCCGGTGCAGATTTTCAGCAGCCGGGCCAGAGAGCGGTACTATTATGTGGGTGGCGGTTGCTTTGCCCGGGTCGGCTCCGACAGCGCGTCGGCCACGGAGGCGGAAACGGTGAAGCTGTCCGGCATGGCGCTGGATCTGCGGCCCGAAGCGGCGACGCCGGAGCGGTATGTCCGGATGGAGCTGACTGCTTTCAAATAAAGAATGCCCGGGGACGGTTTTGTGAACCGCCCCCGGGCTTTTTTGTAGAAAGAAAACCGTCCCTGCACCGATGTGGCGCAGGGACGGCTGCTTTTCCGAAAAATCTTACTTTGCAAACACGCGCTTCAGGTGGACGAACCGGGGCAGGCCGTCTTCCTTGACCATGCCGGTTTCGCCCTGAATCAGGGGCAGGCAGTAGTCGATGAAGCCCTGGTTGATGCCGTTGCCGGCCTCGTTGATCCACTCCCGGGGCAGCTTCTTCTCGGTGTTGGCCACCAGCGTCAGGTCGAACAGCTCCGGCTCGCACTTGTAGCCGTCGGCACCGCGGGTGCACTTGAAGCCGACCATCTTGTCGGTGATGCCGGACACGGCGGACTCCACGGCCACCTTGCCGGACATGAAGGACTCAGCGATATCGGTGCCGGAGGCGCAGTGAGCGGCGCAGCGCTGCAGCAGGGACAGCTCAATGGGCCGGACCTTGGCGCCGGTGGCAGCCTTGACCACGTCGGCCAGACGGGCAGCCAGACCGCCCAGCTGGGCATGGCCGAAGCCGTCGGTGCCGGAGGTCTTGGCCTCGGACACGAAGGTGCCGTCGGCGTAGTGGATGCCCTCGGACACGGCGACGATGCAGTTCTTCTTCTCGCCGTAGATCCGCTTCACGTCGGCCACGAAGGCGTCCATGTCGAAGTCCACCTCGGGAACGTAGATCAGATCGGGACCGTCGCCCTTCAGACCGGCCAGAGCGGCGGCGGCGGTCAGCCAGCCGGCGTGACGGCCCATGCACTCAATGATGGTGACCATGCCGGTGTCGTAAACGTGGCTGTCCCGGGACACTTCCATCACGGAGGTGGCGATGTACTTGGCTGCGGAGGCGAAGCCGGGGCAGTGATCGGTGCCGGCCAGATCGTTGTCGATGGTCTTGGGCACGCCCATGACCCGGCACTCGTAGCCGACCTTGTTCATGTACTTGGAAATCTTGTTGCAGGTGTCCATGGAGTCGTTGCCGCCGTTATAGAAGAAGTAACGGA
>CAJLCS010000089.1 GCA_905205195.1 uncultured Eubacteriales bacterium
ATCTCCGATGCCAGCCGGGCCGCCCATGCGGCGCCGTCGGAGAAGCCGTCCCGCGCCCGAATTTCGTCGCCGAGGGCTTAGGTTATGTCGGAGGGGTGATTCCGGTCCCGCAGCACCATGGCGGCGATGTCCCGGTCCCACCAGTCCCGGAAGAACAGGTGATAGTCGTGGGGCGTCTTGCAGACGTTCCACATATCAAAGGCCTCGTCCAGCAGCAGCATACCCAGCCGGTCGCAGACCTCCATCAGTGCCAGAGAGGGGGGATTGTGGGCCACGCGCAAGGCGTTGAAGCCGGCCTGCTGCAGCAGCCGGACCTTCCGCTCCTCGGCCGCCGGGAAGGAGGCCGCGCCCAGAATGCCATGGTCGTGGTGGATGCAGCCGCCCCGGAGCTTCATGGTCTTGCCGTTGAGCCGGAAGCCGTGGACGGCGTCGGCGGAAACGGTGCGGATGCCGAAGGCGGTCTCCGCCGTGTCGGTGACGGCGCCGTCGGCGGTGACGGTGGTCCCCAGCCGGTACAGGTGGGGATTTTCCGGGCACCACAGGGCCGGGTTTTCCACGGTCAGGGTGACGGTCAGCGGCGTTTTCTCACCGGCCCGGACCGCCACGGTGTCGGTGACGGGGGCGGTGCCTTCGATTTCCGTGCGGACCTGGGCCTGCCCGGTCCGGTCCGAGGCGATCAGGTAGCGGATTTCCACCACGGCCTGATGCGTGTCCGCCTGCACCGTCTTGACGAACACGTCCCACGGCTCCACCCGGACGTCGCCGCCGGTCCACAGGAACACGTCCCGGTACAGGCCCGCGCCGGAATACCAGCGGGTGGAGGGCTGCATATCGTCGGTGACGATTTCCAGCTTGTTGCAGGCCCCGAACCGGACGGTGTCGGTCAGGTCTACCAGAAACGGCGTGTAGCCGTGGGGATGTTCGGCCAGCTGATTGCCGTTAAGGGTGACCTCGGCGTTGCAGTAGGCGCCGTCCACGTCCAGAATCAGATGCGCCGCCTTTTCGGGCCGCAGGTAGCGGACATAGCGGGCGCGGCCGCCCACAAAGAAGCCGTTGGCGGCGCCGCCGGGGGCCTTGGGGTCCCGGGGCCGGGAAACGGCGTAGTCATCGGGCAGGTCCAGCTTTTTCCAGTCCTTCTCGCCGTCGAGAAGCCGGTACCAGCCGTCGGAAATGCGTTGTTTCTGCATGATGTTACCTCCCAGTAAATCAGGATACCCATAGCATGACATAAATCCGCCGGATTGTCAATGAACAAAATTCACGAATCATATGCACAAAATGAAACTGCCGTCAACCGGTGCCTTTCGGCAGATTTCCCAAGAAACCGCAGAAAAATAAAAAGTTTTGACATTGACAAACGCCCTGCCGTTCCCTATAATGAAGCTATAATCTGGGCCGGTATGGCGCGCTGCGCCCCGGCCTGCGGAAAGGAAGAACAACCAATATGGCAAAAGATTTTACCATGCTCCGGCTGAACCAGATGGTCAATCTGCTCAAGCGGAACATCTGCCGGGAGACGCTGCCGCTGACCGGCTGGCGCTATGCCGACTGCGGCTATAAGACCGACAATACCATCCCCGACAAAAACGGTCCCGCCTTCCGCGACTTTGTGGACGGCGCCCAGTGGGGTGCGGAAAACGACAAGCACAGCTGGTTCTGCCGTCACATCACCGTGCCGGAAAGCTGGCGGGGCGGCGACGTCCGGTTCTCCCTGCGGACCGGCAAGGAAGGCCAGTGGGACGCGGGCAACCCCCAGTTCATCGCCTATGTGGACGGCGTGCTGACCCAGGGCATGGATGTGAACCACACCGAGCTGCGCCTGGAGGGCAAGGACGAGCTGGAGCTGGACCTGTATGCCTATTCCGGCATGAATCCGGACCCGACGCCCTCGCTGTTTCTGCCAGAGCTGCAGCTGATCAACCCGGACTGCGAGAAGCTGTACTATGACCTGCGGGTGCCCGTGGAGATTCTGGAGTTCTCCGATCCCAAGTCCAAGGCCTATGCCGACGTGCTGCGGATCCTCAACGAGGCCGTCAACCGGATGGACAATCTGGTGCCCGGCAGCGAGGATTTCCATGCCGGTGTCCGGGCGGCGACGGACTACCTGAAGGAAGCCCTCTACGACCGCTACTGCACCGAGCAGCCCGAAACCGTCATCTGCATCGGCCACACCCACATCGACGTGGCCTGGCTGTGGACGCTGGAGCAGACCAAGGAAAAGACCCAGCGGTCCTTCTCCACGGTGCTCAACCTGATGAAGCAGTACCCGGAGTACAAGTTCATGTCCTCTCAGGCCCAGCTGTACGACTACCTGAAGAAGGAAAGCCCCGAGACCTACGAGGAGGTCAAGAAAATGGTGGCCGCCGGCCGGTGGGAAGTGGAAGGCGCCATGTGGCTGGAGGCCGACTGCAACCTGACCTCCGGCGAAAGCCTGGTGCGGCAGGTGCTGTTCGGCAAGCGCTTCTTCAAGAAGGAGTTTGACGTGGACAGCAAGGTGCTGTGGCTGCCGGACGTGTTCGGCTACTCCGCCGCCCTGCCCCAGATTCTGCAGAAGAGCGGCGTGACCCGGTTCGTCACCTCCAAGATCAGCTGGAACGAGTCCAACCAGATGCCCTACGATATGTTCAAGTGGCGCGGCATCGACGGCACCGAGATTTTCAGCTACTTCCTCACCGCTCAGGACAAGGTGCGGGGGCAGGAGCCGGTGATTTACACCACCTACGTTTCCTCCAATACCCCGGCCAAGATTGCCGGTACCTGGGATCGGTTCCAGCAGAAGGAACTGACCGATCAGGTCATCAATACCTTCGGCTTCGGCGACGGCGGCGGCGGCCCCACGGCGGAAATGCTGGAAATGCGCCGCCGGATGGACAAGGGCTTCGGCGAATGCCCCAACGCCCGCATCGGCACGGCTACGGAGTTCCTGGACCATGTGGCGGCTATGGCGGAGCATGACCCCAAGCTGCCTGTGTGGGACGGCGAGCTGTATCTGGAGCTGCACCGGGGTACTTATACCTCCAACGCCGCCAATAAACGCAACAACCGCAAGAGCGAGTTTGCCTATCAGGACGCGGAGAGCTTCTCCGTGCTGGGCCATGAGCTTCTGGGCATGGCCTATCCCCAGGAGGACCTGAACAAGGGCTGGGAGCGGATTCTGCTGTACCAGTTCCACGACATCATCCCCGGCTCCTCCATCAAGGAGGTCTACGAGGACTGCGACCGGGTGTATCCCCAGATTCTGGACTTCGCCAACGGCATTTCCGCAGAGGTCTTCAAGCAGATTGCGGCCCACATCGCCACCAAGGGCGGCGTGCTGGTGTTCAACCCCAACTCCTTCTGCGCCAACGGCACCGTGCAGGTGGGCGGCGAGAGCCGGTATGTGGAGAACATCCCCGCCCACGGCTACGCGGTGGTGACACCCAAGACCCCCGACGGCTCCATCCGGTTCGCCGACGGCGTGCTGGAGAACGAGTTCCTGCGGGTGACCTTCGACGAGCATTATAATCTGGCTTCCGTCTACGACAAGAAGGCGGGCCGGGAGGTCATCGACGCCTCCAAAGGCCCCGGCAACCAGATCGAGGTCTATGAGGACTTCCCCTGCGACTGGGACGCCTGGGAAATTTCCCGGTACTACCGGGAGAGCCGCTACACCATGGACGACGTGCAGTCCGTGGAGCAGATCCGGGACGGCGCCCGGTTCGGCGTGAAGATTACCCGCCGGTTCCTGTCCTCCACCTTCTGCCAGACCGTCTGGATGTACGAGGACAGCGGCAAGCTGGATTTCGAGACCACCGTGGACTGGAAGCAGGAGCATCAGCTGGTGAAGGCCGCCTTCCCCGTGACCATCAACAGCAGCAAGGCCACCTACGAGGTCCAGTTCGGCACACTGGAGCGGCCTACCCACACCAATACCAGCTGGGATGCGGCCAAGTTTGAGGTCTGCGCCCACAAGTACTGCGATCTGTCCGAGTACGGCTACGGCGTGGCCATGCTCAACGACTGCAAGTACGGTCACGACATCCACGACGGCGTGATGCGGCTGACGCTCCTCAAGTGCGCCACCTATCCCAACGTGGACGCCGACCGCCGCGTGCATCACTTCACCTATTCCATCGTGCCCCACACCGGCGACTACCGGGAGGCGGGCATTGTGGAGATGGCCTACGAGCTGAATAACCCCATGACCGCCATGGAGGTTCCGGCCCAGACCGGTACATTGCCGGAGACCTACTCCTACGCCGCCGTGTCCGCGCCCAACGTGATTCTGGAGACGGTGAAGAAGGCCGAGGACAGCGACGCCACCATCCTGCGGATGTACGAGGCGTGGAACAAGCGCACCGACGTCAAGGTGACGCTGGGCTTCACGCCCAAGCGGGTGACGCTGGTGGACCTGATGGAAAACGAGCTGTCCGCCGTGGCGGTGGACGGCAGCAGCTTCACCCTGCCCGTCAAGCCCTTTGAAATCGTCACCGTCAAGGTGGAAAAGTAAGGAAGGCAAAGCGGCGCATGGCCGCAGATGCTTCCGTGATGGCTCCGATTTCCCGTGCGGCGGATTGGTTCCGCCGCACGGGAGAATCAGACCGAACCAAACAGAAAAACACCCGGAGAATTTCGGCTGCCGTATTCTGAAACGGCGAGCCGGAGACACCTCCGGGTGTTTGATTTTCCGGTTTATTCCTGGACGGAATCGGCGGTATGCCGCTCTTCCTCCGGGATGAAGCTGAGGGTAATGGATTTGGTTTTGGGCCGCAGCTGGGTGTAGTGGACACCGGCGGAATTCATCATCCGCTTGGAGGCCAGCGTCGCCATGGAACCGGCGTACTTGTCGGACAGGTAAATGACTTCTTTCACGCCGCTCTGAATGATGGCCTTGGCGCACTCGTTGCAGGGAAACAGCGCCACATACAGGCGGCTACCCCGCAGGTCCCGGCCGTTGGCGTTGAGGATGGCGTTCAGCTCCGCGTGTACCACATAGGGGTACTTGGTTTCGCTGCCCTCTCTGGCCCAGGAGTACTCGTCGTCGGAGCAGCCCTTGGGCATTCCGTTGTAGCCGGTGGAAATGATGATGTTATCCGGGGAGACGATGCAGGCACCCACCTGCGTATTGGGATCCTTGCTGCGGCGGGCCGCCAGCATGGCAATGCCCATGAAATACTCGTCCCAGCTGATGTAATCCGTGCGCTTCATGGCGTACCTCCGTCAGTCAAAGAACCGTTTCAGGGTTTCGGCGAATTTTTTCCGCTTGGGGCTGGTTTCCGCCGAAGAATCCAGCTGCCGCAGCAGCTCCTTCTGCTCCTTGGTCAGCCGGGTGGGGGTTTCCACAATGACGGTGAACTTCTGATCGCCCCGGCGGCGGGTGCTCAGGGACACAATGCCCTTGCCGGACAGGGTGAACACCGTACCGGTCTGGGTGCCCTCGGGGATGGTGAAGGAAACCTTGCCGTCCAAGGTGGGCACCTGAATTTCCGCGCCCAGCGCAGCCTGCGTAAAGGAAATGGGCACTTCACAGTAGACGGTGGTGCCGTCACGCTGGAAAATGGGATGCTTCTTGATGGAGATTTCCACCAGCAGGTCGCCGTTGGGGCCGCCGTTGAAGCCAACGCAGCCCTCGCCCCGGACCCGGACGCTCTGTCCGTCGTCCACACCGGCGGGAACCTTGACCTTGATCTTCTGGGTCCGGCGCACCTTGCCCTTGCCCCGGCAGGTGGCGCAGGGGGCCTTGATGATCTTGCCCCGGCCGCCGCACTTGGGACACACGGAGGAGGACTGCATGGTCATGCCCATGAAGTTCTGGGTGGTCCGGACCTGACCGCTGCCCCGGCAGGTGGGGCAGGTTTCCACGGCGCCGTCGGCGGAGCCGCTGCCGTGGCAGGTGGGGCAGTCCTCGATCCGCTGGACGCTGACTTCCTTTTCGCAGCCGAAGGCCGCTTCCTCGAAGGTCAGATCCAGCGACGCGCCGATGTTCTCGCCCCGCATGGGGGCGTTGGCGCTTCTCCGGCTGCCGCCTGCGCCGCCGCCGAAGAAGGAGCCGAAAATGTCGCCCAGATCGTCGAAGCCGCCGAACCCGCCGAAGCCTGCGCCGCCGCCGAAGCCGGAACCGCCTGCGTTGGGGTTGAAGTTAGGATCCACGCCGGCAAAGCCGTACTGGTCATAGCGGGCACGCTTGTCACTGTCGGACAGAACCTCATAGGCCTCGCCGATCTCCTTGAATTTTTCCTCCGCAGCCTTGTCGCCGGGGTTGCGGTCCGGATGGTATTTTAAGGCCAGCTTCCGATAGGCCTTTTTGATTTCATCGGTGCCGGCAGTTTTGTCAACGCCCAGCACCTCATAATAGTCTCGTTTTTGATCTGCCATATCTTCTCACCTCTTGCGGCGGTTCGGCCGCAAACAGCACGGAAAGGGGCGGCAGAACCGCCCCTTTTCAGTGTTTCAATCAGTCAACCGTCTCGTAGTCGGCATCCACCACACCGTCATCGGAGCCGCCGTTGCCATTGCTCTGGCCCTGAGGACCGGCCTGCTGGCCGTCCTGCTGGGGTGCGGCGTCCTTATACAGCTTTTCGGACACGGCGTAGAACGCCTTTTGGACTTCCTCGGTGGCGGCCTTGATGGCGGCCACATCGGTACCCTTGTTGACTTCCTTCAGCTTTTCGACGGAGGCCTGGATGGAGGCCTTTTCGTCGGCGGAGATCTTGTCACCCAGGTCGGTCAAGGCCTTCTCGGTCTGATAGGCGATTTGATCGGCGGCGTTATGGGCGTCCACCTCGTCCTTCCGGGCCTTATCGGCGGCCGCATACTGCTCGGCTTCCTTCACGGCCTTGTCGATATCCTCCTTGGACAGGTTGGAAGAAGCGGTGATGGAAATCTTCTGCTCCTTGCCGGTGCCCAGATCCTTGGCGGACACGTTGACGATACCGTTGGCATCGATGTTGAAGGCAACCTCGATCTGAGGCACGCCACGGGGCGCGGGGGCAATACCGGTGAGCTGGAAACGGCCCAGCGTCTTGTTGTCGGCAGCCATTTCACGTTCGCCCTGCAGGACGTGGACCTCCACGGAGGTCTGACCGTCGGCAGCGGTGGAGAAGATCTGCTTCTTCTCGGTGGGGATGGTGGTGTTGCGGTCCACCAGACGGGTGAACACGCCGCCCATGGTCTCAATGCCCAGAGACAGCGGGGTCACGTCCAGCAGGACCA
>CAJLCS010000090.1 GCA_905205195.1 uncultured Eubacteriales bacterium
ACCCCACTTATTAGATAGTATATCATACTTGTCTAACAAATGGGGTGCTGTTCAGTCTCGGATCCGGGGGAACTTTTTTGTTTTGCCCTGCTCAGACACCCAGATAGCCGCCCAGGACCTTCAGGGTGTTGAGGACGCCGTCGATATGGCTGCGCTCATAGCCGTGGCTGGCGTAAACACCCGCGCCAATCAGACCGTGACGGAGATCCGCGCCGCCGCGCAGTGTGGCCTCCACGTCGGATCCATAGAAGGGATACACGTCCACCGCATAGTCCGCTCCGGTGGCCTTGGCGGCGGCAATCAGCTTGCCTACCACCTCATAGCTGTAGGGGCCGCCGGAATCCTTGGCGCAGATGGAAACCTGCCGCTCGGTGCATTGCAGCCCGGCGCCGACACAGCCCATATCCACGGAAATGGCTTCGGTCACGCCGTCGGGCACGGAGGCGGAGCCGCCGTGGCCCACCTCCTCGTAGACCGTCACATGGACGTACACGCGGCGGGAAGGCGTCAGGTGATGTTCCTTCAGGTACCGGGCAAAGCCCAGCAGAATGCCCACGGAGAGCTTGTCGTCCAGGAAACGGCTCTTGAGATAGCCGGAAGCCGTCCGGCGGGTCCGGGGATCAAAGCAGACGATGTCCCCCACCTCAATGCCCAGCTTCCGGGTGTCCGCCGCAGAGGACACGTCCTCATCGGGCACCACCTCCACCGTGTCCCAGCTCCGCTTGGTGGAAGAATACTCGCCGTTGACGTGAATGGACGCATTGCACAGCTGCAGCGTTCCCTCGTAGACCCGGCCGTCCCGGGTATAGATCCGCACGTTCTCCGCTTCGCCGTTATTGGGGTTCATGCCGCCCAGCGGCGTCAGGCGCAGCCGTCCGCTGCCCTTGATCTCGGCCACCATGCCGCCCAGCGTGTCGGTGTGGGCCTCCAGCAGCAGGGCATCCCGGTCGTCCGCGCCGCCCAGATCCGCCAGAACGCCGCCCTTTTCGGTCAGCTTCGCCGGATAGCCCAGCGCCTGAAAGGCATCCTTCACCCATTCGGCCGCCTTGGCCGTGTAGCCCGACGGGGAATCCACCGCCAGCAGCGCCGCCGCCTGCTCCCAGGCCCAGTCCGCATCCGCTCGTTCAATCATGATCTTATCCTCCTAATACACAGTAATACCAGACTGCGGCGATTTCCCGCAGTGAAAAGTTCAGTAAAATCCAGAAATTGCCCGTGTGGGCCGGGACGCCGTAAGCCGTCACGCCCTCCTGCCGGGCAAACCATTCCGCCCGGTACAGGTGATACTCACTGGAAATCAACGCGATTTCCGCCGGGCGCTGCCCGGTCTGCGCTTCGATCACGTCCAGCGAATAGCGAATGTTCTGCCGGGTGTTTTCCGCCTGCTCCTCCAGCCAGATCCGCTCCGACGCAACGCCCATGTTCACCAGCTCCCGGCGGATGCACGCCGCCTCGGACAGGTCCTCGCCGCGGCCCCGGCAGCCGCTGACCACGCAGACGGTGTCCGGATGGGCCGTCAGATAGGCATAGGCGGCGTCGATCCGCTCCCGCAGGGATCGGCTCGGCTCGCTGCCGTTGACACCGGCCCCCAGCACCACCGCATAGGTGCAGTCCCGGTCCGGCTGGCCGCCGGACGCTGCCGCCAGCACGCCGCCGGTGACGGAAACCGCCGCAAATGCCGCGCACAGGCAGACCGTCAGGCAGATTTTCAGGATTTTGGCCGGTTTGGGCCGTTTTTTGGCCCAGAGCGCCAGCAGCCGGTAGGCAATCACCGCCGCTGCCGCGCCCCAGCAGACCAGCGCAAAGGCTTCACACCCCGCATCGGCGACAAACAGAAGCATCCCTGCCAGCAGCAGGATTCCGGCGGCAATCCACAGCGGAAGGCCACCGCGTTTTCCGGTTTTCATGGCGTTTTCCCCCTTTTCTGCGGCTATTGTAGCACAGTCCGGGGAATCAGACAAGCCGTTCCGGATGGGAACGGCCTGTCTTCAAACAATCTTAAACTTCCTTGCTCTTGGAAGCGATTTCCGCCAGGCACTTGGACATGAACGTGTCCAGCGTCATGGCGCCCAGATCCTCGCCCTTCCGGGTCCGGACGGAAACGGTGCCGCTCTCCATATCCCGGTCGCCGACGACCAGCATATAAGGAATCTTCTGCATCTGCGCTTCCCGGATCTTGTAGCCCAGCTTCTCGCTGCGGCAGTCCGCCTCGCTGCGGATGTTGGCCGCGGTCAGCTTGGCGTTGACCTGATTGGCATAGTCATGGGCGCGCTCGGTAACGGGCAGCACCTTCACCTGCACCGGCGTCAGCCACAGGGGGAAGGCGCCTGCAAAATGCTCGGTAATCACGCCGATGAACCGCTCGATGGAGCCGAACACCACCCGGTGAATCATCACGGGACGATGCTTCTGGCCGTCCTCGCCGGTGTACTCCAGATTGAACCGCTCCGGCAGCTGGGAGTCCAGCTGGATGGTGCCGCACTGCCAGGTCCGGCCAAGGCAGTCCTCAATGTGGAAGTCCAGCTTCGGCCCGTAGAAGGCGCCGTCGCCCTCGTTGATGACGTAGTCCTTGCCCATGCCGGTAATGGCCTTCTTCAGGATTTCCTGATTGGCTTCCCACTCTTCCACGGTGCCGATGTGATCCTCTGGCATGGTGGACAGTTCCACGGTGTATTTCAGGCCGAACACGTTGTACACCTCGTCGAACAGGCGGACAACGTTCTGAATTTCGCTTTCCATCTGCTCCTGGGTCATGAAGATGTGGGCATCGTCCTGGGTAAAGCAGCGGACGCGGAACAGGCCGTGGAGGGCGCCGGACAGCTCATGGCGGTGCACCAGGCCCAGCTCGCCCACCCGCAGGGGCAGGTCCCGGTAGGAGTGGGGCTCGCTGGCGTAGACCAGCATACCGCCGGGGCAGTTCATGGGCTTGATGGCGTAATCCTCGCCGTCAATGACGGTGGTGTACATATTGTTCTTGTAGTGATCCCAGTGGCCGGACTGCTCCCACAGCTGGCGGTTCAGGATCATGGGGGTGGAAACCTCCACATAGCCGTAACGCTTGTGAACCTCGCGCCAGTAGTCGATCAGGGTGTTGCGGAGCACCATGCCCTTGGGCAGGAAGAAGGGGAAGCCGGGGCCGTAGTCGGTGAGCATGAACAGGCCCAACTCCTTGCCGAGACGGCGATGGTCGCGCTTCTTGGCCTCCTCGATGCGCCGGAGGTAAGCCTCCAGCTCTTCCTTGCTCTGGAAGGCGATGCCGTAAATCCGCTGCAGCATCTTCCGGTTGCTGTCGCCCCGCCAGTAAGCGCCGCAGGAATTGAGCAGCTTGAAGCCGTTGTGCTTCACCCGGCCGGTGTGATCCAGATGGGGACCGGCGCACAGGTCGGTGAACTCGCCCTGGGTGTAGAAGGAAATGACCGCATCCTCCGGCAGGTCGTTGATCAGCTCCACCTTGTACGGCTCATTCTTCCCCTCCATATAGGCGATGGCCTCGGCCCGGGGCTTCTCGCTGCGGACGATGGGCAGACGCTCCTTGCAGATCTTCTTCATCTCCGCCTCAATCTTCTCCAGATGCTCCGGCGTGAAGGTAAACGGCGCGTCAAAATCGTAGTACCAGCCCTCGTCAATGGCAGGGCCGATGGCAAGCTGGACCTCCGGCCACAGGCGCTTGATGGCCTGGGCCATGATGTGGGAACAGGTGTGCCAGTAGGTCTTCCGGTACTCGGGATTCTCGAACGTGAATTTCTTTTCTTCTTCCATGGTTTATACCTCCTTGATTGGGGGCAGGTATACAAAAATCCCACCCCTGAAAAATCAGGGGTGGGATACAGGCTCTGTATTCCACGGTTCCACCCTGGTTGCGGAGAAACTCCGCCACTCATTGACGCAATAACGGGCGCACCCGGGCCGGTATTTCCACCGGTCGGCTCGGAAGTGGTAGGATCGGAAGCCATCACAACGCCATTGCAGCATTCCGGCGTCTCTCTGGGAGATGGAAAAAACGATCCCGTCTTCGTCTTTGCTTTCTAGTGACACTTTAGCACAGTTTTTGCCGGTTGTCAAGGGATGATCCCGCCAAAAGCGGCAGTTTTCGGAAGAGAAAAATCATCCATTCTGCCATAGAATCCCGCAAATCGGGCATCCTAATCCCGGAAAGAAGGTTGATTTGCGTTGGAGCAGCTTGTGATTGTCGGCGGTGGACCGGCAGGTCTGACCGCAGCGCTGTATGCTGCCCGGGCCGGGCAAAGGCCGCTGATTCTGGAGCGGGGCGTCCCCGGCGGGCAGATCGTCCAGGCCGCCCGGGTGGAAAATTATCCGGGTATGGCCGCGCTCAGCGGCGCCGACTTTGCGCTGGCACTGCTGGAGCAGGCACAAAATCAGGGGGCGCGGCTTCAGAAAGCGGCCGTCACCGGATTCACGCCGCTGCCGGAGGGATACCGGCTGGAAACGGGCCATGGCCCGATTGCCGCCAGGGCCGTCATTCTGGCAACGGGCCGTTCCCCCCGCAAGCTGGGGCTTCCCGGCGAAGACGCCCTTGTGGGCCACGGGCTGTCCTACTGTGCAGTGTGTGACGGGGCGTTTTATGCCGGTCAGGACGCCGCCGTCATCGGCGGCGGGAACAGCGCCTTTCAGGATGCCCTGTTTCTTGCCGCCCGGTGCCGCAGCGTCACCCTGATTCACCGAAATGACCGATTCCGCGCCGATCAGGCCTTGCAGGCCCGGCTGTACGGCTGTGGCAACGTCCGGATTCTGCCTGACCGCCAAGTCACGTCCCTTGCGGCCCGGGACAGCGTTTTAACCGGCGTCCGGCTGGCTGGTGCCGACGGCCCGGAGGAGTTGCCGCTGGACGGGTTGTTTGTCGCCATCGGGCAGGAGCCGCAGGCCCGGCCCTTTGCGGAAAGCGTGACGCTGACAGACGGCTATTATGCTGCCGGGGAGGACACCTGCACCAACCTCCCCCGGGTTTTCGCCGCCGGGGACGGCCGTGTGAAAACCGTCCGTCAGCTGACCACCGCCGCCTCGGACGGCACGGTTGCCGCACTGGCGGCCTGCAAAGCGCTGGAGCGGGCTGCCGACTAAAACGTAAAAAACGAGGTTGGAAATCCCAACCTCGTTTTCAACATCAAAAAACCGAAAGCAGCGTCAGCAGGCCGATCAGACCAGCTCGATAACCGCCATCTCCGCAGCGTCGCCGCGACGGGCGCCGGTACGGGTCACTCTGGTGTAGCCGCCGTTGCGGTCAGCATACTTGGGAGCGGTTTCCTTGAACAGCTTCTGCACCACATCTTCCTTGGTGATGAAAGACATGGCTCTGCGGTAAGCTGCCAGATTGCCCTTCTTGCCCAGGGTAATCATCTTCTCCACCACAGGCTGAACCTCCTTGGCACGGTAGAAGGTGGTTTCCACCTTGCCGTTTTCCAGCAGGTCGGTCACGAGCTGGCGCAGAAGCGCTTTTCTCTGGGTCGTGGTCTTGCCCAGTTTACGAGTGCCGAACATACACGTTTCCTCCTTTTTGAAAGGTTACATCAGTTGTTGCTGCCAGAATCTTCACTGGCCAGGGACAGGCCCATCATTTCCAGCTTCTTCTGGACCTCATCCAAGGACTTCTTACCCATGTTGCGGACCTTCATCATATCCTCACCGGTCTTGTTGATCAGATCGGCCACGGTGTTGATGTTGGCACGCTTGAGGCAGTTAAAGCTGCGGACCGACAGGTCCAGTTCATCGATGGTCATCGAAAGCTTTGCATCCGGCCGGTCGGACGTCTTTTCCACCACGGTGGAGCTGGTACTCACCGTGTCGGACAGATTCGTAAACACGGTCAGATGATCCGCCAGAATCTTCGCACCCAGAGACACGGCATCCTTGGCCGCGATGGTGCTGTCCGTCCAGACCTCAATGGTCAGCTTGTCGTAATCGGTCCGATCGCCGACACGGGTGGGCTCCACCGTATAATTCACCTTGGTTACAGGCGAATAAATGGAGTCAACGGGGATCACGCCGATCACCGTCTGCGGCGTCTTGTTCCGGTCGGCGGACACATAGCCTCTGCCCTGAGACAGGGTGATCTCCATGTTGAACGTCGCATCCGGGCCCAGGGTGCAGATATGCAGATCGGGATTCAGAATCTCAACCTCGCCGTCCGCCTTGATATCGCCGGCCTTCACTTCGCAGGGGCCGACGGCATCAATGTAAACGGTTTTCACGCCCTGGCAATGGAACTTCGGAATGATCCGCTTCACGTTCAGGACGATCTCGGTTACATCCTCAGTCACACCGGGAATCGTAGAGAATTCATGCTGAACACCGGCAATCTTCACAGACGTCGCGGCATAGCCGGGAAGGCTCGAAAGCAGAATCCGGCGCAGGGAGTTGCCCAGCGTCATGCCGTAACCACGTTCCAGAGGCTCCACCACATACTTACCGTAGGACGGATTCTCCGGAGCATCAAAGCAGGTGATGCGGGGTTTTTCAATTTCTACCATGAATCTTTACCCTCCTTCTTCTAGTGCTGGGCGAAAACCGCCCAGCGATATACATGCGAACGATCAGGAGGTCGATTACTTGGAGTACAACTCGACGATCAGGTGGACCGCAATGTCGAAGTCGATATCCGCCTTGGTAGGCATAGCAATGACCTTACCGGTAAGGGTATTCTTATCACGGTCCAGCCACTTGGGGGCAGCAACAAAGGTGTCGTCTTCCTTCAGCTTCTTGAAGAAAGCGTTGGAAACGCTCTTCTCGCAAACCGCGACCACATCGCCGCTCTTCACCAGATAGCTGGGGATGTTGACGCGCTTGCCATTCACCGTGAAGTGGCCATGGTTGACCAGCTGCCGCGCCTGACGGCGGGAGTTGGCAAAGCCCAGACGGTAAACCACGTTATCCAGCCGGCGCTCCACCAGGGACAGCAGCTCTTCACCGGTGTTGCCCTCGGCACGCTCAGCCTTCTCATAGTAATTCCGGAACTGACGCTCCTGAATACCGTAAACAAACTTGACCTTCTGCTTCTCGGTCAGCTGAGTGGCATACTCAGACTTCTTCGCTCGTCTCTGACCGCCGGGATTCTTGTTGGAAGTCTTGGAATAACCCATTGCGGCAGGAGAAACGC
>CAJLCS010000091.1 GCA_905205195.1 uncultured Eubacteriales bacterium
TGAATACGCCCGTCGGCGGCGATGACCTTCATCAGGCCGTCGGCATAGGTGGATTTCAGCTTGGTCAGCATCCGATAATCCATGATTTCCGGCACGATGGGATGGACGCTGCGGAGCTTTTCCAGCACCTCCGCGTTGGTGGCGTAGCCGGTTTTCGTCTTTTTCAGCGGCGGAAGATTCAGCTGCTCAAACAGCACCGTCCCCAGCTGCTTGGGGGAATTGATATTGAAGGACCCGCCGGCATAGCCGAAAATCTGCTGCTCGCACCGATCAATCCGCCCGGCCAGCATTTCGCCGAACTGGGCCAGCTGATCCCGGTCGATGGCCACCCCCTCCCGTTCCATCCGGTAGAGCACGGCGCACAGCGGCAGTTCGATCTCCCGGTACAGTGTCTCCATATCCCGGTCCGCCAGCTCCCGCCGCATCACCGGTGCCAGCTGCCACAGGGCCTCGGCGCAGCCTGCGGCGTCGCCGTCCTCTGCACCGGCCCCCAGGAAGGTCGCCGCCAGCTTGCTGACGGGATACTCGGACTGGGTGGGGCTTAGATCGTAGGCCGCCAGCGCCGTATCGAAGGCGAAGTCCCCCGCCGGGAGCTGCTGCTCCTCCAGACGGTGGAGCAGGGCCTTGCGGTCGTGGCAGACCCAGCTCCGGCTGCCCGCCAGCAGCGGCGCCAGCGACGGCAGCTCCATGGGCGTCAGCGTGCAGACGCCGCCGTCCCACGCCACACCGGCGGAGCCGTCCGCCGCCAGATACAGGGCACATTCCGTCCCCACCGGCGGCAGCGTCTGCTGCCGGGGTAGAGCTTCCGTCTTCCGGGTTTCCGGCGGCAGCGCCTGATCCGCGCCGGTCAGGCCGTAGCGGTCAATCAGCCGCACAAATTCCAGCTTCAGAAACAGCCGGTACAGCGCCGGCCGGTTGTAGGGCTGGACGATGGCGTCCCGGGGTTCAAATTCAATGGGCGCCTCGGGCCGGATGGTAGCAAGGTCATAGGAAAGGTAGGCGTTTTCCTTTCCGGCCTCCAGCTTTTCCCGGAGCTTGGGCCGGACGGAGGGATCGTCCAGATGGGCATACACCCCGTCCAGCGTGCCGAACCGCAGCAGCAGCTCCGACGCGGTTTTGGGGCCGACCCCCGCCACGCCGGGAATGTTGTCGGAGGAATCGCCCATCAGTGCCTTCAGGTCCACCAGACGCTTCGGCTCGAAGCCGTATTCCTGCCGGAAGGCCTCCTCGTCGTACAGCGTGGAGGTGGTTTTCCCCGCCTTGGTAATCACCAGCTTCACATGGATGTTCCGGTCGATCAGCTGTAAGCTGTCCCGGTCGCCGGTGACGATCACGCACTCCCAGCCGCAGTTGCTGCAAATTCGCCCCACGGTGCCGATGACGTCGTCGGCCTCCCAGCCCTGGCATTCGTAAATGGGAATGTTCATGGCCCGCAGGACATCCTTCATCACCGGCATCTGCTGGGCCAGCTCCTCGGGCATGGCATGGCGGGTGGCCTTGTAGCCCTCATATTTCAGATGGCGGAAGGTCGGTCCGTGGAGGTCGAAGGCCACGCAGACGGCCTCGGGCTGCTCCTCCTTTTCCATCCGCTCCAGAATGTTCAGAAAGCCGAACACGGCGTTGGTGTACAGTCCCTCCCGGGTGGTCAGCGGCCGGATGCCGTAAAACGCCCGGTTGATGACGCTGTTGCCGTCCAGAATCAGCAGCTTCATACGCGTCTCCATTTCGCTCCCTGGGGAGTGTCGATGATCTCGATGCCCCGGGCCTTCAGCTCGTCACGGATCCGGTCGGCCTCCGCAAAGTTCTTTTCCTTTTTGGCCGCCGTCCGGGCCGCCACCAACCCGTCGATTTCCGGATCGGCAGAGGCCGCCGCTTCCGCGGCCTGCTTTTCCCGGCGCTTGGCAGCCGCCTCCAGCAGATTCAGCGACAGCACCCGGTCAAAATCTGCCAGCGCCGCCAACTTGGTGGCATCGTTCGTCTTGGCCTTCAGCACGTCGTAAACCGCCGTTACCGCCAGCGACGTATTCAGATCGCCGTTCAGGGCGGCCACGAATTTTTCCTTCAGGCCGTCGAACGCCGCCTGATCCACCTGGCCGCCGTCCGGCGTCAGGGCGGCGATTTTCCCGATCAGCTTGTCGTAGGCTGCCGCCGCGTTGTCCAGATTCTCCCAGGAAAACACCAGATTCTTGCGGTAGTGGCTCTGCAGGCAGAACAGCCGGTAAGCCAGCGGGTCATAGCCCTTCTGCTCCAGCAGCGACACCGTGAGAAATTCGCCCTTGGATTTGCTCATTTTGCCGTGGTCCGTGTTCAGGTGATGGACATGGAACCAGTAATTGCACCACTTGTGGCCCAGATAGCTTTCGGACTGGGCAATTTCGTTGGTATGGTGGGGGAAGGCGTTGTCGATGCCGCCGCAGTGGATATCCAGATCCTCCCCCAGATATTTCATGGAGATGCCGGAGCATTCAATATGCCAGCCTGGATAGCCCACGCCCCAGGGGGAGTCCCATTTCAGGGCCTGATCCTCAAACTTGGATTTGGTGAACCACAGCACAAAGTCGTTTTTATTGCGCTTGTTGGGATCCTCCTCCACGCCCTCCCGGACGCCCACCGCCAGGTCCTCCTCGTCGTGGTCGTTGAACACATAGTACTGCTCCAGCTTGGAGGTGTCGAAATACACGTTGCCGCCGGCCTGATAGGCATAGCCCTTCTCCAGCAACCGGGTGATGATGGCGATATACTCCGGAATGCAGCCGGTGGCCGGCTGGACCACGTCGGGCCGCTTGATGTTCAGCTTCCGGCAGTCCTCAAAAAAGGCGTCGGTGTAGTACTTGGCAATCTCCATGACGGTTTTATGCTCCCGGCGGGCGCCCTTGAGCATTTTGTCCTCGCCGGTATCGGCATCCGAGGCCAGATGGCCCACGTCGGTGATGTTCATCACCCGCTTCACCGGGTAGCCCAGATAGCGCAGGCTCTTTTCCAGCACATCCTCCATAATATAGCTGCGCAGGTTGCCGATGTGGGCATAGTGATACACCGTCGGGCCGCAGGTGTACATTTTCACCAGATCCGGGTGGTTGGGGGTAAACAGTTCCTTCTTGTGGGACAGGGAATTATAAAGATACATGGTTTCTTCCTCCGTTTCAAAATAAAAACCGCCTCTTATACCAACGTACAAGAGGCGGGCAGACGCTGCTCGCGGTTCCACTCTCATTTTTTACTCATTAAATAAAAGGGATTCGCTCCCGGATGCACGTTCATGCGCGTCCTTGGCCGGGGCTTTCAGCCGGTGACCCCCGCTCTCTGGCAATTGCGGCACATTACTCTTTCCGATCAACGCGATATGAACTTGTGCTTATTTTACCATCGCTTTGCGGTGCTTGTCAAGGTTTTCCCGGGAAATTTCCCGTATTTCCATTGTGCTTTTCCTGCCTTTATGGTATAATACCCTCAATTTCTCAAAAGATCGGGAGGACCCTTCCATGAAACGACTGTTTTGCCTGCTGCTGGCCCTGGCCGGACTGCTGTGCGCCTGCGGCCGGACCGACACCCCGGCTCAGACCACCGCCGGGACATCGTCCAATCCGCCGGAAACCACCGCCGCCTGGGAAGATACGGTGCAGTTGCCCATGATTTCCGTTTCGGCGCCGCTGATGCGGCAGGAGACGAAAAATCAGGCCGGTCAGACGGTTTTCACCCAAATCACCCAGGATTTCTCCGTCATCGCCCCGGACGCCGACGCCGCCGCGCAGGTGGTGCTGAATCTGCTGCGTCTGGCCGACGGCGGGCAGGACACCGCCGAGGCCCTGCGGCAGCAGGCGCTGGCCGACGAAAGCGCCGCCGACCATCCCTACCGCTACCAGCTGCTTTACAGCCCCATGCGGATCGATGAAAAGGTGCTCAGCCTGTTCGGCGCCGAAACCACCGACATGGGCGGCGTCCATCCCAACCGCAGCTGCCTTTCCCTGAATTTCGACATGGCCACAGGCGAACAGCTGCATCTTTCCGACATTCTGGAAAACGCCGACGCCGCGGTTTCCCTGTCCCAGCTCATCATTGAAAATCTGTCCGCCCGCAAGCAGGAGGACCAGCTGTACGACGGGTATGCGTCCCTCGTCTCCGGCCGCTACAGCGGCGAGGGCTGGGAGGACTGCACGGCATGGTATCTGTCCGCCGCCGGGTTCTGCGCCTATTTTTCCCCCTATGAGCTGGCGCCCTATGTGGCCGGTCAGATCGTGGTGGAAATCCCCTACGGCGAACTGGGCGGCATCCTCCGGGCGGACTTCCGCCCCGCCGCCCTGCCGGACCGCAGCGGCACGCCGGATGCCGCGCTGGCCCAAGATGTGGATCCGGACCGGTTCCGGCAGTACAGCGAAGCCATTCTGGACCCGAACGGGGAACGGGTGCTGCTGTTTGCCGACGATCTGATCTCCGATGTGACGCTGGAGCAGGGCGATTGGGCTGAGAACGGCCGCTTTCTCCCCCTCAGCACCGTGTTCATGGCCCGCAGCCTGTGCAGCGACGACGCCGTTACGCTGCAGCTTCCCCTGACGGGCGCGGACATCGGCCTGCGCCTGCGCTGGACCGCCGGAGGGCAGGCCCACACCGCCCGACTGCGTCTGGACAGCGCCGACAGCACCGTCCGGCTGACCGACATCACCTGAATTTCCGATTCCTGCCGCCCGAAACGCGGCAGGAATTTTTTACCGCAATCTGCATCTGTTTTCTTCTTTCCTGCATTGTGCCCCCGGCTGGCGGACATTCGTTTTTCTGTTATTCCATCATTTCCCATTTATTACGAATATTTTCGATGAAAATGCGGATATATACACAAACCCATGAACAATCTGTGAAATTTTCTCTTGCCTTCATGAAGGCTGGGTGCTATAATATTGCAAACCGTACCGCGCGCCGCCAGAAGCGCCGGTATGCTGTAAAGAAAGGAAATGAGTGAATGAAACAGAAAACGAAAGGCAGCCTGCAAAAGCTGCTGGCCGTCCTGCTGGTGTTCTCCCTGTGCCTGAGCTTTCTCCCGCTTGGTGCTCTGGCCGCAGGGAATACCGCCGCAAATGACGGTCTGACCGTGACGGACGTCACCGAAGATCTGACCGATGCCGATCGGCAGCAGATCTTTGAGGACAACATGGATTCCTCCGTGGTTTCCAAGTCCGACGTCCCCGCCGCCACCGATGAGGTGGACGTCATCGTGGAGCTGGACGCCGAGAGCCTGCTGGACGTCCGCAACCAGGTGGACGCCGCCATGTCCATGCTGGACTTCCAGCAGACCGCGGCCGCCAAAACCCAACTGGCCGAAATTGCCGCGCTGGAACAGGACGTTATGGATGCCATCGAGGCGCAGAACATCACCGTTCAGTATGAATTCAACTACACCGCCATCGTCAGCGGCTTCTCCGCCAAGGTGCCCTATGGCCGGATCGGCGACATTGAAGCCATCGACGGTGTCACCCGGGTGGTGCTGTGCGATACCTACTATCCCGATGTGGTCGGCTCTTCCATGCTGGGGCAGGCGCTGTCCGGCGCGGAAATCGCCGCCTACGCCAACCACACGGACTACCAGGGTGCGGGCATTCTGATCGGTATTCTGGACACCGGTCTGGACGTGGCCCACGAGGCCTTTGCCAACGCCCCTGCCGTGCAGAAACTGCAGAAATCCACGCTGGAGAAGCTGCTGTACACAACGGAAGAGGTGGACGGCAAAATCAATGTCACCGCTTACAGCTACGCCGCGCTGTGGTACGCCCAGAAAAACAGCACCTCCACCGAGCTGAAGCTGCTGACCGCCGACGATCTGTATAAGAGCGGCAAGGTCCCCTTCGCCTTCGACTATGCCGACGTGGATACTGATGTGACTCCCTCCCAGACTGCCGTCGAAAAGTACGGCAACGATCACGGCACCCATGTTGCCGGTATCGCCGCCGGTAAGACGGTGGATGCCGACGGCAACGTGACCTTCGCCGGTCAGTCCCCCGAGGCCCAGCTGGCCATCTTCAAGGTGTTCTCCGATACCACCAACGGCGCGTCCACCCAGAACATTCTGGCTGCTCTGAACGACGCCCTGCTGCTGGACGTGGATGTCATCAATATGTCCCTCGGTTCCGGCGGCGGCTTCGCCTCCGAGGAGTCCGGCAGCGTGGTGGACAAGTACTACGATCTGGTCAAATCCGCCGGCATTCTGCTGGACTGCTCCGCAGGCAACGCCTTTTCCTCCTCGCAAGGCGGTACCTACGGCGACTTTGCCTCCGTGTCCGACCCGGACACCGGTATCATCAGCTCCGCGTCCTCCTATGACGCCGCGCTGTCCGTTGCCTCCGTCAATGCCAACGAAACCGCCTCCTTCACCATCAGCCAGGGCCGGGTTCCCTACAACGACGTGTCCGGCCATTCCTTTGCCCGGCTGATTCTGGGAGATGCCCAGGAAAAGACGCTGGCGTATGTGCCTATCCCCGGCACCGGCGACGTTTCCGACTATGAGGGTCTGGACGTCACCGGCAAGGTCGCGCTGGTCATGCGCGGCGGCCTTTCCTTTGAGCAGAAGCAGCTCAACGCCGCCGCTGCCGGCGCCGCCGCCTGCATCATCTACAACAGCCGGGACGGCTATCTGCTGAATATGTCCGTGGAAAACTATCAGATCCCAACGGTCTGTATCAGCTATGCCAACGGTCTTGCCATGACCGAACTGGAAACCAAGACACTGACCGTCTCCGCCTCCGAAAAGGGCGCCGTGTCCATGAGTGACTTCTCCTCCTGGGGCCCCCTGCCCTCACTGGAGCTGAAGCCCGAAATCACCGCCCCCGGCGGCA
>CAJLCS010000092.1 GCA_905205195.1 uncultured Eubacteriales bacterium
TGGGGTTGAGGATATCGATCAGTCTCTTGTGGGTTCTGCGCTCGAACTGCTCACGGCTGTCTTTGTTGACATGGGGAGAACGCAGAATGGTGACGATCTCCTTCTTGGTGGGCAGCGGGATGGGGCCGGAGACGGCAGCGCCGTTGCGCTTGGCAGTCTCGACGATCTTGACCGCGCTGGAGTCGATCAGCTGATGATCGTAAGCCTTCAGCCGGATCCGGATCATTTCCTGGTTTGCCATGGTTTGGTTTCCTCCTTGATAAATCGTACTCAGTTTGCTTGGTGCTGGGTACGGTCGAACTGGTTGTCCGCGCCGCCGTGCGTATCATTCCGGGGTACGAAAAATGGCCGACGCAAGCCGACCTTTTCCGCTTCGCAGCGATATACGCTGGCGCAAACAGACAGTTCAGCCGCCCGATGACCGGACATACTCCGCAGAAGTTACCGCCTTTCGGCGCAATCTCCTGCATCATCGCATCGCATATGCATAGTTTCCCTGCACACGCCTGATTATGATACCACTGTTTGAGCCTGTTGTCAAGAACTTTTTCGGAAGGAATCACAAATTTTTACCCTGATTTTTGTAGAACTCTCCGAATTTCACTTCAGTTCCCACTGCCTGACCTGGCTTGCCTTTTCGTAGAGCCGGAGGTAGCTTTCGTAGCGGGTTTTCTCAATCTCCCCCGCCGCCACCGCCGCCGTCACGGCGCAGCCCGGCTCCGTCCGGTGGGAGCAGTCGTGGAACTGGCATTTCCCCAGCCAGGAGCCGAAGTCCGGGAAGGCGTACTGGAGATTTTCCTTCAGGATGACCTCCATTTCGTCGGTGTCAAAGGAGGAAAACCCCGGCGTATCGGCCACATACGTCCCCGCATCCAGCCGGTACAGCTCCACATGACGGGTGGTATGACGACCCCGGCCCAGTTTTTCGGACACCTCACCGGTTTTCAGCCCCAGCGACGGGCAGAGAGCGTTGAGAATGCTGCTCTTGCCCACGCCGGAATTGCCCGTGAAGGCCGTGAGCTTCCCTTCCAGCCGCCGGCGCAGCGCTTCGATCCCCTGTCCGGTGACCGCACTGACGGAAATCACCGGAAAGCCGGCCCGGGTGTAGATCCCGGTCAGTTCCTCCGCCGGATCCAGATCGCATTTGTTGACGCAGATCGTCACCGGCACGTTCCGGTCCCCGGCAATGGCCGCCACCCGGTCGATGAGGAAGGGACTGGTCACCGGGTTCACCCCCGCCGCAAAGAGAATCAGCTCGTCCACGTTGGCCACCGCCGGACGGATGAAGCTGTTGCGCCGGGGCAGGATCCGCTCGATCATCGCCGCCCCCCGCTCCCGGCTCACCTCCACCAGATCGCCGGTCAGGGGCGTCAGGCCGCCCCGCCGCAAAATACCGCGGCCCCGGCAGGAAATGATTCCCGCCGGGGTTTCCACGTCGTATTGGCCGCTGATGGAGCGCAGAATTCTTCCTGTCAGTTTCTCAGCCATTTGCCGTAAAGTCCACCTTTACCGTCTGATAGTATTTTTCGTTGACGTACAGATCGTAATACTGCACGCCGCTGCCCTGCAGCTCCACCTCGATGGTGGTCTGGGTCGGCTCCACCTCCGTGGGGCTGACCACCTCCGTATCGCCCTGCTTCAGGCTCAGGGTGTAGGTTTCGGTCATGTCCGTGGGCAGCGTCAGCTTGATGCGCTTGGTCACCAGCGGCGGCTCCGTGGGCGGTTCCGTGGTGGGAGCGGTGGTTTCCGCCGGGCCCTTGGACACCTCCAGCGTAATGGCGGTGGTCACATCCACTTCTTCGTTTTTCCGCACGGACTGGCTGACCACTTCGTTTTTCTCCCGGTTGCTTTCCACCGGGACGGTCTCCACGTTGTTGAAGCCGGACGCGGACAGCACCGTCAGCGCCGTTTCCAGCGGCTGGCCCACCACGTTGGGCATTTTGGCCTTCTTGATCTCCGGTCCCATGCTGACCCACAGCGTCACCGTCTGGCCGTCGGTCAGCTCGGCGCCCGCTTCCGGATCCGTCCGGATCACATAGCCCGCCTTCACGTCGTCATTGTATTCTTCCCGCACCAGCGCCTTGACCTTCTGGCCGCTGAGGTACACCTCCGCGTCGGCCCGGGCCACGTTGGTCAGATCCTCCATGATTTCCACGGCCTTCTCCTTGCCGGAGCTGACCACCACATAGATTTTCTTGTCCTCCACCATTTCGCCGCCCTTGGGCCGCTGATCCATGATCTGGCCGTCCTCGTACTGATCGCTGGGCTCGCTCTTGGACAGGACGATTTCAAAATCCGCGTATTGGGTATCCGTGCGGACCTGGTCATACACCTGACCGATCAGATTCGGCACCTCCACCGGGTTTTTGCGCTGGTTGAACACGCCGCCGTTAAGCAGCGTCACCAGGAAAATGACAATGGCAATCACCGCCACCGCCGAGCAGGCCACAATGGCAATGGTGGCAGCCCGGTTGCCGTCGTCCTCCTTCTTCCGGTGCTGGGACGCGGCGGCGCTGCTCTGGGACGGCTTCCGGCGCTGGGCATCCGGCTGGGATGTCCGCCGGGGCTGGTCCTGAGGCGGCCTGCGGCGGGGCACGTCGCTGCCGGTGCCTGCCACCCGTTCCGCCGTGGTTCGGGGCGCCCGGGGCTGCTGGGGCTGGGGGGTATGGACCGTCAGAATGTCCTCGGAGGCCAGGCCGTTGTGGTAATCAAACAGCATGGTCGGCTCCTTGCGGAATTCGTCCATATCGTAGAGCATGGCCGTTGCGGAGGGGTACCGGTCGTTGGGGTCCACCGCCATGGCCTTCATGATGATCTGCTCCAGGCCGCCGGGAATGTTGGGATTGAAGGTAGACGGCAGCGGCGCGCCGCCGTTGATATGCTGAATGGCCACCGCCACCGGGGATTCCCCGTCATAGGGGGGCCGGCCGGCCATCATTTCGTACATGACGACGCCCAGCGAGTAAATGTCGGACCGGTTGTCCACATGGCCGCCCTTGGCCTGCTCCGGCGAGATGTAGTGGACGGAGCCGAGGGCCTCCTTGGTCAGGGTATTGCTCTTGGACACCACCCGGGCAATGCCGAAGTCGGCCACCTTCACGGAGCCGTTTTTCAGCACCATCACGTTGTGGGGCTTGATATCCCGGTGAATGATGCCCCGGCTGTGGGCGTGCTCCAGCGCCTTGGCAATCTGCATGGAAAAATGGAGCGTTTCCTTCCAGTTGAGGATGCCCTTTTTCTCCATGTACTGCTTGAGGGTAATGCCGTCGATCAGCTCCATGACGATGTAATCCGCATCGTCGGAGGTGGAGACGTCATACACCTGCACGATATTGGGGTGGCTCAGCATGGCCACGGCCTGCCCTTCGGCGTGGAACCGGCGCCGGAACTCCTCGTCCTGGGAGTACTCGTCCTTGAGAATCTTCACCGCCACCAGCCGGTTGAGCCGATGACACCGGGCCTTGTACACCACCGCCATGCCGCCGGTGCCGATGACCTCCAGAATCTCGTAGCGGTTATCCAGCAGCCGTCCGATATATTTATCCATAAACCTTACTCCTTTCGCGTCCGGATCAGATGAGAATCAACACACTGGTCACGTTGTCCGGCGCGCCGCGGTTTTTTGCAATATCCAGAAGTCGCTGGCAGCAATACTGCTTATTGACGCCATGCGCCACCTCAAAAAGGATCTCCTGATCGTCCATCATATTTGTCAGTCCGTCGCTGCACAGCAGCAGGCTGTCGCCCCGCTCCAGCGTCAGATGGGACAAGTCACTTTCCACCATCGGCTCCGTGCCGATGGCCCGGGTGATGAGATTTTTCCCCGGATAGGTTCTGGCCCGCTCCGGCGTCAGCTCACCCCGCTCGATCATCATCTGCACCAGACTGTGATCGGTGGTCAGCCGCTCGATGCCTCCTGCGCTGACGCAGTAGGCCCGGCTGTCGCCTACGTTCACCACCGTGGCATCCCGCCCGTGGACCAGGGCCGCCACCAGCGTGGTGCCCATGCCGGAAAACTCCTCAAACTGACGGGACTGGTCGTAAACCGTAAAATTGGCCAGCTTCACGGCGCTTTGCAGCACCCGGTCGGTTTTCTCCGCGTCCATCCCGCCATTCCAGGACCGCTTGACCTCCTGGGTAAACACGTCCAGCGCCAGGGAGCTTGCCACATTGCCGGATTTCGCGCCGCCCATGCCGTCGCAGACGGTACACAGGACGCTGTTTTTATCCAGCCGCTCTACGGCAAAGGCATCCTGATTCTGCGTCCGGACACAGCCCGGATCCGTCAGGCCCCAATATTGCATCAGGCAGCACTCCTTTCCGAATGATTGGTTTAATTCTGATTTTCTTTGCTGTATTTTCTGCGAAGCTGGCCGCAGGAGGCGTCGATATCGCCGCCCAGCGTCCGCCGCACCGTGGCCGGGATGCCGCCTTCGGTGAGAATCTGCTGAAACCGGGCCACCGCCTGCCGGGAGCTGGGCTTCAGCGGGCTTTCCTCCACATGGTTCAGCGGAATCAGATTAAAGTGGGCGGGCAGCCCCTTCAGCCGCCGCAGCAGCTCCCGGGCGTCCGCCTCCCGGTCGTTGACGCCGTCGATCATGGCGTACTCGAAGGAAATCCGGCGGGAGGTGGCCGCGTAATAGTCCCGGCAGGCCGCCAGCAGCTCGTCCATGGGATAGGCCTTATCCACCGGCATGATCCGGCAGCGGATCCCGTCGTTGGGCGCGTGCAGCGATACGGAAAGGGTCAGCTGCAGCTGCCGCCCGGCCAGCTCCCGGATCTTCGGCACCAGGCCGCAGGTGGAAAGGCTGATATGGCGCATGGAAATGTTCATGCCGTCGGGGCTGTTGACCAGCTCCAGAAACCGCATCACGTTGTCGAAATTATCCAGCGGCTCGCCGATACCCATCAGCACAATGTGGGAGACCGGCAGGCCGGAATCCAGCTGGGTAAACAGCACCTGATCCAGCATTTCAAACGGCTCCAGCCGCCGCACCAGACCGCCCAGCGTGGACGCGCAGAAGGCGCAGCCCATGCGGCACCCCACCTCCGTGGAGATGCACACGGTATTGCCGTAGTGATAGCGCATCAGCACCGTTTCCACGCAGTTGCCGTCGGAGAGCATCCAGAGGTACTTGACGGTGCCGTCCCGGGCCGATTCCTGCCGCCGCACCACCCGGGGCGGGCAGATGGGATAGGCCTCCGCCAGCGTCTGCCGCAGCGATTGGGGCAGGTTGGTCATCTCGCCGTAGTCCCGGACGCCCCGGTGCAGCCAGGTGAATACCTGCTTGGCCCGGAACGCAGGCTGACCGAGGGCCTTCAGCCGCTCCGTCAGCTCCGGCAGCGTCATGGATTTCAGGTTTTCCGTCATGTTTTTCTCCGCAGGCGGCAGATGAAGAAGCCGTCGGTATCATATTCGCCGGGCACCAGCGTCAGCATTCCGGTTTTGTTCACCGGGAAGACGGGGGGCAGGTCCAGCGGCACCGTCTCAAAGTCGGGCCGGTATTTCAGGAAGGCCTCCACCACGCCCTCGTTCTCCCGCCGCACCAGCGTGCAGGTGGAATAGAGCAGCGTGCCGCCCTTTTTCACATATTCCGCCTGCTTGCACAGGATTTTCAGCTGCAAATCCGGCAGGCGCTCCATCTCCTTCGGGTCCTTGTAGCGGATATCCGGCTTTTTGCGGATAATGCCGTAGCCCGAGCAGGGCACGTCCGCCAGAACCACGTCCATTTTCTCAAACCAGGAGGGGTGATTCTCCGTGGCGTCCTGCTCCCGGACCACCACGTTGGTCAGGCCCAGGCGCTCCACGCCCTTTTCAATCAGGATGGTCTTATGGCGGTGAATGTCCGCCGCCCGGATCTTGCCCTCGTTGCCCATGGCAATGGCCGCGGCAAAGGTCTTGCCGCCGGGAGCCGCGCAGCAGTCCAGCACCCGCACATGGGGGCCTTTGGGAATTTCCGCGCACTGGACGCAGAGCCGGGCCGCCGCGTCCTGCACATAATACAGCCCGTCCTTGAAGGACTGCAGCTGCTCCAGATTCCCGGTGTTGGAGAGAATCATGCAGTCCGGCATCCACCGGTGGGGCAGCACCGTCACGCCCTCGCCCCGGAGGACCTCCGTCAGCGCGTCGGCGGTGATCTGCAGGGTGTTGACCTGCACCACCGTCTGGGGCGTGTCGTTGTTGGCCGCCAACATCGGCTCCAGCTTCTCGTCGCCCACATAGCTCCGCAGCAGTTCAATCAGCGCCGCCGGGTGGCTGTAGCGCTCCTCCAGCGTCCGGGGCTGCTTCAGCTCGCCCTTGGTCCGGATGGCGTTGCGGAGCACCGCGTTCACAAGCCCCGGCGCGTTGCGCTGCCAGCGGCAGTATTTTTTTGTCAGCAGGACGGACTCGTTGACCGCCGCGCTGACCGGAATTTTATCCAGTTCATAAATCTGATACAGGCCCATGTGCAGGATATCCCGCAGCACCGGGTGCAGATTCCGGCTGTTTCCCGTCAGCAGCTGGTTCAGGAAGAAATCCAGCATACTCCGGTTCTGCAGCACGCCGTAGCAAAGCCGGGTGGCCAGCGCCGCATCCCGGCTGTCCAGCCGGTCCCGTGCAATGTAGTCCTTCAGTACACCGTTGGACCAGGCGCCCTGCTTGCGGCAGGCAATCAGAACGTCCAAAGCCGTTTTTCTTGCATTCATGAGTTACTCCTCCAACGGGTGGCCCCGGAAATAGTCCGGCGCCGCCATTCGCTTTCCGCCTTCCGCCTGAA
>CAJLCS010000093.1 GCA_905205195.1 uncultured Eubacteriales bacterium
GCGCAGTAGCTGTTGCGGATGGTGCCCTGATTGTCGCCCACAAAGCCGGAGATCATGGCACTGCCGCGGATCTCCGTCAGTTTGATGCTGCCGAGGGCGTAGCTTTGGCGGATGTAGCCGCTGCCGTCGTTCATACCCACCAGACCGCCGGCACAATAGCTCCGGGCATAGGTGCTGGTGCCGGTGATGCTGGGAATATCGGCGCTGCATGCCTGGATCAGGCCCTCGTTGCACCCCACCAGACCGCCGAGGTAGTAGGTGCTGCCGCTGTAGGCGCTGCCGGACAGCCGGTAGCCGGAAACGGCGCAGTTTTTGATCGTGCCGCTGTTTTTACCGGCCAATACGCCTGTATACACCGTTTTCCACTGGACATTGCCGCCCAATTTGGAGGTGGGGGCGTTTTCCAGCGGTTTCACCGTTGTCACGACGATGTTCTCCAGCGTTCCTGTTGTAAAGCCGAACAGGCCGACGGCATGGCCGTCCTCCCCGCTGGCAAAGGAAACGCCGGTGATGATATGGCTGCCGCCGTCATAGCGGTGCTTAAAGGGGGCGTCTTCTGTCTGTCCGATGGGAGCCTGCTGAGTGACTGCTTTCCCGCCCTTGCCGTAGTCCTTCCAGTTATAGGTGTCGTAATCGATGCCCCGCTCCTGCTGGAAGGCAGCATCTTTGTGCAGAACCTTCTCGTCGGCGTATTTGTTGTAATATTCACTCAAGGCGTACAGCTGCCGCGCCGTGCGGATGCTGACCAACTCCGGTGCTCCGGTTTTGGCCGCCAGCGCAGTCTTGGCAAAATGGGGGTTGTAGTAGTATGCCTTGCCCGCCGCGCTGCCTACCGTCAGCTTCGTGTAGAAGCCGTCCGGGACATCAGTGACATTCTGCACCAGATCCGCAGGCAGGGGCAGCAGGTAGTAGGTCTTCGATGTGCCGTCCTTGTCGGTGACCTTAATGGGGATCTTGTCCTCCGGTTTCAATTCATAGGTCTTGCCGTCAACCGTCACCTTCACGTTTTTCTCCGGCTCGGTTTCGTAGATCATGCCGTAGCCGTCGCCCAGCACCGTTTTGTCGGACAGCGCCTCAACGTTGGCGCCGAAGAAGCCGTAGTCGGCCCCACCGTACCACTCGTAGTACACCAGTGCGCCGTCTTCAAACTCCGCCTTCCAGTCGCCGTAATGGGGCAGGTTTTTCAGCTTGGGATAGGAGTACAGCGTCAGGCCCAGACCTTTCATCAGGTTGTAGGCATAGGTATCGCTGTTCTGTCTGGTGAAGTCATTATTAGAAGAGCCAGAAGCGAACAGCTTTTCCACTGCATTCTCGGCGCTCAGGTCACTATAATTTATCGATGTACCGATGGTGGATTCCGCCGAATTGCCGAGATAATAGACGTGTTCCACTTTGGCTCCGGTGCCGTTTTTACCAGCCGTTCCATACGTTAATAACTTGTCTGCGTCCAGTGGAACACAGGCACTGTATATGTTTTGCAGTGTATTATTTTTGGCAGACAGGTCGCACGCCACAAGGCCCGCAGTGGTCTGGCCCTCCAAAAATCCGGCGGCATAACAATCTGTGATTTTTAACGTTGCCGTAGCAACAACTCGCCGACCAATCAAACCGCTGGCATAACCTGCATCCGTTTCAGTGGTTTCCGAATCACTGTACAGATAGCAATCCGCATAGGAGTGGTCAAGCGAAATCACTCCATGCCCTATGCCCACCAGACCGCCAGCAGCGGTTTTGCCTTGGATCACCGTGGCGGCCAGACTGTTTTCGATCGTCAGATTATTATTCCCTGCATCACCAATCAGACCGCCGGACACAGCGCCGTCGATCCAAATGTCTTTTTCTGTTTTTCCGTTCAACTGGCCCTTGGCGCGGCTCAGGTACACCTGGCAGCCGTCGATCGTTGTCTCGCCGTCCAGTTTTCCCACCAGACCGCCGACATTTCCATCTCGTTCCAATCCAGTGCTAATGGTTTGTTTTCCTGTGATCTGGGCGCCGGCCAGACGGATGTTTTTCAGCTCGCCGATGAAATCCGCGCCGCCAAAGGTCTTGAACAGGCCCGCGTCGCCGTCCGTTTCGACCGTCAGATCGTAGATCGCCGGATGATATATCCCGCTAGTGCTGTCATAGCTTTTGAGTTGAGTGTTTTCGATTGGTGTAAATTTTCGGTCGAAATACAGATCAAACCAGCTATCGCTTTCATCGCTCTTGAATTGGATATCCCGCTCCTGCACCGCGGCGGTGATGACCATCTCTTTTTTATTTTCCTTCTCCAATCCGGAATCTATCAGATCCAGATTTTGCAGATGCCGTCCGTACTTGATCACCGCCGTCCGGCCATCGGCCCCGCCGATACCGCCGGTTCCACGATCCCGGACCTCCGCAAACAGGCTGTTGGTGGTAACGGTCTTGGAAGTTCCCTGGATCTGGCTGTTCTTCTCATCCTTTACCCGGATCGTCACCGTCAGGTCCTCGCCGGGGATTAGATGCTTGCTTGTCTTAGCATCTTTAAAGCGGTCCTGCTGTCCGAAGCGCAGATTTTCTCCCGCACTGAGATTATCCAGCACCAGCGTAGCCGTGCAGAGGCCGTTTTCCGTTTTTACGGTGTCCCCCGTATTGGTATCGGTTTTAATTTCAAATTCCTGAACAGTGTTGTCGGACTCATCCTTTATGGAGGCATAAAATTTCAGGTCATTCCTCTTATTACTGACCTTGCAGGAGGCCACCACCAGCAGCTGGTCCTTATTGATGACATCCACCGTAAGGTCCAGGCTTTCGGTCGCCGCCGCGCCTACGGAGTCGCCGCCGTAGTAGCCGACCTTAGCGCCTTTCTCCAGACGCTTGTCGCGGTCACGCAAATCGTCGAAGTCTTTCGGCGTGTATTTCATGTCCTCCCGACTGAAAAACACCGCGTAAACGCTGCCGCTGGAAGGATCAAACTCCACTACCCAATGACCGTTCCACAGTTCCGCCTCGGCTTCCGTCTCCGGATAGATCCAGGAAGCGGCAGAATTCGGGTTATCCTTGTCGTCAGAGGTCACGTAGGCCAGCGTGGTCGGCTTGTAGTTATTATCCTTATCCGCGTCCGCGGGGATCATGTTCAGCTTGGTAACACCTACTCCGCCGGTAGGCTGATAATAGCTGTCCTGACCGGCAGCCTGAAGCCGAGTCATCCGGTTCTGCACGGCGGAGAAGATCATCTCCGCCCGGCTGTCCAGCTCCGTCTGCCGGAGATTTTTCTGAATTTTGGAGATCGGGATCATGGCCAAGGCAAACAGGATCACCAGGATCAATACCGTCACCAGCATCTCCATCAGCGAAAAGCCGCGCATATTGTTCCGTGTCGCCTTGTTTTTCATGGGGGTCCCTTTCTCCTCCGGCCTTCCGTCAGGAGGCCACCTCAAAATACGTGATCACCAGATCCGTCTGCACCAGATCCCGGTCCCGGCCCTGATTGGTCCGGATACTCAGATCGGAGATCTGGTTCATATTCTCGCTTTCGCTCAGGGCGTCCACGATGGCCCGCGCCTGGGCGTAGGTATGGGTCTGGAAGCTCATGGTCACCGGCCGCAGAACGATGTAGCTGTCCTGCGTTGTGCTCTGGGAAAAGTCCAGAGAGTAGTCCACCGCAGAATCCAGAATGCGGTGAAGGTCCAGCATGAGCCTTCTGCTGTTGTCATACTGAGGGATCGTCCGCTCCTCGCCGGAGGCCCGGACCTCCTCGATCTTGCGCTGCATTTCCTGCTTCCGCGTCAGCAGGATCAGATCCTGCTCCAGCTCGCTCTGCTCCTGAGAGGTCGTGTCCTGATACTGGGCCACCTGATCCTGAATCGGCTCAAAGATCAGCTTGAAGTAGCCCAAAAAGATGACCAGAACCACCAGGATCAGCAGCAGGACCGTTTCCCGCCTTGTCAGTTCCCGATTCATTCCGCCACCTCCGTTTCCGGCTGCAGATAGATCTTCACGGAGAAGCTCAAAACGGAAGCCGCCCTGTTTTCCTCCGTGGAAGCCACATTCAGCTCCACGCTCTGCACGATGGGCTGCTCCTCCATCACGGCAAACATTTCGGAGATCTGGTCCAGCCGCATATCGGACATCTCCACCTCGGCGGCGTCATCCAGGATCTCGACGGAGAGCACCTTGCCGCGGGGCATCATCAGGGTCTCCACCAGATCCAGCACGTCCCGCCGGGGGACGGTGACCAGCTCGCCCTCGCTGTCCGCCATGCCGTCCAGAGAGCTGCTCCGGTACTCCGCCAGCACCTGCTCGTAGTCCGTCAGCTGTTCCTGACAGGCGGTGAGCTGGCTGTGGACCTTTCCGTAAGCGCTCTGGGCCTCGGACAGACGCCGGTACTGCTCCATCACGCCGAACCGGGCCACCAGACCCGCCATCAGCAGGATCACCGCCAGACCGATCACCAAGGTCAGCATTTCTCCGGTGCGCTTTTCCCGCTTGTTCATATTGATGCCCGTCTTGCTGGGGCATTTGATCATTTTCCGGGGGGCAGCCCCGCTGGGGGCAGGCTCATAGGGGATGGCTTCCGCCGGCTGCTGCGCCGGGACGGAGACCTCCTCCCGCTCTTTTTCCAGAATCATTTCAATCCTCCCTCACAGACGCTGCCGATGGCCCGCAGATACAGCCACGGCTCCTCGGCCGGGCGCATCCCCTCGTCCAACAGTTCCTCGCCGCCCCGGACCGTCAGGTTCACCGTGTCGGCCACGGTCTCCCGCAGCGGCATGATGGCCGCGCCGCCGCCGCAGAGATACAGCTCCTTCAATTCCCGGTCCCGGTTGTTGTAGTGGTAGAAATTGACGGCCTTCATGATCTCCACCGCCAGACGGCTGTAAAATCCCCTGGCGTAGTCCGTTTCCAGCACGCCGTTGAAATTGCTCTGCTTATACTCATGGGCCACATGGATCTCCACGTCCAGCTTGTCGGCAATGATCCGGTCCAGATCCGCCAGACCCATGTCGATCTCCCGGACGCCCACGCACTCGCCGCCCTGCAGGAAGTGCATCCGGGTCACCCGATGGCCCAGATTCACCACGCAGCGGCCGATCTCCGGCGCGCCGGTGCGGCGGATGTGCTCCACCATCAGCGCGCCGTAGGCGCATTCCAGAGGTGTCAGCACCTTCAGCTTAAAGCCAGCCCGGCGGAACATGGCCCGGTAGGCCTCCACCCGCTCCTTCAGCATGGCACAGGCGAACAGATCCATCTCCAAGGGATAGCCGTCCGGATCTCTGCGAACCTCCCGCACGGAATAGTCGAAGAAATACTTGCTCTTCTCCTCCGTCAGGAAATCATGGAATTCAAAGGGCAGATTGTAGGATAGCTGCTGCTCCGTCATGGCGGGCATGGTCACGTCCCGGGTATAGGCATCCGCCAAGGACAGGGACACCGCCGCCCCCGCCCGCGGAATGCCGTTGGCCCGGGCGGTATCCCGCAGGAAATCCGCCATAGCGTCCATGGACAGGATGCGCCCGTGGGACACCATGGCGTCCGGCAGCTCCGCGCACACCGCCTTTTTCAATTCATTACCGGCAAAATACGCCAGCTTGACACTATGATCGCCAATTTCAAAGCCTACGATCTTCCCCATGTCACGTCCTCGCTTTCTCGATAAAAAGACTCAGGCAAAAAGGCCCAGATACCAGTTGATAAACGGCTGTCCCGCCAGAGCGGTGATCCATGCGCCGATGGCGATGGAGGGTCCCCACGGGATGGCCTCGCCCCGCCGCTTCCCGGCAAGGCCCCACACGATCCCCACCACGCAGGCAAGGACCAGACACAGCAGGTTCCCTTTCCAGCCGAAAAAGAGCCCGGTGAGAAACAGCAGCTTGATGTCGCCGCCGCCCAGCGTCTCCCGCTGCATGCGCTTGTCCATATAAAGGGACAGCAGCAGCAATCCGCCGGCCACGGTCACACCGCCCAATGCGCCGTCCAGCGCACGGCGGAGTGGTTCCGGCTCCCAAAATAAGGTGGCGACGAACAGCACAGCACCAACCGCCACAAAGCGGTCGGGAATGATGTACCCCTCCAGATCCGCGAAGGCGCAGGCCAGCAGCACACAGGCCAGCAGCCACCCTTCGAGGGTTTGGAGCGAAATATCATTTTGGAGCAGCAGGCTCACGAACACCGCCGCAGAGATCAGCTCCCCCCACACATGGCGGGCGGAGAGCTTTGCGCCGCAGTAGCGGCACTTGCCCCCGGAGAACAGATAGCTGAACACCGGCACCAGATCCCGGACGCCCAGCACATGGCCGCAGACGTCGCAGTGGGAGCGCCCCCGGAGAACGGACTCCCCGTGGACGGTGCGCCACGCCAGACAGGCCAAAAAGCTGCCCGTACAGGCGCCCAGCAGGGCCGCCACCGCGCAGCAGTAAACGGTGATGAACGGAGACAGGCGCAGCATTTTGGTTTCCTCCGAAACTGTCGATAACGTGGTAAATTTTCCGCAACGGTAAGGAAGCGTGTGCGCGGGAAACCCAAGAAGGGTGTCCTGCGCCATTGCAATCCTAAGTATTCAGAACTA
>CAJLCS010000094.1 GCA_905205195.1 uncultured Eubacteriales bacterium
CAGAAGGTGAATTGCCCCGCAGGGGCAAGAGAAGCCGCCCTGGGGCGCGCCGCCGAAGAAAATGTTCCCACCCTATTCACCGCCTGCGGGCGGTGAACTCTGCGAGGCTTTTTTGACACACTGAAAGGGATTATTCCAGCGTGAAGGAAAAGTCGATGTGCTTGTCCGTCACCTGATATTTCCGGCTGAGGATAGGGCCGCAGCTGCCGGAGCCGACGCCCCGGTTTTTATAGCAGATCAGGACCTCCGTGGTGCCCGACGGCACCAGCTCAAAGGCGTGCTGCTTCTCGTCCAGTTCCTCGATGGTGTAGTGCAGGGCGGAGAACTCGAAGGACGGCTGACCGCGGAAGGTGACCTCGGCCGTTCCGTCCGACAGGGACAGGTAACGGGTGGCCAGATGGTTGCCACAGTCCTGGGGACGGATATACGGCTCGTATTCCTTGGTGACGGTGCTGTGCCACAGGTTCATTCTGGCGTGGGCCTGATAGTCGATGTAGCACTCCCGGTCGCCCATGCCGAAATAGTCCAGATTTTCGTAATCCTGCTTCAGGGCGAATCGGACGCCGAAGCGGGGAATCTCCTCAATTTCGACCTTTTTGTGCAGATCCAGCTCGCTTTCCTCGGAGGAGGTGCGGTTCAGCGCCCGCAGCTCCTTGTTTTTGTCGGCGCTGACGGACAGCGTCAGACCGGCGGAGGTCAGCCCATAGCACAGCGTCATGGCGAACACCGGCAGGCGGCTGTTGGCACCGTAGACGCCGGTGACCCGGATGACGCACCCATCGTCGCTGCGTTCGGCGGTGACGGCATGGGGCTTGTAGTAGCACTTGTGGAAATGCTCGTTGCGCCAGGTCTGCATGGTGCTCTTGTTGTCCTTGTCGTTGTCGATGGAGGCCCGCCAGATCACCGGATCCGCCGGACGTACCAGCGTCTCCCGGCCGTCTTTGCGGAACGAGCAGAGCAGGCCGGTGGCCTTGTCCACGGTGATGCCATACCGGCCGCACTGGGCGGACAGATAGCGCCGGGTTTCCTGCAGATCGACCGGGGCCGGAGCGGGCAGCGCCGGTTCCGCCGGAACCGACGGCAGGGGGAACTGGGCCCATGCCAGATTGTACCCGGCCTCACACCAGCGCTGCTGCGTGGGGACGTCCAGATACAGCTCGAGGAAGGCGCCGAAGCGGCAGGCGGCGGGGACGGCGTAGGAAAGCGAAAGCGTCGCCTTTTCGTGAGGTGCCAGCGAGAGGGCAAAGGTGCCGCTTTCCGCCACGGTTCCGTCACAGACCACCTGATACCGGAAGGCCATCTCGGAAAAATCGGTGAAATCAAACCGGTTTTCCACCTCAAAGACGCCGCCCTCTGCGCTGCGGCAGGTGACAGCCCAGGGCTCAATGACCTTCTTGTACTCCAGCAGGCCGGTGGAGGGCGTCCGGTCCGGGAACACCAGCCCGTCGCAGCAGAAGTTGCCGTCGTGGGGGAATTCGCCGTGATCGCCGCCGTAGAGATAGCCGGTGCGGCCGTCAGGGAGCTTTTTGGCCACGGCGTGGTCACACCATTCCCAGACGCAGCCGCCGATGAGCCGGGGATATTTGTAAATCAGGTCCCAATAGTCCTTGACCTCGCCGGGGCCAAGGCCCATGGCGTGGCAGTATTCCGCCAGAAAATAGGGCCGCTTGTCCGTGTGGAGATTGCCGTGGATTTCCACCTCCGGCAGGCCGGTGTACATCCGACTGATGATGTCCACGCAGGGATGGATGGGCATCTGGTCGGCGCCGTAGGCCTTGTTGGGGAAGGCGGTCCGTTCGTAGTGAATCAGGCGGCTGGGATCCCGCTGCTTGGTCCACTCCGACATGGCGATGAAGTTGTCGCCGAACTGGGCCTCGTTGCCCAGCGACCAGATCAGGATGCTGGGGGAATTCTTGTCCCGCTCCACCATCCGCTGCATCCGCTCCAGATAGGCGGGCAGCCAGGCGGGATTGCTGGCCATCTGGTCGATGGAGGCCAGCGAGCAGAGCCCGTAGGCGTTTTCTACGCCGTGGGTTTCCAGATCGCACTCGTCAATGACATACAGGCCCAGCTCGTCGCACAGTTCCAGAAATTCCGGCGCGTTGGGATAGTGGGAGGTCCGGACGCAGTTGATGTTATGCTGCTTCATCAGCGTCAGATCCCGGAGCATCTCCGCCCGGGTGACGCAGTAGCCCCGCTCCGGATTGGAGTCGTGGCGGTTGACGCCCTTGAGCTTCACGGCCACACCGTTGACCAGCAGCTCCCCCTGCTCCGAGGTGGCGACGGTCCGGAAGCCGATTTTTTTGCGGATGAATTCACCGGCGCATTCCAGCAGCACGGTGTAGAGATTTGGCTTTTCCGCCGACCAGAACAGCGGCTTGTCCGCCCCATCATAGGCGCTGCCGTCCGGGGCCAGGACGGTCATCCGGTAGGGGAGGCTTTCCCCGGCAAAGGTGACCTCCGCCGTGATGCCCGCGGCGGGATCGGCCTTCAGAAACACGTCCCGGATGTGATTGCGGGGGCGGCTGAGCAGGTACACGTCCCGGAAAATGCCGTGGAACCGGAAAAAGTCCTGATCCTCCATGTAGCTCTCTACATTATAAGTATACACGGCGGCGGTGACGGTGTTCTCCCCGGGGTGGACGAAGGCGGTGATGTCGAATTCCGCCTGAAGATGGGAACCACGGCTCAAGCCGACGTACCGGCCGTTGACGGTCAGCTCCAGATAGCTGCTGACGCCCTCAAACACCAGATACAGCCGCTCCGGCCCATCGTCCAGATGGAAGCTGCGCTGATACACGCCCACCGGATTGACCGTCAGGGTGTAGGGGGGATCGTACTGGAAGGGATAGTTGATGTTGGTGTACTGAATCTGGCCGTAGCCGTAGCATTCCCAGCAGGACGGCACCGGAATCGTGGCGTCGAAGGTCAGCTGCGACGGATTTTCCGGCAGATCCAGCGGTGTGGGCAGATAACGGAAATTCCACAGGCCGTTCAGATCGGTATAGGCTTCCGAGCAGAGCTTATCGCCGGACAGGGCTGCTTCGGCGGAGCGGCAGGGGATGTAGTAAGCGCGTTGGGGCTCCCGGCCCTGGGACAGAATAGACAGATTATTATAGTTCTCCATGGGTCATCCTCCTTATGGCTTGCCGGGTCATTATATCATTGGTGGGGCCGGAAAGCAATGCCGGGCTTTCCGTTTTTTTCCGGGACAATGGCGCCGATGGCGGTCAGCGCCCGGCACAGGTCGGCATAGGGCACCTGCCGGACCGGAAGATTCTGCTGGGCGGCCAGTGCGGCGGCGCAGCCTGCGGCCTGCCCCATGGCCATGCAGGGGGCCTCCACCCGGAGGGCGCTGTTGGCGTCGGTATCCGCGCTGACGCATCGTCCGGCGCACAGAAGGCGGCGGGAGGCCTTGGGAATCAGGGCGCCGTAGGGCACCCGGGGGACGATGCCGTCTGCCAGGAAGGTCTGCCGGATGCCGTCGGCGACGTGCAGATCTACGGGATAGAGGCGTAGCAGACGTCGTCCTCCCCGGCGGCGCCGGAAAGATACCGCTCCCGGGTGACGGTGTCCTCACCCACGATCCGGTTCGTCTCCCGGACGCCGGTTTCCTGGGCCAGGTAGTCCACCCGCAGATGCTCCGCGCCGGGGACGGTCCGCATGAGCCGGACCCGGCCCATCAGATCATCCAGCGCCCGGCGCTCCAGCGCGGCTTTCCCGGCGGCGGTGTCGGCGTTCTCGCAGACGGTGTGGTTGTTGATCCGGTGCTCCGCGAACCAGGCCATCAGCTTGTCCGGGGAGACGGCACAGTCCGGGTGGGCGGCCAGCGCATCGGCCACCGCTTCCCGGGTGATGGCGCTTGCATCGTAGCCGGTGATGGTGTTTTGCAGGGTGGCGGGCTGCTGGACCGGGCTTTTCACCAGCGGATAGCCCAGCATCCGGGCCAGAGCCGCATCGCCGGTGGCATCCACCAAGACCTTTGCGTGCAGCCGGCGCAGGCCGTCCCGGTCCGTCAGCAGAAGGGCGGCGCCCTCCGGCGTTTCTTCGGCGGCGGACAGCATGGTGTCGGTGTATACCCGGACACCGGCCTCCCGGCACAGGTCCTGCAGCACCCAGGTGAAGGTGAACCGGTCCAGCAGAATCTGTTCGTGCCAGTGGCGCTCCGGCCGGTAGGAAATGGGCGGGATCACGGCACCGCCCAGCGCGGCGGTCCGCTCCACCGCCTCCCAGCAGGGACCGGCAATGATCTGCCTGCCCCAGGCGAAGAACAGGCCGGGATAGTTGACGCCCCCGGCGGTCATGGTGCCGCCGAGACGGCTGTGCTGCTCGATCAGCACGGTGTCCGCGCCGGTGCGGGCGGCGCTGACGGCGGCAAAGACACCGGCGGTTCCGCCGCCGATGACCGCCACGTCGGCGGCGGAACGGGACAGTGCGTTTTCGTTAATGTTCAAGACAGATATCCTCCTGCTGCTCTAATTTCCGGACGGTAATGGCCTTGCTGCGCCCGTTTTCGTTCTTGGGGGAAATGCCGAAGTGCTGCTTGTAGGCCCGGTAAAAGGTGGTATAGTCCTGAAAGCCGCACTGGGGGAACACCTGGGTGGGGGACTGCCCGGCGGTCAGCAGCTCCCGGGCCATGAACAGGCGCTTGACCACAATATATTCCCACACCGTGGTGCCGGTGGATTGCTTGAAAATCCGGTTGAGGTGGGTTTTGCTCAGGTAAAACTGCCCGGCCAGCAGCTCCAGCGAAAGGTCGTCCCCCAGATGGCGGTTGATGTATTTGATGACGCCTGCGGCCCGGTCCTTTTCGCTGAGGGGATCCGTGTGCTTCAGCAGCTCGAAGCTGTCGGCCAGATCGCTCAGCAGCGGCATCAGAAAGCACAGCTTCCGCCGGGGATCCTCCGTGGCCTCGATTTTTTCCAGATAGAAGAGCCAGTGGTTGTCCGGGAACTGGGCAGCCCGGTAGTGATTGTATTTTCCGAGAGAGCGGTCGTTGAACGGCGCCAGCAGCCGCCCGTCCGGGTCCAGCTCCGGCGGCAGGTCGAAATTGATGACCGAACGCTCGTAGCGGGCGTCGGATTTGACAATCAGGTGGTGGACCTCGCCCTTTCGCATGAGCATCAGGTCGCCGTGCTCCAGCTGGTAGCGGTTGCCCTCCACGGAGTACCCGGCGTCGCCGGAACGGAAGCAGAAAATCTCGTGAGAATCGTTATGGATGTGCATGGGGTAGTCGCCCAGCATGGGGTGCTCGGTGCTGGTGCGGGCGCTGCCAATCTGAAAATCCATGACGTCACCTCCTTGCTGCCATTTTAACATGGCGTGTTCCGATTTGCAATGCTTCTACGATTTTATTTGCAATTGATATCAGAAATAGATCGGCTATAATGGTAGCTAAGGAGGGGATCACGATGACGACCCATTATCTTCTGGAAAACGAGGCGGCCCGGACGCTCTATGAGGGTGCCAAGAAGCTGCCGATTATCGACTATCACTGCCACCTGTCGCCGAAGGAAATTTTCGAGGACAAGCCCTTTGAAAACATCGGCGAAGTGTGGCTGGGCGGCGACCACTACAAGTGGCGGCTGATGCGCAGCACCGAAATCGACGAGCAGTTCATCACCGGCGACGCATCCTGGCACGAGAAGTTCCTCAAGTACGCCCGGGCGCTGGAGTTTGCGGCGGGCAATCCGCTGTACCACTGGTCCCACATGGAGCTGAGCCGGTTCTTCGGCATCGACACGCCGCTGCGGCGGGATACGGCGGAGGAAATCTGGCAGCAGGCCAACGCCTGCATCCGGGAAAAGCAGCTGTCCCCCCGGAAGCTCATCCGCCAGTCCGATGTGGAGGTAATCTGCACCACCGACGATATGACGGACAGCCTGGAATGGCATGAGAAGATCCGGCAGGATCCGACCTTTGACACGGCGGTCATTCCGTCCTACCGGACGGACAACCTGCTGCTGATGCAGCGGCCCGGCTATGGGGACTATGTGAAAAAGCTGTCCGAAGTTTCCGGCATTCCGGTGACGGACCTGTCCGGCCTGAAGGCCGCCTGCGAGAAGCGGCTGGATTTCTTCGTATCCATGGGCTGCAAGGTGACCGACGTGGGCATTCCGTTCTTCCCGGACTCCGTGGCCGCCGAGCAGGACGCGGACACCACCTTCCGGAAGCTGTTGGCCGGTGAAAAGGTGGCCCGGGAGGACTATCTCGGCCTGATCGGCAACCTGTATGTGTTCTTTGCGGGACTGTACCGGCAGCGGGGCCTTGTGATGCAGATGCACCTTGCGGTGCACCGCAACGCCAATTCCGACCTGTTCCGCCGTGCCGGCGCCGACTGCGGCTGCGACACCGTGGGCGACAGCCTCAGCGGCACCGATCTGATCCGGATGCTGGATGCCATGAACGAATCCGGCGGCCTGCCGGAGACGATCCTCTATACCCTCAACGAGAGCAATGCGGCCCAGATTGCCTCCATCGCCGGGGCCTTCCCC
>CAJLCS010000095.1 GCA_905205195.1 uncultured Eubacteriales bacterium
CCCGTGTCCGCTGCGGCGCGGCCTGGTGGTTCTGCGACCACAAGCGGGGCATTCTGGAGCAGATGAACATCATTGCGGAAAACGGCTGCTTCGGCACCTTCCTCGGCATGCTGACGGACTCCCGCAGCTTCCTTTCCTACGCGC
The DNA here is from genome assembly GCA_905205195.1 of uncultured Eubacteriales bacterium. Taxonomy (GTDB): domain Bacteria; phylum Bacillota; class Clostridia; order Oscillospirales; family Oscillospiraceae; genus Faecousia. The sequence continues at coordinate 145 of CAJLCS010000095.1, forward strand.
GGCACGACTATTTCCGCCGGATACTCTGCACGCTGGTCGGCGGCTGGGTGGAAAAGGGCGAATACGACCCGGCTTCCGCGGCGGAACTGGTACGGAAAATCAGCTATGACAACGTCCGGGCGCTGCTCGGTGTGACGAAAGGAGACGCGGTATGAACATTTACGCATTTGCGGACGAAGCCAGCCCCATGATTGACGGCCAGATCGCCGCCATGAAGCGCAACGGCCTGCAGGGACTGGAGATCCGGAACGTGGACGGCACCAACGTGTCGGATATTTCGGAGGAAAAGGCGGCGGAGGTCCGCAGAAAGCTGGACGACGCCGGGCTGGTGACCTGGTCCATCGGCTCGCCCATCGGCAAAATCGACATCGTGAAGGACGACTTTGCGGCCCATCTGGAAAAATTCCGCCATACCCTGAAGATTGCCAAGATTCTCGGCGCGCAGAACATCCGGCTGTTCTCCTTCTTCGTTCCCAAGGACGAGGACCCGGAACTCTATCACGACGAGGTCATCCGGCGGCTGCGCTGCTTCGTGGAAGCGGCGGAGGGCACCGGCATTACCCTGTGCCACGAGAACGAAAAGGGCATTTACGGCGATGTAGCCGCCCGCTGCCTGAAGATTCATCAGGAGGTGCCGGAGCTGAAGTGCATTTTCGACCCGGCCAACTATATTCAGTGCCATCAGCCGACACTGGAAGGCTGGGAGATGCTCCACGGCTATGTGAAGTATCTGCACATCAAGGACGCGCTGGCGGACGGCAGCGTGGTGCCTGCCGGTAACGGTGAGGGCCATCTGCCGGAGATCCTGAAGGCCTTTACGGCCCAGGGCGGCGACCATGTGACGATTGAGCCGCATCTGGCCATTTTTGACGGACTGAAAAATCTGGAGCAGGAGGGCAACACCAGCGAAATCGGCCGGTTTGTCTATCCCTCCAACGACGCGGCCTTCGACGCCGCCTGTCAGGCACTGAAAACGGTGCTGGCGGAAAGCTGAGCGGTATGGAACAGACGGCACCGCAGGGAATCTGGATCACCGACGGCGAATTTGCCGCGCTGACGCCGCGAAATGTCTTTTCCCGTGAAATCGGAAAGGTCGTGCCGGACTGCACGGACCACCGGGACCGGCATATTCTGTTCCGCAAGCGGTTTTTCCTGGTGGCGAAGCCCAAGCAGGCGCTGCTGCGGATCACCGCCGACGATTATTACAAGGCATGGCTGAACGGCCGGTTTGCCGGGCAGGGACCGGCGGCGGCCTATCCCCAGCGGTACGGCTACAACGTTCTGGACGTGACGGACCTGCTGCGGGAGGGGGAAAACGTGCTGGCGGTCCACACGCTGTATCAGGGCCTGATCAACCGGGTTTGGGTCAGCGGCGACAACCGGCACGGCCTGCTGTGCGATCTGCTTTGCGACGGCGTGCCGGTGCTGCAAAGCGACGAAACCTTCCGCACCGCCCGGCATACCGGCTTCCGGGAAACCGGCGTGGTGGGCTACGACACCCAGTTCCTTGAATCCTACGATTCCGCCGCGCCGGAGGTGGGCTTTGAGCAGCCGGACTTTGACGATTCCGGCTGGGCCTTTGCCATGGCCCGGTCGGCGCCGGACTATGTGCTTGCACCCCAGCAGACGAAAATGCTGACCTTTGAAACCGTCGCCCCCCGGGTGCGGGAGGTGCGGGGCAGCACCGTCTTTCTGGACTTCGGCGGGACCTATGTGGGGTACTTACAGGCCGAGGCCCGGGGTGTTCCCGGGTCGGCCGTCACGGTGCGGTGTGGGCAGGAGCTGGAAGCGGACGGCTCCGTCCGGTACCGGCTGCGGGCCAACTGCGTCTACGAGGAAAGCTGGATGCTCTCCGGCGGAGAGGACCGGCTGGACTGGTTCGACTTCAAATCCTTCCGCTACGTTGAACTGACGCTGCCAGAGGGATGCAGGCTGGGGGACGTGACCCTGCTGGCCCGGCACTATCCCTTCTGCCTGACGGCGTCCATGGGTCCTGCCTTTGCGGCGGACCCAGAGCTGCGGCGCGTCTGGGAGCTGTGCGTCAACACACTGCACTACGGCGTGCAGGAGGTCATTCAGGACTGCATGGAGCGGGAAAAGGGCTTCTATGTGGGCGATGCCTGCTACACGGCCCTGACCCACATGGCGCTCACCGGCGACGACTCCATCGTCCGCAAGCTCATCGGGGACGCCTTTGCGTCGTCCTTCATCACCCCCACGCTGATGACCTGCCTGGACTGCTCGTTTATGCAGGAAATTGCCGAGTACTCGCTGATGCTGATTCCGCTGCTGCTGCAGCACTACCGACTGCTGGGGGACCGGGCGTTTCTGGCGTCCTGCTATCCGTTGGTCTGCCGCCTGCTGGATACCTACCGGCGGGACTACGAGCGGGACGGGCTGCTGCGGAATCTTGACAAATGGTGCGTGGTGGAGTGGCCCGCCAACTTCCGGGACGGCTACGATGTGGACCTGACCCAGGGAAAGGTTTGCCAGGTACCCCATGTGGTGATGAACGCCTATTATCTGGAGGCCATCCGCTGCGCCAACGCCATGGCGGCGGCGCTGGAGATGCCGCCCTACCGGGACCGGACGGACCTGCTGGCATCGTTTACGGCCGCCTTCTATGATCCCACCCAGAAAATGTTCCGGGACAGCACCGAAACCGACCATATCAGCTATATCGGCAACGTCTTTCCCTACGCCTACGGCCTTTGCCCCGACGAGGGGTGCCGGCTTGCCATCGAGGGAGAGCTGGAGCGGCGGGGCATTACGGATGTGGGCCTGTTCGGGGCATTTCCCATGCTGGAGGGCTTCGTCCGCTACGGCCGGGAGGACCTGCTGCGGCGGGAGCTGAAAAACCCCGGCGCCTGGCTGCGGATGCTCCGGGAGGGGGCCACCACCACCTTCGAGGGGTGGGGGAAGGACACCAAATGGAATACGTCCCTGTTCCACCTGACCATGAGCGACGGCGCCCTGTTTTTGGCGGATCTTGATCTGAAACAACTTCTGATTTAACAAAAAGGAGGATTTTTCACCATGGAAATCGGCGCACAATTTTATACCGTTCGGGACTTCTGCAAGAATCTTGACGATTTTGCGGAAAGCCTGAAGAAGGTGGCGGACATCGGCTACAAAACCGTTCAGATTTCCGGCACCTGTGCCTACGAGCCTCAGTGGCTGGCGGAGCAGCTGAAGAAAAACGGCCTGCGCTGCGTGCTGACCCACACACCGGCCGACGGCATGACGTCCGACCCTGCCAGGGTGGCGGCCAACCACGACGTGTTCGGTTGCAAGTATGTGGGACTGGGCTATTACCAGTTTGCCGGAGAGGACCCGGAGGCAAACTACCGGCGTTTTCTGGACACCTTCCTTCCGGCGGCCAAGGCCCTGAAGGAGCATGGCAAATATTTTATGTATCACAACCACGCATCGGAATTCCAGAAGATCGGCGGCAAGGTGGTGCTGGAAAAGCTGTGGGAGGACGTTCCGGCGGACCTGATGGGCTTTACGCTGGATACCTTCTGGGTGCAGGCTGGCGGCGGCGATCCGGCCTGGTGGCTGGAGCGGCTGACCGGCCGGGTGCCCTGCATCCATCTGAAGGACTACGGCTTTGACGGCATCCGGGGCGACAAGCGGATGGAGGCTGTGGGCGACGGCAACCTGAACTTCGACCGGATCTTTGAAAAGGCCGAGGCGGCGGGAACCAAGTACATGCTGGTGGAGCAGGACGACTGCAACGGCGAAAATCCCTTCGACTGCCTCAAGCGCAGCTACGACTTCCTGACGGCACACGGCTTTCATTAAGGAGGACCCGATGGACATGATCGACGAAAATCTCATCCGGATCACGGCGGTACAGTCTGTCGGCCCGCTGCCGGATCCCTTCCGGATGGAGGACGGGCAGATTGCCGCCACCCCGGCTCTCTGGGAACGGCGCCGCCGGGAGCTGTACCGCACGGCGGTGGAGCTGCAATTCGGCACCCAGCCGCCGGAGCCGGAATTTCTGACGGCGGAGCCACTGGATAACGGCAGCCGGGTGCAGAGCATACGGATTACCACCGGTCCCTGGAATCATCCCGTTACCTTCCTGATGCGGGTGTTCTATCCGGCGGAACCGGGAAAGCACCCTGTGGTGGTGGACGGCGACCTGTGCTGGGCGTACCATTTCGACAAGGCCTTTCTGTCGGCGCTGACCGATCAGAACATCATTTTTGTCACCTTCAACCGGGAGGAGCTGGCGCCGGACCGGTTTGAATCCGGCCGCAGCGGCCCTCTGTATCAGGCTTACCCGGACCGTACCTTCGGCGCGGTGGGGGCATGGGCCTGGGGCTTCAGCCGGTGCGTGGATGCGCTGGAGCAGCTGGACATCGGCGACCGGAGCCTGATTGCCTTCTGCGGTCACTCCCGGGGCGGCAAGGCGGCGCTGCTGGCCGGTGCACTGGATACCCGGGCGGCCATCGTCAATCCCAACTGCGCGGGCGGCGGCGGCTCCGGCTGCTACCGGATTCATATGACGGGCATCACGGAGGACGGCCGGGAAATGCGGGACGAGACGCTGAAGGACCTGATGCGCCCGGAGACGGGCTTCTGGTTCGGCCCGGAGCTGGGGAAGTACGCCGGGCAGGAGGAAACGCTTCCCTTTGACGAGCATTTCCTCAAGGCTCTGGTGGCGCCCCGGATTCTGCTGGAAACCCAGGCGGCCAGCGACCTCTGGGCCAATTCCGTGGGCACCTGGCAGACGGCCGAGGCGGTCCGGGAGGTTTACCGGTTCCTGGGCGCGCCCGAAAATATACTGCTGTACTACCGGCGGGGCGTTCACTTCCACGATGTGGCGGACGTGGCCCGTCTGGCCCGGATCATCAATCAGAAAAAGCAGGGCCTTCCCTTTGAAGAAGGATCCTTCCGGCTTCCGTTCCGGAAAACGGATCTGTTTTTCAACTGGAAACGTCCCAATTTAAGATAAGGAGAATGAACTATGGATAAGAAAGTCAGACTCGGCATCATCGGCCTGGGCAATATGGGCTCCGGCCATGCCAACAACATCCGCAACGGCCTGTGCCCCGAAATCGAGCTGGTAGCCGTGGCGGACACCAACCCGGACCGGATCACCTGGGGCAAGGAAAACCTGCCGGCGGGCATCACCTATTTTGACGATGCCATCGCCATGCTGGACAGCGGCCTGATTGACGGCTGCATCGTCAGCGTGCCCCACTATTTCCATCCGACCTATGTGATCGAGTGCTTGAAGCGCGGCATCCACGTCATGTCCGAGAAGCCTGCCGGTGTTTACACCAAGCAGGTCCGGGAGATGAACGAGGAGGCGGCCAAGCATCCCGACGTGGTGTTCGGCCTGATGTTCAACCAGCGGACCAACTGCGTCTACCGCAAAATGCGGGAGCTGGTGCAGTCCGGCAAGTACGGCGAAATCCGCCGGACCAACTGGATCATCACCAACTGGTACCGCCCCCAGGCCTACTATGATTCGGGCGACTGGCGCGCAACCTGGTCCGGCGAAGGCGGCGGTGTGCTGCTCAATCAGTGCCCCCATCAGCTGGACCTGTGGCAGTGGATCTGCGGTATGCCCTCCAAGGTGCAGTCCTTCATGAAGTTCGGCAAGTGGCACGACATCGAAGTGGAAGACGACGTGACCACCTATGTGGAGTATCCCAACGGCGCCACCGGCGTGTTCATCACCACCACCGGCGACGGCTGCGGCACCAACCGGTTTGAGGTCCAGATGGACGGCGCCAAGCTGGTGGTGGAAAACGACCAGCTGCGGGTGTGGGAGTTTGCCGAGAAGGAGCAGGATTTCTCCAAAACCAACAAGGTGCCCTTCGGCCAGCTGCCCTCCAAGGAAATCGAGGTGGAGACCGACGGCAAGAACCCCCAGCACGCCGGTGTGCTCAACGCCTGGGCCGGTGCCATTCTTCGCGGCACGCCGCTGGTGGCCAACGGCGCCGAGGGCATTAACGGTCTGACCATTTCCAACGCCATGCACCTGTCTGCCTTCACCGGCAAGATGGTGGAGCTGCCGCTGGATGAGGACCAGTACTACGAAGAGCTGATGAAGCGGGTGGCGACCTCCAGACGGAAGGCGCCGGTGAAGGCGATTTATTCCGATACCTCCAACACCTACGGCTCCAAGAAGAAATGATTCATTCGTTTCTGCTGATCGGACAGTCCAACATGGCCGGTCGGGGGGGGGGGGGGGGGGGCCCCCCCCCGGGCACACCCCCCACGGTGGGGGGGGGGGTCGGCCCCG
>CAJLCS010000096.1 GCA_905205195.1 uncultured Eubacteriales bacterium
TGCCGGTTTTCCTGTGTAGGGGCAGTTGTTTTTCGGCGTATTTACCATGAATCCGGTGTTGCATTTTCGTGACGGGGAATGCTATAATAAATACGGAATGCCCTGCGGGGCGTGCGGAATGAATAGAATAAAAGAGAGGTATTCATTGATGATTACGTACGGAACCAATGTTAAGGTTTTCTGCGGCAATTCGAACCCCGAATTTGCCCACACCATCTGCATGGAGCTGGGCCTTGCGATCGGCAAAAGCGAGGTCAAGACCTTTGCCGACGGTGAGGTTTCCGTTTCCCTGGAGGAAACCGTCCGCGGTGCGGATGTGTTCCTGATTCAGTCCACCTGTAATCCCGTGAACAACAATCTGATGGAGCTGCTCATCATGATTGACGCCTGCCGCCGCGCTTCCGCCGGACGGATCACGGCCGTGATTCCCTATTTCGGCTACGCCCGTCAGGACCGCAAGGCCAAGAGCCGCGATCCCATCTCCTCCAAACTGGTGGCCAACATGATCACCGCCGCCGGTGCCGACCGGGTGCTGACCATGGACCTCCATGCCGCCCAGATTCAGGGCTTCTTTGACATCCCGGTGGATCATCTGCTGGGCAATCCCACCTTTGTGAATTACTATCTGGAAAAGTTCCCGGAAACCCAGTATAACCACGAGGAATTCGTGGTGGTTTCTCCGGACGTGGGTTCCGTGTCCCGGGCCCGTACCTTCGCCGCCAAGGTCCATATGGGCCTGGCCATCGTGGATAAGCGCCGTCAGAAGGCCAATGTCTGCGAGGTCATGAACGTTATCGGCGACGTGAAGGACCGTACCTGCATTCTGTACGACGATCTGGTGGATACCGCCGGTTCCCTGTGCAACGCGGCCCAGGCGCTGATCGACAACGGCGCCAAGGAAGTGTATGCCTGCGCCACCCACGGCGTGCTGTCCGGCCCGGCATTTGACCGGATCGAGAAGAGCCCCATGAAGGAGCTGGTGGTGCTCAACACCATTCCGCTGACCCGCAATACGGCCAGCAACAAGATCAAGCAGCTGGACGTGGCCCCCATTTTTGCCCGGGCCATTGCCCACATCCACGGCGGCACCTCCATTGCCGACCTGTTCTGAGCCGTGACCGGTTCGGAAAAAGACAGCTGGCTCATCGTCGGGCTGGGGAACCCCGGCACCGAATACGAGAAAACCCGGCATAACTGCGGCTTCCGGGCCATCGACCGTCTGGCACAGAAGCTGGACTGCCGGATGGACCGGGCCAAGTTTCAGGGCCTGTACGGCCAGACCCAGTACGGCGGCCGGAAGCTGTTCCTGCTCAAGCCCCAGACCTTTATGAATCTGTCCGGCCGGTCGGTGCTTCCGCTGTCCGCCTATTTTCAGATTCCGCCTCAGCGGATCATCGTCCTGTTCGACGACATTTCGCTGGAGCCGGGGCGGCTGCGGGTGCGGAAGGACGGCTCCGCCGGGGGCCATAACGGCATCAAATCCATCATTGCCGAGCTGGGAAGCGAGGCCTTTCCCCGGGTGAAGATCGGGGTCGGGGCCAAGCCCCACCCGGATTACGATCTGGCGGCGTGGGTGCTGTCCACCTTTTCCGCATCGGAGGAAAAGGCACTGGACCCGGCGCTGGGCCGGGCCGGGGAGGCGGCGCTGTGCATCATTGATCACGGCGTTCCCGAGGCGGCAAACCGTTTTAACGGGAAAAACTGAGTAAAAAAGTCGAAACAGCACGGAAAGAGGCGTTTGTTCCTCTTTCCGCGTTGTCACGTTGTCCGGACAGGAGGGAAACCATGGACAAACTGCTGGAAATTCTCAATACCATTCCGGAGTACGGCGACGCGCTTCAGGCGCTGACCCAGAGCCGAAATGTGGCGGTGACCGGCATCGGCCAGATCAACCGGAGCCACTTTATCGCCGGACTTTACCGGCAGCAGACCCGGCCGGTGGTGGTTATCTGTCAGGACGATCTGGTGGCACGGCGGATGCAGGCGGAGCTGAAGGCCTTTTTGGGCGAGGAGCCGCCGGTGCTGCCGGGGCGGGAGCTGACCCTTTACGATACCGCCGTGGTTTCCCGGGCATGGGAGCAGAAGCGGCTGCGGCAGCTGTACGATTTGGCCCGGGGAGCGGTGCGGCTGCAAATTTTCAGCTGGGAATCCCTCAGCCTGCGTACCATGCCCAAGGCGGTGCTGAACCGGGCGGCCTTTACGCTGAAGGTCGGCGGGCAGTATGAAGTCGAGGATGTGGCGGCCAGGCTGACCGCCGCCGGCTACAGCCGCTGCGCCATGGTGGAAGGCCCGGGCCAGTTCGCGGTCCGGGGCGGCATTCTGGACCTTTTTTCTCCGGCGGCGGATCAGCCGGTCCGGTGCGAATTTTTCGACGTAGAGCTGGACACCATGGGGTATTTCGACCCGGTGACCCAGCGGCGGACGGAAAACGTGGACAGCATTGTGGTTCTGCCGGTGGGCGAGACCCAGCCCTGCCTCCACGAGGGAGGAATTGGTGGGCTGTGCGCCGATCTGCGGCAGCTCATAGCCCGGCAGAAGCGCCGGAAGACGCCCAACGAGCCACTGATCGCCACACTGGAAAAAGACCTTGAAAAATACGAAAACGGCCTGCACAACCCGGCATCCGACCGCTATCTTGCCCTGATTTATCCGAAAATGGCCACGGCCATGGACTACCTTCCGGAAAATGCGCTGGTGGTGCTGTGCGATCACAGCAATCTCCACCGGGCCGCCCGGGACCGGTCCAACGAAATGGGCATCCTGCTGGACAGCCTGCTTCAGTCCGGCACGGTGGCCGGAGAGCTGTGCGATTTCGTGTGCCAGTGGGAGGATTTCTGCAAGGGGCTGGAAAACAGGACGCTGCTGTATGTGGATGCCTTCGGCGGCGCGTCCTATCCGGCGGGCTGCGCGCCCAGGCTGCTGCTGCCCATGACCGGTAAGCAGCTGCCGGGCTACGGCGGCAATCTGGATGCTGCCGTCAGTGATCTTGCCCATTATCAGAAGATGGAATTCCGGTCGCTGGTGCTCTGCGGCACCCGCCGCCGGGCGGAGGTGCTGCAGGAATCCCTCCATGTCAAGGGCCTGTCGTCCTTCCTCTGCATTCCGCTGGATACGATCCCCCGGCCGGGGCAGATCCTGCTCACCGAGGGGGCACTGCCCTACGGCATGGAGTATCCCAACGCCAAGCTGGCGGTGGTGACGGAGGGCCAGCTGCTGGCCAGGCCGGAGACAAAGCGGAAGGCGGCCAAAAAGGAGGTCACCAACCGGCAGAAGCTCAGCGCCTTTACGGACCTGTCCCCCGGCGATCTGGTGGTCCACGACAACTACGGCATCGGCCGGTTTGTGGCCATGGAGCGGATCCGGGTGGACGGCGCCATCAAGGATTATATCAAAATCGCCTACCAGGGTTCCGATACGCTGTTTGTTCCGGCTACCCAGCTGGACATGGTCAGCAAATACATCGGCAGCGGCGGCGAGGAAAGCAATGTCAAGCTGAACAAAATCGGCTCCGACGCCTGGCAGAAGGCCAAGGCCAAGGCCCGGAAGGCGGCCAAGGATATGGCCGGGGAGCTGATTCAGCTCTACGCCGCCCGGAAGCGGCAGCAGGGCTTTGCCTTCGGCGCCGACAGCCCTTGGCAGAAGGAATTTGAGGACAACTTCCCCTATCCGGAAACCGAGGACCAGCTGCGCTGCATCGCCGACATCAAAAAGGACATGGAATCCCCCACGCCCATGGATCGCCTGTTGTGCGGTGACGTGGGCTTCGGCAAAACGGAGGTGGCCCTGCGGGCGGCCATGAAGGCCATGCTGGACGGCAAGCAGGTGGCCATTCTGGTGCCCACCACGGTGCTGGCCCAGCAGCATTATCAGACGGCGGTGGCTCGGTTCCGGGGCTTCCCGGTCCACATTGACGTGCTCAGCCGGTTCCGCAGCTCCGGCGAACAGCGGCGGACGGTGCAGAATCTCCGCTCCGGCAACGTGGACCTGATTATCGGCACCCATAAGCTGCTGCAAAAGAGCGTGGTTTTCAAGGATCTGGGCCTGCTGATTATCGACGAGGAGCAGCGTTTCGGCGTCAGCCACAAGGAGCGGCTGAAGGAAATTTCCAAGGGCGTGGATGTGCTGACCCTGTCGGCCACCCCCATTCCCCGGACGCTGAATATGGCCATGTCCGGCATCCGGGATATGTCCACGCTGGAGGAGCCGCCGGCGGACCGGTATCCGGTCCAGACCTTTGTGATGGAGCACAACAACGCCATTCTGGACGACGCCATCCGCCGGGAGCTGGCCCGGGGCGGACAGGTCTACTACCTGCACAACCGGGTGGAGACCATCGACCAGTGCGCTTCGGCGCTCCAGCGGCGGATTCCCGGCATTTCCGTGGCGGTGGCCCACGGCCAGATGGGCGAGGAAGCCCTCAGCGACGTGATGCAGAGTATGTCCGAGGGCAACATTCAGGTGCTGGTGTGTACCACCATCATCGAAACCGGCCTGGATATCCCCAACGCCAATACGCTGATTATCGAAAACGCCGACCGGTTCGGCCTGAGCCAGCTGCATCAGCTCCGGGGCCGGGTGGGCCGGTCCACCCGGCATGCTTACGCCTACTTTACCTACCGGCCGGATAAGAACCTGTCGGAGATTGCCGAGAAGCGGCTGTCGGCGATCCGGGATTTCGCGGAATTCGGCTCCGGCTTCAAAATCGCCATGCGGGACCTGGAGATCCGGGGCGCCGGCAATCTGCTGGGGGCGGAGCAGTCGGGCCATATGATGTCCGTGGGCTACGATATGTACCTGAAGCTGCTGGACGAGGCCGTGCTGGAGGAGCGGGGCGAGAAGCCCAGAGAGCCGGACTGCACCGCCGATCTGAACGTTACCGCCAATGTGGACCCGGCCTACGTTTCCAGCGGCGAGGAGCGGATGGACCTGTACCGCCGGATGGCGGCCATCCGGACCCAGGACGACGCCAACGACCTGCTGGACGAAATCGTGGACCGCTACGGCGAGCCGCCCAGAGGCGTGCTGAACCTCATCGACATTGCCCTGCTGCGTGCCCAGGCCCGGAGCGCGGGGATCACGGACATCCGGCAGAAGGCCGGGGACGTGCTGTTTACCATGGGAAATCTGAATTTCGAGGCGGTCAGCGCCCTGTGTGCCGATCCGGATTACAAGGCCCGGGTGCAGTTCCTGGCGACGGCCAAGCAGCCCACGCTGCGGCTGAAGCTGGTGAGCGGCGTGGACAGCCTGCGGCAGAGCAAGGTGTTCTTGCAGCGCTATCAGGTTTGCTGCGGGAGCTGACGGGTTCTGAACAAATTCTGAATCTTTCCGGGCGGCGGGAAATAGCCGTTGCAATCCGCCTGAAATATGGTACAATATAGAAATCAGAGATCCATTGGGAGGCAGACAGGAGTGTGACCTAGATTTATGGGAAAGTTTGAAAAGTCCCGCCGGTCGGCGGAGAATACGGAAATAGAAGAGACCTTCCGGCAGGTAACCGGCGAGCAAAAAACGCCGACCACCGCCGAACAGAAGGCATCCGGCGGCCTGAAAAACAAAAAAGCCGCCATCGCGGTCATCTGCGTGGCGGCGGCCGTGGTGGTTGCTGCGCTGGCAGGGGGACTGTGGTATTATTTCGGCTATACCGGCGACGACGGGCGGATGTTGCCCAATGTGACGGCGGCGGGAGTCAATCTGGGCGGTATGACGCCCCAGGAAGCGAAAAATGTGCTGCATCTGGCCGCAGACAACACCTATCCCGTGACGGATATGGTGCTGCACCTGCCGGAGGGGGACGTGGTTCTTTCCCCCAAGGACACCGGCGCCGAGCTGGACGTGGACGCGGCGGTGGAGGCGGCCTATCAGTACGGCCGCACCGGCTCCAGTGCCGCCCGGCGCAAGGCCAGACGGGAAGCGAAGAGCAAGCCCTATGAGGTGGACCTGATTCCTTACCTGCATCTGGATGAAACCTACCTGCAGGCCCAGATGGACGCGCTGAACGGGCAATACAACACCAAGCTGACCCAGCCCACGGTGAAAATCGAGGGAACCCGCCCCAGTCTGGAGGCGGACAAAATCGACCGCAGCGCCCCCAAGCAGACGCTGACGCTGACGCTGGGCACGCCGGATTCGGCGCTGGACATCAAGACCCTGTATGCCGACCTGCTGGACGCCTACAACGCCAACACCTTCTCCGTGACCATAGAGCTGCAGACGGTGCAGCCGGACGATATCGACCTGCAGGCGGTTTTC
>CAJLCS010000097.1 GCA_905205195.1 uncultured Eubacteriales bacterium
GGAAAACCGGGAAACTGTGAGAAAACCGGCGGGTAGCGTAAGCTGCCCGCTTGCGTCTGACGCAGCAGGTGGAACGGCCGTCCGTTATCCTCTTTGCGCTGAGGCACCCTTCCTGTACGCCGTGGGGGACATATGAAAATGCGACCGGAAGCAGGCGTTGAAGCTGCGGACGCTTTGAAAGCCGCTTTCCAATGCAATATCCAGAATTTTTTTGTCGCTTTGCTCCAGAAGCCTGACGGCAGTTTCCAGCCGGTACACACTCAAAAATTCCGAAAACGACATTTTGAAAACCGCGTGAAAATATCTTGAAACATAGTTGTAATCGTAGCCCAGCAGATGGCTGATATCCGAAAGCGTGATATTTTTCGTGTGGTTCTTTTCCATATAATCCGTGATGGCGGCAATATTGTCCGCCATCTTTTTGTTTTTGTCGATCAGGGTTACGTTTTTCAGATATTCGTCGCACACGGCGTAAAGTGCGGCCTTGATCAGCAGCTGCGACGGATTCAGACAGTGGATCAGACTCTCGCTTAAAAAATCGGCAACAACGGGACGGCAGCGGAATTGAAAACTCCCGGCTTTTTCTCGGGTCAATTTCAAAAAATCGTGGACGTTGTCCTCGGAAAAAACGCAGACCCAGTAGCGTGTTTGCGCCTCTGGTTCATAGGCGTGAATGTCATAGGGCAGGCAAAGCCCCCAATCTCCTGCTTCCAGACAATAATTGTGACCGTCGGCATAACATCTCAGGCGCCCGCCAAGTACATGGACCAGCTCCAGGCTTTTATGAAAGTGCGGTTTCCAGATGTCCGCTTCGTAAAATCGGGCGTCAAAATTATGACTTTGCGAATTGCCGGGTTGATGAAAAACCATGACTCCCACCCCTTGAAGGATAAATTCCTGCCGATACTATACAACATCATGCGCGAAAATGTCAACTCTTTGATTTATGATAGAAATACCATGATACAAAGGAGCTGCTGGAGCATGAACAAGGCGGTTTACGATTACTATGTCAACAACGAGCACCACAAGCTGCGAACCGAGTTTCACGGCGATACCCCCGCACAGTACCGCGAGAAAGGGTTTTCCTTCATCGAGCGGACAACGGACCGGTTTGAACGGCTCTGCAAGGCGCAGACACCGGTGATCCGGGACGGGGAACTGATCTGCTTTGTACGCACGGCCACCTGCGATCGGAATGTCCTGACGGAGCAGGAGTGGAAGGAATGCGGCCCGAATGCCGGTTTCGTCAATAATATCGCGCCGGACTATTACGGCGTGATTGCCAAGGGGTTGCTCGAACTGCGGAAAAGTGCCGATGTATACGGCAAACGGGCCATCGACAGTATCATCGATCTTTCTGATCGTTACCGCGACGAGGCGGTGCGGCTCGGAAGAGGGGACATTGCCGCGGTGCTGGAGCAGGTGCCGCGTTATCCTGCGCGAAATTTCCGGGAGGCGCTTCAGTTTTTCAGAATTATTCACTTTGCGCTGTGGCTGGAAGGGGACAACCATCTTACTGTCGGGCGATTTGATAAGAAGATGTACCCCTACCTGAAAGCGGATATGGAGCGCGGCGTTTACACGGAAGAAACGGCCCTGGCGCTTGTGGAGGACTTTTTCCTATCCTTCCATAAGGACTATGACCTTTATTTCGGCGTACAGCGGGGAGACAACGGCCAGAGCCTGATGCTTGGCGGTGTGGATGAAAACGGAAAGGACTGCTTTAATCTCCTTTCGGCGCTTTGCCTCAAGGCTTCGCTCCATAACGGGCTGATTGATCCCAAAATCAACCTGCGAGTCGGTAAAAATACGCCTTTGGAGCGCTATATCGACGCAACTGAGCTGACCAAAGCAGGGCTGGGTTTCCCGCAGTACTGTAACGACGATATTGTCATTCCGGCGCTGGAAAAGCTGGGCTACGCGCACCGGGATGCCGCCGACTACAGCGTTGCAGCGTGCTGGGAATTTATCGTGCCGAAGGTTGCAATGGATGTCGTCAACATTGCGGCGCTGTCCTACCCGAAATCCGTGGACGATGCCTTGCACGAGGACTTTTTGCGGTGCGATACCTTTGAAGAGTTCTTCGCGGCGGTCAAGCGCCGGATCAAAAGGCAGGCGGACGAAATCTGCGGCAAAATCAAAAGCGTCTATTTTGTCCCGACGCCGTTTATGACCTGCATCAACGGCTTTGACGCCAACCAGGGCGGATCCTACAACAATTTCGGCATTCATGGTGTGGGCATTGCTACTGCCACGGATTCTCTGGCGGCCATCCGGCAATACGTTTACGAGGAAAAGCGCATTTCCAGAGAAGCATTTCTCAGAGCCGTGGATTCCAACTTTGAAAACGATCCGGTTCTGCTGCACGCTCTCCGCTATGAAGCCCCCAAGCTGGGTAATAACGACGATGCGGTGGACGGCATTGCCGTCGCATTGCTCGACACCTTTGCAGGCGCCTTTGCAGGCAAAAGAAATTGCAGGGGCGGCCTTTACAGAGCCGGTACCGGCAGCGCCATGTTTTATCTGTTGTGCGCTGACGAAATCGGCGCGTCGCCGGACGGGAGAAGAAAGGGGGAGCCCTTCGGCGCGAATTTCTCCGTCAGCCTGTTTGCCAAGGTGAAGGGACCGGTCTCCGTCATCGGGTCTATGACGAAGCCGCACTTTGAAAATGCCATCAACGGCGGACCGCTGACGCTGGAGTTTGATCAAAGCGTCTTTGCCGGTCAGGACGGTACGGAAAAGGTGGCCCTTCTTGTCAAAAGCTTTATCGACCGCGGCGGACATCAGCTGCAGCTGAACACGGTGAATCCGGACACGCTGCGTGACGCGCAGAAGCACCCGGAAAACCACCGGCATCTTGTTGTGCGCGTATGGGGGTGGAGCGCCTACTTTGTGGAGCTTGATAAAAAGTATCAGGACCATGTGATGGCGCGGCAGGTGTATCGGATATGACCGGAACGATTTTCGATATCAAGGAGATGGCGGTGCACGACGGGCCGGGCATCCGCACCACCGTGTTTTT
Organism: uncultured Eubacteriales bacterium; assembly: GCA_905205195.1. Classification (GTDB taxonomy): domain Bacteria; phylum Bacillota; class Clostridia; order Oscillospirales; family Oscillospiraceae; genus Faecousia. Next base: position 3,026 of record CAJLCS010000097.1, read on the forward strand.
CAAGGGCTGTCCACTGCGCTGCCGGTGGTGCCACAATCCGGAGGGGCTTTCGCCCAAGCCCCAGCTGATGGCGAAGGAAAACCGCTGCCGGCACTGCGGGCTATGCCGGGCGCCTTGTGGCCACCCGGATTGCCGCCCCTTCGGCCGGTGCTTGCACATTTGCCCTGATGATCTGCTGTCCGTTGCGGGCAGGACCGTCCATGCGGCGGACCTGGCGAAGGAACTACGGAAATCCGCAGAGCCGCTGGGCGCTTTCTTTGGCGGCGTGACCTTTTCGGGGGGAGAACCGCTGATGCAGCCGGAATTTCTGCTGCACTTAACGGAAGAGCTGAAGGAAATTCCGCTCTGCATTGAAACAAGCGGCTATGCAGTGGCAGAGCTTTTTGCGGACGTGATCGGGAGAATGGATTTCGTTATCATGGACATCAAGCTTGCCGATCGGGATGCCCATCAAAAATATACCGGCGTCGGCAATGAACGCATCCTTGCAAATTTCAGAACCCTTCAGAAAAGCGGCAAACCGTATCTCATCCGCACCCCGCTGATTCCGGGGATCACCGATACCCCCGAAAATCTCTCGGCAATCAGGAAAATGATCGGGGACAGCCGTTGGGAGCAGCTGCCCTATAACGCCATGGCGGGGGCGAAATATGAAATGCTGGGGATGACGTATTCGCTTCCCGATCCCTGATTTTTCCGGTGATTTTCAGAATAAGCCTTTACAGAAGCCGTCAACCTGTGTTAGAATCCGGGTAACACCGAAAAAGGAGGTGGGCGCATGAACCTGCGGGGATTGTGCATTTTTTATTCTGTCGCGCTGGTGCCGGTGAACCTTCTTTGCGCGTCCTGGCTTCTGCGGGAGGCGCTGGCGCTGGCGGGGATGACCTGCCAGGAGTTTTTCACGGCTCCGCCCTCCCGGAGTGCGGGCCTGGGGCCGGAACGGGACCGGAAAACATTGATTCGCTCCTTCCGGAAGATCAGCTCCGATCCTGCACGGTCGGCCCGGCTGATGCAGTGGTATTCCGCTGCCCTGCTTCCGGGCATGGCGGCGCTGGCACTGGCCGCTTTTACGTCGGCGTATCGGGTCCCCGCGGCGGATGCGCTTACAGGCAATGTGATTCTGAGCGTCGTGAATGCTGCCATTGCCGTCTGGGGGAAAATCGACACGGCGCGGCACCAGCTTGATCCTGTCACGGCGGAGAAACTTGTAGAAAAACGCCAAAAGGAGCGGGAAGAGCGCCGCATCCACTGGAAAAAGTACGCCGTGCTCGGCGTTGCAACGGCTTTGATCTTCCTGGGAGTCGTGCATCTGTTCGCCGGGACGACGCTTCGGACGGAGGTTCCTCCACAACCCGTGGAAGCGGGAAGCGTGTCGGCAAAGCAGCGGCTTTTTCAGTGGGGATGCTTTGGTTTTCTCCTGCTGTGCCTGCTCTGGCGGCTCCATTACCTGAAAAGAAAGCAGGCGCCGCCTGCCCGGCCTGCCGCGGGGGAAAAGACGGCACCGTCCTCCGGTGGACAGGCACTTTCGGCGCAGGAGGATGCCATTTTCCGGGATGTTTGCGAAACGGTACGCGCGGTTCGCGCCCGGCACCCGTCGGTGGGCTATGTGGTGCGCTGGGAGCGTGAAGGCGGCTGGAACGCGGAGAACCCGACGCCCCGACATGGCAATGCATGGGTTTTCGTCTCCCTGTGCCGCAACGGAACGATTCTGGAAAGCGGCGCGGAAACCGGCGAATGGCCCGGCGTCTGTGTGGAAACCATGCGGATCCGGCGCGGCAAGGTCACCGTGCTGCCCCTCGACGCCGGGGTGTTTTCCGCGGAGCTGGAGGCAATCACCGCCGATTATGAAGAAAGCGGCGGCGATTATGTGGAAAACCGGCAGGCCTCCGTGGAAATCCTGGCGCAGGCCAGCCGTGTGGAATGGATCGACGGCTGAAACGAATATGAAAAAGGACGTTCTGATGTTGGCAGAACGTCCTTTTTCGTTGGAAGGTCTTATTGAATCTGGAAGTTCACGGTTCCGGCGGCCATCCCGTTAAAGTAAATGTCGATGGTGTATTGGCCCGGCTCCGTGGGCAACTCCGGAATGTCCAGCGAGCAGTAGCGCTGATACCACATCTGCGTCCAGGTGCGGCTCTGGCTGCTGACCATCACCGGCACACCGGCGGAATTCCGGATCACGAAGAAGGTGACGACGGTGTCGTCGGAGGTGTCGTAGCTGCCATTTACATAAACCAGGAACGACGCCTTTTCTCCGGCGGCGAAGGCGGTGGTGTAGTCGTCCTCCGACAGGGTGTAGCGATCCCAGTCCGTTTCCTCCGGTGTGCGGCACATCCGGAAGTCGAACAGGTCCGCCGTGACCCAGTAGCCCTCGAAGGGCTGGGCGGCCGGGGCGTCGTATTCATAGACGCCGCCGAAAACGGTGGAGCCGTCGGCAGCCGTGATGGTGAACACATAGTGGGCGCCGGGAATCAGAGTGTCCAGCTCCAGATTGCTGTCGGAGCAGCTGAGGGTATTCAAGGGGGCGCTGCCGTCGGCGGTGACGGTGACATTCCAGCCGCCGGTCGGGGCGCTGCCGGAATAGCCCCATTGCAGATAGAACCGGGGCGGGTTGGAGGTGTCCGGCAGGAAGCTGTCCAGCTGAGCCGGATTGGCAGACAACGGCAGCTGCACGCCCTGGGTCATGCCGGAAGCCAGAATTTCAAAGGTGTGGGCGCTGTCCAGCGACTCCAGCGTCACGGTCAGCGGCGAAACGGACAGGGGATAGTTGGCGGTCAGGGTGCCGTCGGCATCGTATTCGTTGACGGTCCAGCTGATGTCGCCGGCGTCGGCCGGGGTATCCCAGGCCAGCGTCACGTCGTTGCCGTTCAGCGCGGTGAACCGGGCATTTTCGGCGGTGAGGAGCTTGCTGGCGGTGTAGGTGATTTCCTCGGTGCCGGTGAGGTACATGCCGTCGGTGGGCACCAGCCGGAAGGTGTAGGTCTTGCCGACGGTCAGATCCGGCAGCGTGACACTGTGGCCGGTGAAGGTGGTGGTTTTGGCTTCCTCGCCTTCCGCCTGATAGGACAGGGTCCATTGGTCCGGGCTGGGGCCGTCGGCGGTGAAGCTGAGGATCACGCAGCCGTCGGAGGCGCCGGTGACCGCCGTGAAGCTGACGATTTCCGTCTTTTTGGCGGTGGTGTAGCTGGCAGAGATGTTACCGGCCAGCTTATGGAA
>CAJLCS010000098.1 GCA_905205195.1 uncultured Eubacteriales bacterium
TAAATCAAGGGTTTTCAGCGGAGAAAACGGCCAGAGCCAACGCGCATTTCGAGTCGGCCCCGTTATGACCACTTCGATACCTCTCCGTAGAACTATTTGATTATACCATTCCCCCGGCGAAAAATCAAGCCTTTTCTTCCGGTTTCTTCCGGGCCAGCTCCATGACCTTGGTCAAATCCCGGCAAATGGCCGGGTAATTCTCCCGTCTGTGGGGCCGCAGGCAGTTGGAGCAGTCCTTGATCCCCTGCTCCGTATAGGTGCAGCTGCCGCCGCACTGCTCCCCCAGCGCATACAGAGGACAGAAGCAGAACAGGCAGCTGAACGTCTCCGGATCCGCCCCCTTGTGGCAGGGAAAATATTCGCACTCTTTATTCTGATAAAAATCGTAATGGCTCACAATAACGTCTCCTTTTCTCTTGCCGCTGCCGCCGTTTCCTGGTATGATAGTGGAAATGAGGTGATGATATGACCGTATTCATCGACGCGGACGCCTGCCCGGTGACGGAGATTGCCCTCCGGCTGTGCCGGGAAACCGGGACGCGCTGCGTTCTGATTTGTGACACGGCCCACGAAATGCGCCGGGACGGCGCCGAAACCGTCACGGTGGACCAGGGTGCCGACAGCGCCGACTTCCGGCTGGTCAATCTGGCCAAACCCGGCGATCTGGTGGTGACCCAGGATTACGGGCTGGCCGCCATGTGCCTTGGGAAGGGCGCTCGGGTCCTGCACCAGGACGGATGGGCCTACACCGCCGACAATATCGACGCGCTGCTGCTGGCCCGTCATGAGGCCAGAAAGCGCCGCGCCGCCGGCGGCCATCTACGCGGGCCAAAAAAACGCACCGTGCAGCAGGATCAGGCCTTTGAAGCTGCCCTGCGCCGGATGCTTACACGCGAAATTTCTCCCACGGCGCCCGATCCGGCGGCTGCGCCGTAAACGTCAGCTGCTGCCCGGTCACCGGATGAACGAAGGTCAGCCGGCACGACCAAAGCGCGATTTCGCAGGGATCCTCCCGGGTGCTGTACTTCCGGTCCCCTACCAGCGGCAGATCACGGCTTGCAAACTGGGCGCGGATCTGATGGGTCCGGCCTGTGCGGAGGGTAATGGCCACCTCGCTCAGCGGGCCGCGGATCGCCAGCAGCCGGTAGTCCAGAACGGCCTCTTGAACGCCCTTCCCCGGCGCCTGCACCACATAGGTCTTGCGCTCCACCTTGTCGCGCAGAAGCAGGTCCCGCAGCGTCCCCACAGGTTCGGCCGGAACGCCGTGGAGAACCGCCAGATATTCCTTTTGAAACGTCTGCTCCCGAATCTGCTGCGACAGAGCCGACGCCGCCTCCGGCGACCGGGCCAGCACCATCAGCCCGCTGACCACCCGATCCAGCCGGTGGACCGTCCGGATGTCCGCTTCCGGCATTCCGATGGCCCGCCGCACCAGCTCCGGCATTCCGCCCGGCTCATCGGTGGACAACACCCGTGGCGGCTTTTCACAGACGGCGATAGCCTCGTCCAGATAAAGAAACTTCATAGCCCACTCCCCTCATTTTCTTTATCATAGCAGAAAACTGCCCTGCCGTCAATCCGGTTTCCCGGAAAGGCGTCAGGGCTGCGTGCAATCGATTAACTGGCAATTTTGTACAATTTATCAAATTTTAGAAAAATAGCAGGATTTTTTTCCGGTCATTATTTGAAATTTCATACCGCAGTAAAAGAATGGAGGAAGAAAGGTTTTTCGCTGTCGGTCATTGTGTATAATTTGTAAGTAATTTACAATCATATTTTGTGTACTAAGTCAGTAAATTATATTGTGTTCGGAATATAGTTTGCAGAAATTGTCCATCATAATTGCGTAGGAAAGGTAATCTTTAAGTCTTAGATTGCCTTACACAAATATTGATTTTGTTTCTTTTTGTGGTATTCTTTATGTAGATACACAGGTAAAAAGGGGCTGATTTCTACGTCTATTCCGGCAACGCAGAGCAATTTTCGCAAGGGAATTGCATCCCTGGTGGTCCTCGCGCTTCTGAAGCAGCAGGATATGTACGGCTATCAGTTGGTGCAGGAAATGGCCCGCCAAAGCGACGGTGCCATCATTTCGCAGGAAGGATCTTTATATCCGGTGCTGTATAAGCTGTTGGAGCAAAAAATGATCTCCGACCGCAGGGAGCTGATCGGGCGGCGGATGTCGAGAATCTACTACCATCTGGAACCGACCGGGGAAGCTTATCTCCGGGATTTGATGGAGGATTATCAGGCAACCTCCGCAGGCGTCTTCAATATTCTGCGCGGCAGCTTCTGTCCCGAGACGGCATCCGCCCCGGCAGGCAGTGAAGCGGCGGAAGCATAAAAATCGCGGCCGGACATACGTCCGGCCGCTTTGTTGTTCAGATGTTGTGTCCGAAGACAACCTTCGGATCCTGGAATTCCTTCAATCGCTGCTCGTAAGCGTCCATGGCCGCCTCCCGATAGGCCGCCTTGGCCTCCACACCGCACAGCTTCAGCAGGTACTCGCAGAACAGCGGGTTGAGCGGCAGAATCGGCCCCAGAATCTGGGTGCACATCAGATTGTTTTTCCGCATTCCCTCCAGCTTGCTTTCCCGGTTGATGCCGTCGCCCCGGATGCAGCGGGCGAAATAGCAGTCGGAATTGTCCCCGTACAGGAAGCTGAACTGGGACCGGAAGCCAACAATGGGAATACCGGCGCAATCCCCCAGCACCTTGCCGTTGTAGCGGTCAAACAGGTTGGTTTTCACCGTCAGGTCGAAAAAGCCCAGCGCGTCGGTGTGGATTTCCTCCGTCACATAGTCGATGCTTTTGGCGAAAATCTCTCCGGCGTTTCCGGTGGCCAGAATGGGAATCCCCTGCTCCACCAACTCGGCCAGCCGCGCTTTCAGCGGCATCAGCTTCTCAATAACCCGGCGCTGAATCTGCTCGGGCATGGAGCCGATGTAGATCAGATCCGGCGTCTGCTTTGCAAAATACGGCTCCGCCGTCAACGGCGTGTGGATAACCGCGGCATCGGGCACAGTGGCCTGCAGATAGGCGGCGTTCTGGGCGTCACCGTACAGGCCGCAAACCTCGTCAAACAGAATTTCAATGGTCATTTCTGTGCCTCCTGTCCCCTGGCAATCAGGTCCCGCTTGATGACCTTGGCATCCTCGGGCCGGTACAGCTCATGGAGCACAAAAACCGTTTTGAACCGGTCCGTATCCAGCAGCTTGCCCGTCTCGGCGGAATTCTCCGTGATCTGCATTTTCTCCGGGCTGACGCCGGCCATCAGTGCCCTCAGGTACTGATCCCGGCAGCGGGGTCCGCCAAAGACAATCTGCCCGATGGACGGGTCCGCCAGATAGGAATAATCGCAGTCGTACAGCCAGCAGGTACTTTCGGAGTTGCCGTCGTTGTCGGCAATGTCGTCCACCAGAATGGCCACGGCCTTGTCCTCACCGGGATACTGGGCCACATAGCTGTAGCACCGGGCGCAGGCAATGGGATTCTGGCCCTTGGCCATCTGCATGATGATATGCAGGTCACCTGCATGAAGGTCCTCAAACCGGGAAGCCACAATCTTCGTCTTTTCAAAGCCCCCTGCAATCTGGTCGTAGGTCAGCCCCACCCGGGTCAGCAGCGCCACAATGCCGCAGGCATTGTAGATGTTCACCACATTGTCGTTGGGCAGATGGAACCGCTCCTCCACGCCGTCGTGGGCCACCGTCATGGTCTGCCCTGCCCGGTCAATGGCGGTAACGGTAAAGTCGCGCTCCGGCGAGCGGAAGCCGCAGGACGGGCAGTACATCCGGCCGATGTGGTTATAGCGCAGGTACTCCGCCTGCAGCGCCTCGCCGCATCGGGGGCAGTAGACGATGTCCCGCACGAACTGAGGAGCCGTCTTTTCCGGCTTTTCGGCGTCCATGCCGAAATAGGTCCGATTCTTGCACTGGGGCGCCAGATTGGCGCAGATCAGATCGTCGCCGTTGAGAATCAGATGGGTGGATTCCGGCATGGCCTTGCTGATGATATAGGAAATAAAGCCGGTGTGGGCATTGCGCTTCAGCGAATCGCGCATAATGTTGTTGCACAGCAGATAGTCCGGCTTCAGGTAAGGATAGACCAGCAGTGAACTGCGCTCGTCCACCTCCAGCACGGCAATGTCCTTTTTCGGCTTGCCGGTCCAGGTGGAATCCTCCAGCAGCGCCGTCGTGACACCTGCCTGCACGTTGGAGCCGAAGCTGTTGTTGGTCACCCGATAGCCGTTCTCCGTCAGGATGGACGTCAGCAGGTTGCTGACGGTGGTTTTGCCGTTGGTGCCGGTGACGGCGATCACCGTTCTGGGCGGCGTCAGCTGGCCGAGGAAGTCCTTGCAGAGCTTCAGCGCGATTTTTCCCGGCAGGTAGGTGGCGTTCCGCCCCAGCACCCGCAGGGCCAGACGGGCGGACTTGGCCGTCACCATGGCCGCATAGAATCGAAAGGTTTTCATGATACTACTTCTCTTTTCCCCAGAATGCTTACGAATTGGCCAGAACCTCTTGGAAGGCCTCCTTCAGGATGGCCAGGCCCCGGTTCAGCGTTTCGTCGTCGATGACCAGCGTGGGCATCAGCTTGACGACGCTGCTGTTCCGCCCGGCCCGCTCCAGGATGAGATTGCGCTTGAAGCAGGCTTCCACCACCGCTTCGCTGAAGCGGTCGCCGCCCAGCGCCGCGCAGTCGATGCCCCACATCAGGCCGATGCCCCGGTAGGACAGGCGGCTGTCCATCGGCAGGATCTCGTTTTTCAGGAAGTTTTCCACGATGACGCCCTTGCGCCGGGTTTCTTTTTCCAGCTCATGGTCCACCATGTATTCCAGTGCCGCCTTGCCCGCCACAAAGGCCAGCTGGTTGCCGCGGAAGGTGCCGTTATGCTCGGCGGGCTTCCAGATATCCTTCTCCGGGTCGATGAGCAGCAGCGCCATGGGCATTCCCACGCCGCCGATGGACTTGGACAGGGCCACCATGTCCGGCTTGATGCCGCCCCGCTCGAAGGAGAAGAACGTGCCGGTCCGGGCGCAGCCCGCCTGAATATCGTCCACAATCAGCAGAATACTGTTTTTGTCGCAGAAGGCCCGGCAATCCTTCAAAAATTCCGGGGTAAAGGGATAAATGCCGCCCTCCGCCTGGACCGTCTCCATAATCAGCGCCGCAGGCTTCTCCACGCCGGAATGATCGTCGTCCAGCAGCCGCTGCATGTAGGCGATCACGTCCAGCTCCGGGAACATATAGGGCGCCGGGATATGGGTGCAGTTTTCCAGGGAGATGCCCGCCGCATCCCGGGCGTATTTCTCGGTGGTCAGCGACAGGGAGCCAAGCGTCATGCCGTGGAAGCAGCCCATGAAGGCCCAGATATTGGACCGGCCGGTGTACTTCCGGGCCAGCTTCAGCGCCGCCTCGATGGCGTTGGTGCCCGTGGGGCCGCAGCACATCACCCGGTAGTTCAGGCCCCGGGGCTGGAGGATTTTCGTCTCCAGCGTCTCGATGAACAGGCGCTTGGCGGGGGTATACATATCCATGCCGTGGAGCAGGCCACCGGATTTCAGGTAATCGATCATCTTGTCGATGATATAGGGATTGTTATGGCCGTAATTCAGCGCACCGGCGCCGCAGAAAAAGTCGATATAGGCATTGCCGTCCTCGTCGTACATCATGGCCCCCTCCGCTCTGGAAAAAACGGCGGGAAAATGACGGCAGTAAGAGCGGACGGAAGACTCGTAGGTTTCAAAAACGGACGTATTCATGGAAGTTCCTTCCTTCTTGTTTATTTGTGCCATTTTCAGTCAGATTATACCACAGCACCCCTGCAAAATCAAGAGACGCTCAGCCTTTGCGGCCCTTTTTCCGGCTGCTGATCAGGCGGACGGCCGTCGCCGCCAGCAGGATACCCACGGCCATGGACCCGGCCACGGCGATGGTGTGCATCCCCCGCTGGGAGAAATTCACCATATCCCCCTGCACGGCGTAATTGATGGTGTAATAGATATCACCGCCGGGAAGCAGCGGAAAAATGGAAACCACCAGATAGGAAATGGCCGGGTATTTCCGGATCCGCGCCATCAGCTCCGAATAGCAGGAGGCAAACACCGAGGCCACGAAGAACGCGAAGG
>CAJLCS010000099.1 GCA_905205195.1 uncultured Eubacteriales bacterium
GCTTTTTGAACAGCGAAAGGCTGTTCTTCACCACCCGGCTGACAAAGCGAATGATTTCCTTTTTGCTATACTGATCATAGCCCTCCACAACAACATGCATCAAACCGTTTGACAGGTGGGTATACATCATCTCAAGCTCCGCATCCCCGGCCATAGGCAGTTCCTTTCGCCAGTAAGCAATACTGTCCTTTTTGGCGAGTGCAATCATTCGCTTAAGGATTGTGGAACTTGTGTTTCCGAGAATCAAAGCCCTGCAAGCCTCCCGGTTCTGATCGATCATTTCGTAAATAGCTTCGATAAGAGCCGTAACATCAAATGAGTTTACGTAACGAAGGGATCGTTCAAACGCCCCGATAAGCTCGTTCTCGATGCTCTCCAGCAATGCAAAGCAATCACTGTAATGTGCATAGAAGGTCGCTCGGTTCAGCTGTGACAGCTCGCACACCTCTTTTACGGTGATCTTGTTGACCGGTTTTTCTTTCAGCAGCTTCAGTAAAGACTGCTTAAGCACCATCTGTGTATAGCGTTTTCTGGCATCTGTTTTTTCCATTCAAATTTCCTCCGAAAAAAGTTCACAAAGTTAGGCAACACCCACGAGAAAGATGTTGTTTTTCTTTCAGTTAGAACGTGAGTGCCGATTGCTTTTATCTTTTATATCCAATATACTATACTTGTGAAAGATAGTCAACACCTGTACGGTTATCTAAAGGAGGTTTTCTCTATGTATAACAGATATTTGATCACCGGCGCCACCGGTTTTCTCGGTCGGGCGATCGTTGAGGAGCTGGTACGCCGCAATGTACGGGTAGACGCATTGGTGCTGCACGATGACCCTTATGCGGCTTTGCTCCCGGAAAAGGTCCGTACGGTCATCGGCGATATATGCGAAGATGACTCGCTTGCGCAGTTCTTTGCGGACGCGGATGCCGACACCTGCGTGATCCACTGTGCCGGCATCATCTCCGTCGCCTCCAGATCCGGCTCAAAGCTCTATCAGGTCAATATAGACGGCACCTGTAAGGTCGTCCGGCAATGCTTGGAGCATCACATAGGAAAGATGATCTATGTCAGCTCTGTACACGCCATACCGGAAAAACCGAAGAATTGCGTCATTACAGAGGATTGCGAGTTTTCTCCGGGACTTGTAGACGGCGATTATGCCAAAAGCAAAGCAGCTGCAACGGAAATGGTCTTTCGTGCAGCACGGCAGGGGCTTAACGTCAGCATTGTTTTTCCCTCCGGGATCATCGGCCCCGGTGATGTGATCGGCGGAAGCTTTACTTCAATGGCAAAGTCCTTTCTCACCGGTAAGCTGCCCTTTGCCGTGCGCGGCGGGTATGATTTTGTTGATGTACGGGATGTGGCAAAAGGGATCCTGGCTTGCGCGGAAAGCGGCGAGCAGGGCAAGGGTTACATTCTGTCCGGACATTACGTCACCATCCGCAGGATGCTGCAGATCGTCGGAAAGGCTGCCAAGCGGATATACCGCCCCATATGTTTGCCGTTAAAAATCGCAAGGCTTGCGGCTCCGTACTTTGAACGCCGTTGCCTGAAAGAAAAAAAACCGCTTTTCTTCACCCCATATTCTATTGCCGTTCTTGGTTCAAACGGACGGTTTACCCATGAGGCCGCAACGGAGAGGTTCGCCTATCGGCCGCGCCCGATCGAGGAAACCTTGCGGGATATGACCGCTTGGCTCGTCAGCCAAAAGGCCAAAGCCGGCAGCGCACATTAAGAGGAGCGTGCTCATTTATCAGATCCTTCTGACCGGCTCACCCTGACACATCACAGCAGACTCGGCCTTCTTTCTTTTCTGCCGTTGCTTTTGTCGCAGGCGACTGCCGCATAAAGAGCGTTCGCCAACTCACGACGGCTGTTTCCGACGGCACGGTCGCTGCCGTTTCCGCCTGTGAGTATCTTGAAAAGCAAAAATAACGAACAGGTCCGATCTGGATCCTATTCAGAACAGCTCTCTTCCGTTATCACTCACCGTTGATACAGCAAAAAAGATAGCCCTTGATGCCTGTCACAGTAACCGCAGCGAGTGCGCAGGCGATCACGGTCATTACGGCAAGGAGCAACGCCCATATGGCAGTAATATTTTCGCTTTAATCTTTTTGATCACCTCTTTTCATTTTTAGAATCAGCCCCAGGGCGGCCTCCGCCGCCTGTCGGCGGACCTCCTCCCGGCTGCCGGAGAAATGATGCTCTTCGGACACGCACCGGGCACCGTCGGCGTAGCCCAGGAACACGGTGCCCACCGGGTGCCCGAATTCGTCGCCGCCGGGACCGGCCAGCCCCGTCACCGACACCGCCGCGTCGGCGTCCAGTGCCTGCCGGGCGCCCCGGGCCATGGCTTCGGCCACCGGGGCGGAAACCGCCCCCAGCGTCTCCAGCACCGCCGGGTCCACCCCCAGCAGCTTCCGCTTGATTTCGTTGCAGTAGCTGATGATGCCGCCCTTGTAGACCGCCGAGCTGCCGGGGACGGCGGTCAGCGCCGCGCCGATGCCGCCGCCGGTACAGCTTTCGGCGGTGGCCAGCGTTCTGCCCTGCAGCGCCGTCAGGACTTCAGCAGCAAGGCTCGTCATGATACTTCACCGTCACCTTTTCCACGGACGCCAGCGCCCGGTCGATGAGTGCCTCCCGGTCAAGCTTCTGCTCGGCGTGGATCACCTGCCCCAGCATGGGCTTGGTTTTGGGGTGCTTGGGGGTAAACACCGTGCAGCAGTCCTCGTAGGGCAGGATGGATGTCTCCAGCGTACCGATTTTCCGGGCCACCGTCACAATTTCTTCCTTGTCCATGCCCACCAGCGGCATGAAAATCGGCATCTGCACCACCGCGCCGGTCACCGTCATGGCTTCCATGGTCTGGCTTGCCACCTGGCCCAGATTTTCGCCGGTAATCAGGGCGCCGCAGCCGTCCTGCTGGGCCAGCCGCTGGGCAATGTCCATCATGAACCGCCGCATAATCAGCGTGAAGTACTCCTCTGGGCAGTTGTCCCGGATGGCCTCCTGAATCTCCGTAAAGGACACCACATTCACCGTCATCCGGCCGCTGTAGCGGGTCACCAGCCGGGCCAGCTCCATCACCTTGTCCTTGGCCAGCTGGGAGGTGTAGGGATAGGAAAAGAAATGCACGCACTCAATTTCCATGCCCCGCTTGGCCATCATATAGGCCGCCACCGGCGAATCAATGCCGCCGGACAGCAGGCACATAGCCCGTCCGCCCACGCCGGTGGGCAGGCCACCGGCTCCGTGCTCCGCCGGGCCATGGACATAGGCCGCAAAATCCCGGACCTCCACATAGACGGTGTAGGCCGGATGATGGACGTCCACCCGGCAGCCAGGATGGGCCTCCGCCAGCCGTCCGCCGATTTCCTGGGACAGGCCGATGCTGGTCAGGGGGAAGGCTTTGTCGGAGCGCTTGGACTCCACCTTGAAGGACGCCGCCATGTCCAGATCGTCCCCCAGATAGGCTTCAATGGCCTCGAAAATCGCGTCCACGTTTTTCTCGCAGGGGCGGCACCGGCACAGGCTCACCACGCCGAAAATGCTGTGGCAGGCCTCCCAGGCCCCGTCCACGTCGGCCTGCTCGTCCTGCGGCTCCACATAGACGGTGGACTGCATGATATACACATCAAAATTGCCGAAGGGCTTCATCCGGCGGCGGACGTTCTGCCGCAGCCGTCCCTCAAACTGGCGCTTGTTGGCGCCCTTGAGGACCACCTCGCCCAGCTTCATCAGAAAAATCTCGTTCATAGTGTCTCCTTTTCGTTTCCTTATCGATTGCCCAGGTTCACTGCCCGGTACTGAATGGCCTCCGCCAGATGCTGGGGCCGGATGGTGTCGCTGCCGTCCAGATCCGCCACCGTACGGGCCACCTTCAGGATCCGGTCGTAGCTCCGGGCCGTCAGGCCCATGGCCTCGAAGGCCTGTTTCATCAGCGCCGCGCATTCTTCGTCCAGCGCACAGTAGGTCCGCAGGTCGGACGGGCCCATCCGGGCGTTGCACTTGCCGTTTTCCGGGCCGAACCGGTCCAGCTGACGCTTCCGTGCCTCGTTGACCCGGGTCTGGATGGCGGCGGACGGCTCCGCCTCCGCCCGGCGGCGCAGCTCCTCGAAATGAACCGCCGGAACCTCCACCACAATGTCGATCCGGTCCAGCAGCGGACCGGAAATCCGGCTGCGGTACGCCTCCACCGCCTTTTCCGAGCAGGTACACCGGCCGGAGGGGTCCCCGTACCAGCCGCACTTGCAGGGATTCATGGCGCACACCAGCATGAATTCCGCCGGGTACGTCTCCGTGCCGGACACCCGGGAAATGGTAACCTTCCCGTCCTCCAGCGGCTGGCGCATCAGGTCCAGCGTGTCCTTGTGAAATTCCGGCAGCTCGTCGAGAAACAGCACGCCGTGGTGGGCCATGGAAATCTCACCGGGCTTGGGATTGACGCCGCCGCCCACCAGCCCCGCGTTGGAAATGGTATGGTGGGGCGACCGGAAGGGCCGGGACGTAATCAGCGGTTCGCCGGGCGTCAGCATACCCAGCACGGAATAGATCCGGCTCACGTCCAGCGACTCTTCCCAGGTCATATCCGGCAGGATGGAGGGCAGACGCTTGCTGAGCATACTTTTGCCGGAGCCGGGTGGGCCGATGAGCATCACGTTGTGGCTGCCCGCCGCGGCCACCTCCAGCGCCCGCTTCACGTTCTCCTGCCCCATCACGTCCTTGAAGTCCAGCGGGGAGGCCATCCTCGGCTTCGGCACCCAGATCGGCTCCTCCGTCAGCTCCTTTTCCCCGTTCAGTCCCGCCGCCAGCTCCGCAATGTTGTGCAGCGGGTAAATGGCCGGGCCGTGGGCCAGCGTGGCCTCCGCCGCGTTTTCCGCCGGAACGAACAGGGCCTTGATGCCCTTCGCCTTGGCAGCCAGCGCCATGGGCAGCACGCCGGTAATGGGCCGGATCTGGCCGTCCAGCCCCAGCTCCCCCAGAAAGGCGCTGGTGGACCTGGGACGGCGCACGGAGCCTGCCGCCGCCAGAATACTCAGCAGAATGGGCAGATCATAGTGAGTACCGGCCTTTTTCAGGTTGGCGGGCGCCAGATTGACGGTAATCCGGCTGACCGGGAAGGTCAGGCCGCTGTTTTTCGCCGCCGCCCGGACCCGTTCCCGGGCCTCCTTCACCGCCGCATCCGGCAATCCCACAATATCAAAGCCCGGAAGGCCGTTGGAAATATAGCATTCGGCAATCACTTCGCTGCCAGAAATTCCGGTCACGCCAAAGGTATGTACACTGCAGATCATCGCCGCGCCTCCTTGTCTTTGTAACATCATATCCGATTTTTGCCGAAAAAACAATTCCTTTTTTCCGTTTTTTCCCGGCGGGCCCCCTTTTCCCCGGGGCTTTCTCCCGGAATCAGGCATTTGGGCGGGGTTCACGGAGAATTTACAGGAATCCCGTCAGGAAACGCTTTACAAAGTGGCGAAAAAGTGGTATGATGTACCCGACAAAATTTGAATTCCTTAGGAGGTATTTCATTTTGGCTAGAAAATTCAAGACTATGGACGGCAATACCGCTGCCGCCCACGTCAGCTATGCCTTTACCGAGGTCGCTGGCATCTACCCTATTACCCCGTCCAGCCCCATGGCTGACAACGTGGATCAGTGGTCCGCTGCCGGCCGGAAGAACATTTTCGGCAACCCCGTCAAGGTTGTGGAAATGCAGTCCGAGGCAGGTGCCTCCGGTACCGTCCACGGCTCTCTGGCCGCCGGTGCGCTGACCACCACCTACACCGCCTCTCAGGGCCTGCTGCTGATGATCCCCAATATGTACAAGATCGCCGGCGAGCTGCTGCCCTGCGTGTTCCACGTCTCCGCCCGTACCGTGGCGGCCCAGGCGCTGAACATCTTCGGTGACCACTCCGACGTGTACGCCTGTCGTCAGACCGGCTTCGCCATGCTGTGCGAAACCAACGTGCAGGAAGTCATGGACCTGGGCGCCGTGGCGCATCTGGCTGCCATCGAAGGCCGCGTGCCCTTCATCAACTTCTTCGACGGCTTCCGTACCTCTCACGAGATCCAGAAGGTCG
>CAJLCS010000100.1 GCA_905205195.1 uncultured Eubacteriales bacterium
GAATGAGCACTAGAACCTGAATCTAGCGAGTCTACCAATTCCACCACTCGCGCATACAACCAGCGATTGCCGATTACTTGGATATTTTAACACGCGAGTGTCGGTTTGTCAATCCCTATTTTTCGTTTTTTCGATAAACCACGGAAAAATGCTCGAATACCACCGGCATCTCTGGCGTAAACGTGTAGCCGATCTCCGCGCCCTCCCCCCGGAAGAAGGCTTCGTGATTGGCCTGCCAGGATTCCAGGCAGGTGTCCTCCCCTTCCAGGCTGCATTTTTCAAAGGTCACCTCTCGAAACGGCAGAATCTCCACCCGGTCCGTCCGGATGACACAGTAAGGCTCGCCGTCAAAATCCGTGACCACGCTGTAGGCGCCGGCCTGCGGAATCGGCTCTCCTTCCGCCTGGTAGCCCAGCAGACTGCTGGACGTCGCCCGCTTTTTCCCCTCCAGAACCAGCGCCAGCAGATCGTTGGCAGACTGTCGGTCCATTCCAAAAGAAAAGGTGTCGCAGCAGGGTGTCTGAGGATCAAGTCCTGTTTCCTTTAGAAACCCTTGCCAGAATGCTTCTTCACGCGTCATGTTCACACTCCTCCTTCGATTAACTCAATCACTTTCCACGCGGATGGCGTCGTCCTGAACGGAAACCGTCAGCGACGAAATGGGATGCTCGAAGGAATCCATGATTTTTTCGGCAATCGGATCCTCCAGATCCCGCTGAATGGTCCGGCGCAGATTCCGGGCGCCGTACAGCTGGGAATAGGCCTTGCGGACCAGATAGTCCCGCACCCCATCGTCCCAGGTCAGCGTCAGGCCCCGGCCGGCCAGATTATCCCGCAGCTCGCCCAGCATAATATCGGCAATGCCCACGAAATTCTGCTGGGTCAGATGGTTGAAGGTGATAATCTCGTCCACCCGGTTGATAAACTCCGGCCGCAGGAACTCCTGCAGCGCCTTCATGGTCTTTTCCCGCACCATGTCGCCGTCGGCACGGCCGAAGCCCATTCCGCCTACCCGGCCGTCGGAACCGGCGTTGGAGGTCATGACGATGATGGCGTTTTCAAAGTTTACCACCCGGCCCTGGGCGTCCGTAATCCGGCCGTCGTCCAGCACCTGCAGCAGAATGTTCAGCACATCCGGGTGGGCCTTCTCGATTTCGTCAAACAGCACCACGCTGTAGGGCTTCCGGCGGATTTTCTCCGTCAGCTGCCCGGCCTCGTCATAGCCCACATAGCCGGGAGGCGAACCGATCAGCTTGGAAACCGTATGCTTTTCCATATATTCCGACATATCCAGCCGGATCAGGGCATCCACGCTGTCAAACATATCGTTTGCCAGGCATTTCACCAGTTCGGTTTTGCCCACGCCGGTGGGACCGACGAAAATGAAGGACACCGGCCGCCGCTTGGGGGAAATGCCCACCCGGTTGCGCCGGATGGCCCGGGCCACGGCATCCACTGCCTGGTCCTGCCCCACAATGTGGGCCTTCAGGCGGCTGTCCAGCCCCCGCAGGCGTTCATACTCCTGGGCCTTGATCTTGCTGGCGGGAATTTTGGTCCACAGCTCAATGATCCGGGCCAGATTCTCCATGGTGACCGCCGGGGCCGGTACCTTCTCCAGCTCCTCAATCTCCGCCGCAATCTGGCAGAGCTTGCTGCGGATCATGGCAAGGCGCTCATAATGCTCGTTTTCCGTGTCGTCGGTAAGCATTTTCAGCTCCAGCTCGTAATCGTCCCGCTCCTTTTTCAGCTCCGCCATCCGGGAAATCTCCTTGCTGCGGAGGTTCACGTCGGAGCAGGCCTCGTCCAGCAGGTCGATGGCCTTGTCCGGCAGAAACCGGTCGGTGATATACCGCTCGGAGAGAATCACGCACTGCCGGGCGATTTCCGGCGAGATGGTCACGCCGTGGAACTGCTCATAGCTTTTCGCCACGCCCTGCATGATGGCCGTGGCTTCCTCGATAGTCGGCTCGTTCACCGTCACCGGCTGGAACCGGCGCTCCAGCGCCGCGTCCTTTTCGATGTACTTGCGGTATTCGTTGAAGGTGGTGGCGCCGATGACCTGAAGCTCTCCCCGGGACAGAGCAGGTTTGAGGATATTGGCGGCGTTCATGGAGCCTTCCGCATCGCCGGCCCCCACCAGATTGTGAACCTCGTCGATGACCAGAATGATGTTGCCGCATTCCTTGATTTCGCCGATCAGGCTCTTCATCCGGCTTTCAAACTGGCCCCGGAACTGGGTGCCGGCCACCAGAGCCGTCAGATCCAGCAGGAACACTTCCTTCTCCCGGAGCTTGAAGGGCACCTGCCCGTCGGCAATCCGCTGGGCCAGGCCCTCGGCAATGGCGGTTTTGCCCACGCCCGGTTCACCGATGAGGCAGGGATTGTTTTTCTGGCGGCGGTTGAGAATCTGAATGACCCGTTCCGTCTCCACATCCCGGCCGATGACCTTATCCAGCTTTCCCGCTCTGGCCCGGCCGGTCAGATCCAGGCAGTAGCTGTCCAGAAACTTATGCTTTTTGGTCTTTTTCCGCTCGTCCTTTTCCGGTTCTTCCTTTTTCCGCTCGGGAACCGCAGGCTGGGGCCGGTTCTCGCCGAAGAGCTGATTGAGCAGCGGGAACGTGGCGGTCTGGCTGTCCACCTCGTCGTCGTCCCGGTCTTCCTTGTTGTTCTGGCCGAACATACTGCTCATTTCGTCGCTGAGGGCGTCCAGATCCTCCTCGGAAATGCCCATCTGCTTCACCGCCTGATCGATCTGGGGAATTCCCAGACTTCTGGCGCATTTCAGACAATATCCTTCATTCAGGGTCACCCCGTTTTCCACCCGGGTAATAAAGACCACTGCCACATTCTTTTTACATTTTGCACACATTTTCGGCTGCATACCGATTCCCTCCTTTTTCTGCCGTGTCAGACACTCTGTGCAGTAGTATAGCACATTGTCCGCCGCAAAAAGAGAACAAATTTTTAACAATCCAGCGAAAGCGGCACTCCGTACGCAAACCGGTTCTCGCCGTCATCGTACCACAAATGGGTCATATACAGTCCCCCTGCCGGCACCGTCGGTCCGGCGGCGGTACGGTTGCCGCTGTCCAGAATCGCGCCGATTTCCGCCGGGCAGATTTTTCCCTCTGCCGCGTACACCACCGTTCCGGCCATGGCCCGGGCCATGTTGTACAGAAAACCGTTGGCACAGACCCGCAGCGCAATCAGATTGCCCCGGCGCTCCACCTCGTAGTGGTACACCGTCCGCACCGTGGATTTTACGTCGGTCCCCACGGAGCGCACCGCCGCGAAATCATGGGTCCCCACAAACTGATCCGCTGCCGCCTGCATGATTCCCTCGTCCAGATGCCGGGGATAGAACCAGGCCCGATGGACATAAAAGGGGTCCCGGAGCCGGGTGTTGTAAATCAGGTAGGTGTATTCCTTTTTGACGCAGGAGCCGATGGCGTTGAACCGGTCCGTCACCTCGGCAGCCCGGCTGACCACAATGTCCACCGGCAGGTGGGTATTGAGGGCATAGGGCAGCCGCTCCACCGGAATGGTAGAGTCCGTCCGGAAATTGGCCACATAGCACTTGGCGTGGACCCCCGCGTCCGTCCGGCCGCAGCCGGTCATATGCACGGGATGGCCCACCACGGCAGCCGCCGCCTTTTCCAGCGTTTCCGCCACTGTGGGCAGATTCTTCTGTACCTGCCAGCCGTGGTAATGGGTGCCGAGATAGCTTAAAAACAGGGCGATGTTACGCATAGTGCCCCCCTTACAGGCCGAAGCGCCGCAGGACGATCACCGCCGCCAGCAGGAGCACGCCCAGCCCGTAGGCAAAAAAGTCGTTGCGGCCGTAGCGCAGCAGATTCATCTTGGTGCGGCCCTCGCCGCCGTGATAGCAGCGGCATTCCATGGCGGTGGCCAGCTCGTCGGCCCGGCGGAACGCGCTGATAAACAGCGGCACCAGAATCGGCACCAGCGCCTTGATCCGGTCCTTCAGGCTGCCGGACTCAAAATCCGCGCCCCGGGCCTTCTGGGCGGACATGATCTTGTCGGTTTCTTCAATCAGCGTGGGAATAAAACGGAGCGCGATGCACATCATCATGGACAGCTCGTGGACCGGCACATGAATCTTCTTCAGCGGTCCCAGCAGGGATTCCAGCCCGTCGGTCAGGGAAATGGGCGAGGTGGTATAGGTCAGCAGGAACGTGGCCACCACCAGCATCATGATCCGCGCCAGCATCAGCACCGCCCGGATCACGCCCTCCTGGGTAATGGTGATAAACCAGAAGGAAACCAGCACATGGTCGCCGTCGGTGAAGAACAGATTCAGCACGCCGGTGAACACCAGAATCATCACCAGCGGCTTCAGACCATGCAGAATGCTCTTGAGCGGAATGGTGGAGATTCGGATCACCGCCAGCAGAAACGCCAGCATGACCGCATAGGACACCCAGCTAACCGCGAGAAACAGCGCCACGATGTACACCAGCAGCATCAGCAGCTTGGTGCGGGGGTCCAGCCGGTGAATGGGCGAATTCCCCGGGAAATACTGGCCCAGGGTAATGTCCTTAAGCAAGGCCATCCCCTCCCTTCAGCTTACACAGGGCGGCCACCGCCTGATCCAGCGTATAGACCGACTCCACCGGCAGGCCCATCTGCCGCAGCCGCAGGAACACCTGCGTCACTGCCGGGATATTCAGGCCCATGGCCACCAGCTCCTCCGCCCGGGCAAAAACCTCCCGGGGGGTGCCGTCCATGACAAGCCGGGACTGGTTCATCACCAGCAGCCGGTCCGTCAGCCGGGCCACATCGTCCATGGAGTGGCTGACCATCATAATGGTGGCGTTTTTCGCCTTCCGGTAGGCAGCGATATTGCCCAGAATTTCTTCCCGGCCCGCCGGATCCAGTCCGGCAGTCGGCTCGTCCAGAATCAAGATTTCCGGCTCCATGGCAATCACGCCGGCAATGGCCGTCCGGCGCTTCTGTCCGCCGGACAGGTCAAAGGGCGATGCCTTGAGCTGCTCGTCCGTAATGCCCACAAAGCCCGCCGCTTCCCGGACGCGGCGGTCGATTTCCGCCTCGTCCAGCTTCATATTCTTCGGGCCGAAGGCGATATCCTCATAGACCGTCTCCTCAAAGAGCTGGTATTCCGGGTACTGGAACACCAGTCCCACCCGGAACCGGGCCTGACGGGTCAGCTTTTTGTCGGACCAGATGTCCTGGCCGTCCAGCAGCACCAGGCCGGAAGTGGGTTTCAGCAGCCCGTTCAGGTGCTGCATCAGGGTGGATTTACCGGAGCCGGTATGGCCGATGACGCCGATAAATTCCCCCCGCTCCGCCGTAAAGGAAACGCGATCCAGCGCCGTATGTGCAAAAGGCGTACCGGCGCTGTAAAGATGGGTTAAATCTCTTACTTCCAAAAATGAAGCCAATGTTTGTCCTCCCGCGGGTCAGACCTTTACCGCGTCGTAAAGTATCTGCGCGCATTCGTCTGCATTCAACCGATCCAGCGGCAGATGAAATCCGTTCCGATTCAGCCGCCAGCACAGCTCCACCGTTTCCGGCGCCGCCAGCCCCAGGCTGTGGAGCAACTCCACCTGAGAAAACACCTGCCGGGGCGTGCCGTCGGCCGCCACCGTGCCGTGATGAAGGACGATCACCCGGTCCGCCCGGGCCGCCTCCTCCATATGGTGGGTAATGAGCACCACGGTAATGCCCTTTTCCCGGTTCAGTCGGGTGACGGTCTCCAGCACCTCCCTGCGTCCCCGGGGGTCCAGCATGGCCGTCGGCTCGTCGAGCACAATGCACTTCGGCTCCATGGCGATGACGCCGGCAATGGCCACCCGCTGCTTCTGGCCGCCGGAG
>CAJLCS010000101.1 GCA_905205195.1 uncultured Eubacteriales bacterium
TAGCATCCCTCTTTTCACACAATTCATATTTTTCACACTCGATTGATTATAACGAACGCCGCCCCGGTTGTCAAGACCGGAGCGGCAAAACATTGGTGAAAATCCCTAAAAACGGGCAAATCTTTTTGTGCGGGATGCCGGAATTCAGTCGTTCCGGCGGCGGCCCCGGCCTCCGAACAGCACCAGCAGCCGCAGCAGCTGGGCCAGCGACACCGCCGTGGCGGCCACATAGGTCAGCGCGGCGGCCCGGAGGGTTTTCCGGGCGCCCTTCTGCTCGTCCTCCGTCAGCAGGCCGTTCTGATCGATGGCGACCAGCGCCCGGTGGCTGGCGTTGAATTCCACCGGCAGCGTGACCAGCTGAAACATCAGCGACAGGGCAAAGCAGGCAATGCCGATGTAAATCAGCAGATAGGAAAACTGGCCGAAGGTCTCCAGCACCAGTCCCAGCAGGATCAGGGGCATGGCCAGCTTGGAGCCGAAATTGGTAATGGGGATAATGGCAGCCCGGAGCTTGATGGGGGCGTAGCCCACGGCGTACTGCACCGCATGGCCCGCCTCGTGGCAGGCCACGCCGATGGCGGCGGTGGAGGTGTTGCCGTAGACGTTGTCCGACAGGCGGATCACGTTGGACCGGGGGTCAAAATGGTCGGTCAGATTGCCGGAGATCCGTTCAATGCGGACGCCGGTGACGCCGTTGGCGGCCAGCACCCGCTGGGCGGCTTCGGCGCCGGTGAGATTCCGGTAGGAATACTGGGTCGAATAGCGGCGGAAGGTGCTGTTGACGTTGGCGCTGGCCCAGAGGGACAGCAGCAGGCAGGGCAGGACCAGAATTACATAGGTCCAGTCAAATCCGTAATAATAGTAAGGCATCAAAAAACACTCCTTCAGGCGCGGTATTCCGGCTGCATGGCGTCATGGAGCGGCTGCCGGACGGCACCGCGAAAAATGGGAAAGGCCTGCCGGTGCAGCGTTTCCAGCACGGACGCCGCCCGGTTGACCGGGGTTTTACCGGGGAGAAACAGGTCCTGATCGAAGACGAACTGGACCTCCGAATCCGGACGGCCGCCCCGCTTTACCAGGCCTGGCCCGGCGTGCAGCTTCACCCGGCAGCCATCGGCAATGGCCAGCTCGGCGTCCACGCTGCTGCGGGTGGCGGCGGCTTCCGGCACGTCGTCCTGTGACAGAATGCCTAAGTAGCAGGGGGCAATCAGCCGGGCATAGGGCACGCCCTCCAGATTCAGGGCCTGCCGGGAGATGAAATTCAGATACCGCAGGCCCACTCGCTCAAAATAGGCGGGGCGGTACAGGGAGATAAACGCGGCCAGCGGCCGGTCCAGCTTGGCGGCAAAATCCTCCCAGCGCAGATACCGGGTGCAGGCCAGCGAGATAAACCGGTCGGTCAGATTGACCCGCCAGACCCCGTCCTCGGAGAGAAACTGGTAATTGGGAGTGGTGGGCTGGTTTTCCAGCGTCATGCTGCCCGGCGCGCCGGAAATGCGGGGCGCGGGCGCCTCCTGCCGGACGGAATACCGGGGAAACGATTCCCGGATCTGTTCCTGAAAGTCGGCGGGAAGACTGGTGTTGATTTTGAGAATTTCGGGGAACCGGAGCTGACAGATGACCTCGGCCAGCGGATTGGCCCGATAAATGCAGTGAGACTCATCGGAGAACATGGCGGAGCCTCCTTTCCTTTTTCCCTATTATACCCGCGCCCGGGGAAAAAAGCAAGGAAGCCCCCGAGGCGAAACCTTTACATTTTTGTAAATTCCGGCTATAATAAGGAAAACCTGTGGGGAGGGATGCGCAGTGGCATTTCTGAAGCTGCTGGAGGGCCTTCGTTTTCCGGCGCTGAACGCGCTGATGCTGGGCATCACGGAGCTGGGCAGCGAAACGGCGTTTCTGGTGGTTGCGCTGGTGCTGTTCTGGTGCGTGGACAAGCGGAAGGGCTATTATCTCATGGCGGTGGGCTTTCTCGGCACCACGGTGTGCCAGTTTCTGAAAATTCTCTGCCGGGTGCCCCGGCCCTGGATTCTGGACGAGACGTTTACCGCGCTGGAGCAGGCGAAACCCGGGGCAAGCGATTTCAGCTTCCCCAGCGGCCACACCATGAATGCGGTGGGCACCTACGGCGGCATGGCGCTGACGACCAAACGGAAACCGGTGCGGATTGCGGCGGTGCTTCTGGCGGTTCTGGTCCCCTTTTCCCGGATGTATGTGGGCGTTCACACGCCGAAGGACGTTCTGACGGCGGCGGTGCTGGCGCTGGTGCTGATTTTTCTGCTGCGGCCGGTGTCCGGCGACAAAAGCGGCCGGATTCTGCCGGTTTTGCTGCCGTGCATGGCGGTGCTGTCGCTGCTGTACCTGTGGTATCTGCAATATGTGCCGATGCCGCTGGAAGGGGATACCGCCTTTTGCGAATCGGCGCTGCGGAATGCCTGCTCCCTGACCGGCGCGGTGCTGGGGGTGTGCCTGGTCTACCCGCTGGACACCCGCCTGGTGCGGTTCCGGGAGCAGGCTAGCCTGCCGGTGCAGATTCTCAAGGCTGTGCTGGGCCTTGCGCTGGTGCTGGCGGTGAAAACGCTGCTGAAGGCGCCGCTGGAGGCAGTTCTGCCGGTGCATCCCGCCCGACTGGTCCGTTATTTCCTGGTGGTGCTGTTCGCCGGGCTGGGGTGGCCCGCCTGCTTCCCGCTGCTGCGGCGGCTGGAGCGGAAGAACCATTCCTGATTTTTATCGAGGTGATAAAAATGTATTATGCTGAAATCAAAAATTGCGACATTGCCAACGGTCCCGGCGTGCGGGTGAGCCTGTTTGTTTCCGGCTGCACCCACCACTGCAAGGGCTGCTTCAACGAGGTAGCCTGGGATTTTCACTACGGGCAGCCGTTTACGCAGGAAACCGTGGAGCGGATTCTTGCCATGATGAAGCCGGACTATATCCGGGGCCTGACGCTGCTGGGCGGCGAGCCGTTTGAGCCGGAAAATCAGGGGCCGCTGGTGCTGCTGCTGCGGCAGGTGAAACATGCCTATCCGGAAAAAAGCATCTGGTCCTTTTCCGGCTATCTGTTTGAGAAGGACATTCTCTCCGGCCGTCTGGGGGACCCGGCGGTGACGCGGGAATTTCTCAGCTATCTGGACGTGCTGGTGGATGGACCGTTTATCGAGGCGAAGAAAAATCTGTCGCTCCGGTTCCGGGGGTCGGACAACCAGCGGCTGATTGACGTACCGGCTTCCCTGGCCGCGGGCACGACGGTGCTGTGGCAGGACTGGCAGACGGAAGAAAGAGGAATGAAGCATGGAAAAAATTTTGGTTAAGAAGCTGAATCCGGCGGCTATGCTGCCGGTCTACGGCACGGCGGAGGCTGCGGGGGCGGATTTGTTTGCCTGCCTGCCGTCGCCGGTGACGGTGGCTCCCAGCGAAACCGTGTGGATTCCCACCGGCATTGCGCTGGCGGTGCCCCGGGGCTGCGCCGGGCTGGTGTATGCCCGCAGCGGCATGGCCTGCAAGCGGGGACTGGCCCCGGCTAACAAGGTGGGCGTCATCGACAGCGACTACCGGGGGGAAATCACCGTGGTGCTCCACAATCACGGCACGGAGGCCCAGACCATCCACAACGGCGACCGGGTGGCCCAGCTGGTGATTACGCCGGTGCTGACGCCGGGCTTTGCCGAAACGGCGTCGCTGGACGACACGGCCCGGGGGGGAGGGGGCTTCGGCTCCACCGGCATGTAAAGCCGCGGTCAGATCCATGTCAGACTGACTAAAAATCTTTGTGACGAATCCGTAAAAATTTCTTGCTTTGCGTCTGTACAAACGGATAAATTTTGATTATAATGATATAAAAGCACGGAATGATAGAGGAAAGCAAAAAAGAAAACGGGGCAGCCGCGAAATCTGCCCGATCAAGACGGCCCGTGCTGACGCATCTCTCATGCATGCGAATTTGATTAAAAAGAGAACGGGAGAGGATTTGTTTGGACATTTTCGCAATCATTAAGCTGCTGGGCGGCCTGGCCATGTTCCTGTACGGTATTGAGGTCATGGGCGACGGCCTGAAGAACAGCTCCGGCGCGGCGCTGAAGCGGGTGCTGGAAAAGGTCACCGGCAGCGTGATTCTCGGCGTGCTCACCGGCGCACTGGTGACCGCCGTGATCCAAAGTTCCACGGCTACCATCGTGCTGACCGTGGCCCTGATCGGCGCCGGGGTGCTGGACCTGCGGCAGGCGGTTTCCATCGTCATGGGTGCCAACATCGGCACCACCATCACGGCCCAGATCATCCGCCTGATGGACATCGACTCCGGCGGCAATGTGTTTCTGGAATTCTGTAAGCCGTCCACGCTGGCGCCGCTGGCGCTGGTGATCGGCATCATCCTGATTATGTTCATCAAAACCAAGCGGGCGAAAACCGCCGGTGACATCTTTGTCGGCTTCGGCATTCTGTTTATTGGTCTGCTGAACATGACCGCTTCCGTGGAGCCGCTGTCCCAGGATCCCAATTTTGCGGCGTTCCTGGCGCGTTTTGCGGAGGTCCCGGTGCTGGGCATTCTGGCAGGCCTTGTGTGCACCGTGGTGGTGCAAAGCTCCTCGGCCATGGTCGGTATGCTCCAGGCCCTGTCCTCCACCGGCGCCATGACCTTCAATCTGATCTACCCCATCATCATGGGCATCAACCTGGGTACCTGCATTACCACGGCCATGGTCTGTTCCATCGGCTCGTCCCGGGACGCCAAGCGGACCGGCGTGGTGCATATCGCCTTCAACACCATCGGCACGGTGATTTTCATGATTGTCATGACGGTGCTGGAGCACAACGCCGTATTCGGCACGGCCTTCTGGACCCGGACCGTGGACAGCGGCACTATTGCCGACTTCCAGACGTTCTTCAATCTGGCCACCGCCGTGCTGCTGCTGCCCTTCACCCGGCAGCTGATGAACCTGTCCAAGCTGGTGGTGAAGGACGAGACGCCCCGTCAGCCCGGCCATCCGGAGCTGCACACGCTGGACGCAAAGCTGTATATTTCCCCCAGCGTGGCCCTGTGCGAGGCCACCAAGGCCATTGCCGCCATGGGCACCGTGGCCCGGGAGAACTTCCAGCGGGGCTGCGAGCAGCTGTTCCGCTATGACGAGAGCAAGCTGGCGCTGATCGACGAGGAAGAGCACGCCATCGATGAGTTTGCGGACCTGTCCGACCACTTCCTGATCGGCCTTTCCAAGACCGTGGAGGGCGAGGGAGATGACCGGCAGCTGGATATGCTGATGCAGTCCGTGCCGAACTTTGAGCGAATCGGCGATTACGCCACCAATCTGGTGGAGCTGGCCCAGCGGATGAAGAATGAAAACACGTCCTTCTCCGAAAGCGCCATTCAGGAGCTGAAGATCACCGCCGCTGCCGTCAATGAGATTCTGACCAACACGGTGGAGGCCTTCCTGTCCGGCGACAACGAGCAGGCCAAGCTCATTGAGCCGTTTGAAGAGGTCATCGACGACATGGTCATGATCCTGCGGGACCGGCACACCAAGCGGCTGAAGAGCGGTGCCTGCACCATCAGCTCCGGCCTGGTCTTTATGGACACTCTGACCTATCTGGAGCGTGCCTCCGACCAGTGTTCGTCCATCGCCGTGATGATGCTGGCCCGGGACAACGAGGCCATTGTGCAGAACCATTATAACTACCTCAACGAGGTCCACGCCGGCAACGACCGGGCCTACCGGGAGGAAATGAAGCGCCGCCGCGCCCAGTATATCGCCCCGCTGAACGAAATTGTCTGAACCGAAGAAACACCCCCCGCAGGAGTCATTCTGAAGTGACCCCAAAAAGTTAGACAAAAATAAGAATAAAAATTGTTCAAGCAGCC
>CAJLCS010000102.1 GCA_905205195.1 uncultured Eubacteriales bacterium
ACGCAGACGCTCAACGAGCTGAACGTCTTCCCGGTCCCCGACGGCGATACGGGCACCAATATGTCCATGACCATCCATTCTGCGGCGGCGGACCTGCGGAAGGCGGAGGATCCTACGCTGGGTCAGGCAGCCTCCATTGCCGCGTCGGCCATGCTGCGGGGCGCCCGGGGCAACTCCGGCGTCATTCTCTCGCTGCTGTTCCGGGGCATTTCCAAGAAGCTCAAGGGCACCGAGGTCTGCGACGGCGTTCTGTGGGCCAATGCCCTGCAGGAGGGCGTGGATGCGGCCTACAAGGCCGTGATGAAGCCCGCCGAAGGTACGATTCTCACCGTGGCCCGGCTGGCGGCCGCCAAGGCCCTGAGCGCGGCGGAGGAAAACAGCTATTTCGAGTTTGTCCATGAGGCGGCGCTGGAGGAAGCCAAGACCGCGCTGGCCAATACCGTCAACCAGAACCCGGTGCTGAAGAAGGCCGGGGTGGTGGACGCCGGCGGCAAGGGCTGGGTCTTTGTGCTGGAGGCCATGCTCAGCGCCCTGCGGGGCGAGGAAATCACCGAAAACGCCCCGGCGGCGGAGGTGAAGGAGCAGGCCGACTTCTCCGAGTTCAAGACCGAGGACATCACCTTCACCTACTGCACCGAGTTCATCATCTCCCGGGAGAACGACAAGGACCCGGAGCAGCTGCGGGCGTTTCTGTCCGGGTTGGGCGACAGTCTGGTGCTGGTGGACGACGATGAGATCATCAAGGTCCATGTCCACACCAACGATCCCGGCGCGGCGCTCCACGAGGCGGTGAGCTACGGCTCCTTCGTCACCGTGAAGGTGGAAAATATGCGCCTGCAGCACACCGAAAAGGTGATGAGCGAGCAGGAGCTGGCGCCGAAGATTGCCGCGCCGGAAAAGAAGCTGGGCGTGGTGTCTGTGTGCGCCGGTGACGGCATTGCGGACGTGTTTCGCAATCTGGGCGTGGACGGCATCATTTCCGGCGGCCAGACCATGAACCCCAGCACCCAGGATATTCTGGAGGCGGTGAACAAGGTCCCGGCGGAGACGGTGTTCGTGCTGCCCAACAACAAAAATATCATCATGGCGGCCCAGCAGGTGGACGCCCTGACCCCCAAGCACGTTGTGGTGATCTCCAGCAAGACCGTTCCCCAGGGCGTGACGGCCATGCTGAGCTTCAACCCCGAGGGCACGGAAGAGGAAAATACCCAGGCCCTGACCGATGCGCTGACCGGGGTGAGCACCATGCAGATTACCTATGCCGCCCGGAATTCCGATTTTGACGGCTACGACATCCATCAGGGCGATTATCTGGCCATTGCCGACGGGGCGCTGTTCGGCACCAGCCGGGACGTGAAGGTCCTGCTGCGGAGTCTGGCCGAAAAGGTCCGGGACGAGGGCAAGGAATACATCACGATTTACTACGGCGAGGATACGCCGGACAGGCAGGCCCAGAAGGCGGCGGATCTGTTCTCCGAGCTTTGCCCGGGGGCGGACGTGAATCTGCTCAACGGCGGCCAGCCGGTGTACTATTACCTGATTTCGGCGGAATAATCGGAGGGGACCGACCTCAAGGCGCATTTTCCCCGCAAGGCAGCAGCCTTGCGGGGTCCCCTTTATCGCCGTCCGGCGGGCGGCGACGGCGCTGACGTGCCCGAATGCCGGGCCGAAGATTCGGAAAGGAGGAATCCGCTTGGACAAATTCAGAAATCACCCGATTTACCGGAAAATCTGTGGGATTATCGACGATCTGGGGCGGATGGAAATCTCCGTCTGCGCGGCCAACGCCGGATTCTTCCTGATTCTGGCGGCGTTTCCGGTGCTGCTTTTGCTGCTGAGCCTGCTGCGCTACACGGATCTGGATGTGGCCAACCTGATCGACCTGGCCGACGGGGTGATTCCCGACGCCCTGATGCCCTATGTGGAGCGGCTGGTCCGCAGCACCTACGAAAATGCGTCGGGGGCCATGGTGGGCGTGTCGGCGCTGGTGGCCGTGTGGTCTGCCAGCAAGGGGATGCACGGCCTGATGCACGGGCTGAACTCCATTTACCGCATCCGGGAGACCCGGAATTATCTGTTCACCCGGCTGCTGTGCATGGGTTATACGTTCCTGTTTCTCATTGTGCTGCTGCTGACGCTGGTGCTCCATGTGTTCGGCCAGACCATTCTGAATCTGATTCCGCCGACCACCAACCCATTTCTGCTTTTTATCATGGAAATGATTGACCTGCGGTTTTTCCTGCTGCTGTTTTTGCAGACGGCGGTGTTTACCGTCATGTTCATGGTCTTCCCCAACGGGCGGATGCACCTGCGGGAGAGCCTGCCCGGCGCGCTGCTGGCGTCCATCGGCTGGCTGCTGTTTTCGGACCTGTTTTCCATCTATATGGAGCATTTCCCCAAGTACGCCAACATTTACGGCTCCATTTACGCGGTGGCATTGAGTATGCTGTGGCTGTATTTCTGCCTGTGCATCGTGTTCTTCGGCGGTGCGCTGAACTATTTTCTTATGCGGGCCAACCGGGAGGATGTGTCGGATTCGTAAATTTTCCGGCTGTTTACGGCCTGTTCACACATGGCCGCTATGATAGGCGGGAAAGGAGTGGGGAATGTGTTCGGTTTTGTGACCGCCAATCTCAAGGAGCTTTCCAAGGAAGAGCAGACCCGCTACGGCGCGGTGTACTGCGGCATCTGCCGCCGGATTCGGAGCAACGCCTCCAATCTGGCCCGGGTGGGCCTGAGCTACGATATGGCCTTTCTGGCGCTGCTGCTCATGAGCCTGTATGAGCCGGAGGAGCAGGGCGGCAGCAGCACCTGCATGATGCACCCGCTGCGCCGCCGTCCCTGGGTGGACAACCGGTTTGTGGCCTATGCGGCGGATATGAACGTGGCGCTGGCCTACTACCAGTGTCTGGACGACTGGCAGGACGATAAAAAGATCGCCGCCCGGGCCATGGCCTCGGTGTACAGTAAATTCATGCCGGAAATCACCGCCCGGTACCCCCGCCAGTGCGAGGCCGTTTCCGCCGGAATTGCCCGGCTCAATCAGCTGGAGGCGGAGCGCTGCCCCAATCCGGACGAACCGGCGGGGGCCTTCGGGCGCCTGATGCAGGAGCTGTTTGTGTATCAGGAGGACCTGTGGTCCGCAGACCTGCGGCAGATGGGCTTTTCGCTGGGCCGGTTCATTTATCTGACCGACGCGGTGGTGGATTACCGCCGGGACGCCCGGCGCAGGCAGTATAATCCGCTGCTGGCCATGGACACCGGCAAGGATCCGGGCCGGTGGGAGCAGTATCTGATGATGGCCATGGGAAGCTGCACGGCGGCCTTTGAAAAGCTGCCGCTGGTGCAGGACAAGGCGCTGCTGGACAATATTCTCTATAGCGGCGTGTGGACCGGTCTGCGTAGAATGCAGAAAAAGACGGCAGGAGGGAAAGCATGATCGACGATCCCTATCGGGTGCTGGGCGTCAGTCCGGATGCCTCAGACGAAGAAATCAAGCGGGCCTACCGGCAGCTTGCGAAAAAATATCATCCGGACCGGAACCCCGGCGACGAGGCTGCCGCCCGGAAAATGCAGGAGATCAACGCGGCCTATGAGCAGATCAAGGACCCCAAGAAGGCCAATCCCTCCGGCAGCGGCTACGATCCCTTCGGCGGCTACCGGCAGCAGACCGGCGGCTACAAATCCGCCGGGGCCGACGACCGGTACCAGCAGGCGGCGTTCCAGTACCTCCGCTTCGGCCGGTATCAGGAGGCACTGAACGTTTTGCAGAACGCGTCCGTGAAAAATGCCCAGTGGTATTACCTCAGCGCACTGGCCAACGACGGCCTGGGCAATCAGGTGACGGCGCTGGAGCATATCCGCCGGGCGGTGAGCATGGACCCGGACAATATGCAGTATCTGGCCGTGCTCCAGCAGATCGAAAGCGGTGGCCGGGCTTACGAAACCCATGCGTCGGACTATCGGGGCTTCCGCTCCGGCGGCGTGTGCCCCAGCCTGTGCCTGTGCTATATTGCCCAGCTTTTCTGCTGCCGGGGACGACTGTTCTGGTGCTGATCCGGTGGCCTGAAAGAAACCATTTTCGGAGGTAGAAGCATGAAAAACAAAAAGCTCTGGATTGCCGTTCTGGCGGTGATCGTCGTCGTGGCGGTGGGCCTCGGCATCTACGTTGCCACCCGTCCGGCTACCAGTGCGGGTGCCAAAACCGTTACGGTGGATGTGGTCCACGGCGACGGAACCGCCAAAACCTTCACCTATCACACCGACGAGGAATATCTCGGCCCGGTGCTGGTGAAGGAGGGACTGGTGAAGGGCACCGACAGCGACTACGGCCTGATGATCGACACCGTGGACGGCGAAACCGCCGTCTGGGAGACGGACAACGCCTACTGGGCGCTGTATATCGGCGATGACTACGCCAGCACCGGCGTGGATCAGACGCCGGTCCATGACGGCGACCGGTTCCGGCTGGAATACACCAGGGGATAACAAAAGAGGGAGGCTTTCGTATCGGAAAGCCTCCCTCTTTGCAGAAATAACGGCGTCCGGGAAACCGGACGCCGTATTTTTTGGAAAAGGGACACAATCAGCCGCCGTATTCGTCCAGCACCATCTTGAAGGCGCCGTAGGCACCGGCGTCGTTGCCCAGAGAGGCCAGCGCAAACCGGGTGGAGCTGGCCGCGTGGAAGATGTACTCGTCGAAATACCGGCGGGCACCATCCAGCAGCGTCTGGCCGGCCTTGCTCACGCCGCCGCCCAGCACCACCAGCTCCGGGTCCACCACGCAGCAGATGATGGACAGCAGCTGGCCCATGTACTGATACACCTTCTCCAGCGTTTCCATGGCCAGATAGTCCTCGGCCTTGGCGGCGTCGAAGACGTCCTTGCAGGTCAGCGGGGAGATCCGGCGCAGCACGGAGTCGGCGTCGCTGGTCTCCAGGAACTGCCGGGCGATGCGGACGATGCCGGTGGCGGAGCAGTACTGCTCCGCGCAGCCCCGCTTGCCGCAGCCGCAGCGGGCGGTTTCGTATTTATTGAGGGTGATGTGGCCGATTTCGCCGCCGGCGCCGTGGACACCGTGGATGATCTTGCCGTCCTCCACAATGCCGCCGCCTACGCCGGTGCCCAGCGTCACCAGCACCATGTTCTTGCAGCCGTTGCCGCCGCCCTTCCAGGCTTCGCCCAGGGCGGCCACGTTGGCGTCGTTGCCGGCGGCCACGGGCAGGCCCGTCAGGCTGCTCAGCGTCTCGGGAATGTTCACCTGGCCCCAGCCCAGGTTGACGCACTTGTTGACGATGCCCTGATTATTGACGGGGCCGGGAACGCCGATGCCGATGCCGATAAGGGAGGAACGGTCGATTTTTTCGCTTTTGAGGAAGCTGCCGATGGATGCCGCAATGTCCGGCAGGATGTGCTTGCCGCCCTCTGCGGTCACCGTGGGAATTTCCCAGTTTTTCAGCATCTCGCCGTCCTGATTGAAGTAAGCGATCTTGACGGTGGTGCCGCCCAGATCAACGCCGAAGCCGTATTTCATAAAAGGCTCCTCCTTGCATAGCTTAGAATACCACCATTATACCGAATGCCTTTGAAAAAAGCCAGTAGCCCCGGCGTTTTTTTTGAAAAGTTTTGAAACTTTATGGTTGGGGCTTGCGTTTGAGGGCGTTTTGCGGTAACATAGAGGACGTAAGAGTACACATTACGAAAGGACGTGTCGATCATTATGATCAAAGTTGATATTTCGAATGTCTGGGGTCAGGTTTCTCTGCCCGACCTGCTGGCACTGGAGAAGGAAGTGGCTGCGGCCCACAATACCCTGACCGACGGTACCGG
>CAJLCS010000103.1 GCA_905205195.1 uncultured Eubacteriales bacterium
GTGCTTACGCCACAACTTACGCCAATTTACTCCGAGCTTACGCCAAAAATGCGTCCCCAATTCTGCGATTGCAGACAAGTTCCGATCGCATACGATAAGTTCATATGAATTAAGCCCGCTGATTTCGGTCAGCGGGCTATTTTATGCCTGAACGGCGGTCGATTAACTTTTGACGGTATTAAGCCATACCGCATTTTTTCTTCCACTGGCCGCTGACCGTCCGCACCACGAAGAAGGCCGCCCGGCAGATCCAGTCCACCACCATGGCAATCCACACGCCGACGGCGCCGTAGCCCAGCTTCACGCAAAGCAGGTAGCTCAGGCTGATTCGCCAGCAGAACATGGACGCCACGCTAACAATCATGGTAAATTTCACGTCGTTGGCCGCCCGGAGGGCATTGGGCAGCACAAAGGCCGCCGGCCACAGGAAAATGCCGCACGCGGAATGGATGCCCACCAGCACCTCCGCCAGATGCACCGTCTCCGGAGAAAGGGAGCTGTACAGGCCGATGAGTCGGCTGCGAAGCAGGAACAGCAGCAGATTTCCGATTCCCTGAATCAGGTAAACGTCGAACATCAGCCGCCGGGTGTAGTACTTCGTCTGGGCTTCGTCCCCGGCACCGACACACTGGCCGACCACCGTAATCATGGCCAGGCTCATGGCCTGCCCCACGATGACGCCGATGGCATCCAGATTGTTGGCCACCGCGTTGGCGGAGGTCTGGGAGGTGCCGTAAATGGAGATCATGCTCACCACCAGCACCCGGCCCAGCTCAAAAATGCTGTTTTCGCAGGCGGAGGGCACGCCGATCCGCAGAATGTTGCCCATCATCCGGCCTTCCACATGGCGGATATCCGCCCAGCGGACGCACAGCTGCTGCTTCGGCCGGGACACCAGATACAGCATCACCGCCGCCGCCACCGCCCGGGAAACCAGCGTGGGAATGGCCACGCCCGCCACGCCCAGCTTCAGCACATAGACGCAAATGGCGTTGCCCGCCACATTGATGACGTTCATCAGCACGCTGACCTTCATGGAGATCTTGCTGTCGCCGACGCTGCGGAAAATGGCGGCTCCGGCGTTATACAGGGCGATAAACGGGAAGGACAGAGCGGTAATGTGGAAGTACAGCAGTCCCGCGTCCATCACATCCGACGCAATCCGGCCGAAAAACAGGTCCATAATCGGCCGGGCGAACAGCAGACACAGCGCCATAATCAGCAGGCCGCAAAACGCCGACATGGTGACCAGCTGTCCGGCGCTGCGCTTGGCCTCTGGCTCCTTCCGAGCGCCCAGATACTGGCTGGTAACCACGGCGCCGCCGGTAGCCAGCGCCGCGAACAGCTTCAAAATCACATTATTGATCATGTCCACCAGCGAGACGCCGGAAATGGCCGCCTCACCTGCCGAGGAGACCATGACGCCGTCACACATGCCCACCAGCATAGCCAGCGTCTGCTCGATAATCAGCGGCAGAATCAGGCGGAACAGCATCTTTCCGGTGAACATCCGATTGGTTTGCAAAGTCAAAACCGATTCCCTCTTTTCATCTGTTTCCGTATTCTAATCAAGATAGTATACCATACCGCCGCCGACTTCGTCAAGAATCCGCCGGCGGTTTTAGGCATTTGCTGCCGTGCGTCTGAAATTCCGTCAATGTTTCCGCCGCTGTATGCTTTTCGGGCAGCGCCGGACGGTCTGCCCGTTTCCTTTTGGCCGCCGCCGTCGTATACTTGGGGAGCAATGATTGAGAAAAGGAGTGAACACCATGCGTATTCGTTCGGTCGCCCCCATGCGGACCGCCAAAATCGGCTATCTTCTGGTTTCGGCGGCGCTGTGCATTCTTGGAATTGTGCTGATGGCCGTGCCGGACTTTTCCGTCCGCCTGATCGGCCTGTGCAGCGGCATTCTGCTGATCGTGTTCGGCTGCGTCCGGCTGGTGGGCTATTTTTCCCGGGACCTTTACCGGCTGGCCTTTCAGTATGACCTGCCCTTCGGTCTGCTTCTGGTGGTGCTGGGCATTGTGACCCTGACCCATCCGGCAGCGCTGATGACGTTCCTTTGCATCGCCCTGGGGCTGTACATTCTGTCGGACGGACTGTTCAAAATCCAGATCGCGCTGGACGCCAGGCAGTTCGGCCTTCGGCAATGGTGGCTGATTCTGGCCCTGTCCCTGATCGCCGGTGTCTGCGGCCTGCTGCTGATGCTGCGGCCCGTGGAAGGCAGCCGCGTGCTGACCGTGCTGCTGGGCATAACCCTGCTGGCCGAGGGCCTGCTGAATTTCGGCACCGTACTGACCGCCGTCAAGATTATCCGTCATCAGAAGCCGGATATCATTGACGCGGATGATGATGAAGAAAGTGAGGACTGAGTCTCCGATGCGTTTTGCGAAAGCGGTCGTCAAGTACCGCATTCCCATTCTGATTGTCACCCTGCTGCTGATGATCCCCGCCTTCCTGGGCATGGCCGGAACCAGAATCAACTATGATATGCTGAACTACCTGCCCGGCGACATGGATACGGTCATTGGCCAGGAGGAGCTGCTGGAGGATTTCGGCAAGGGCGCTTTCTCCCTGATTGTGGTGGAGGATATGTCCGACAAGGACGTGGTGGCCCTGTGCGACAAGATCAAAACCGTGGACCATGTGGAAACCGTGCTGTGGTACTCCACGCTGGCCGACGTTTCCATCCCCAAGGAGCTGCTGCCCGACAAGCTCTACAACGAATTCAACACCGATCACTCCACGCTGGTGGCCGTGTTCTTTGACAGCGCCACCTCCGCCGATGTGACCATGGACGCCATCCGGGAAATCCGCGCCATTGCCGGTAAGCAGTGCTTTGTCTCCGGTATGTCGGCGCTGGTGACGGATCTGAAGGACCTGTGCGAGGCGGAGGAGCCGATTTACGTCGGCCTTGCCGTGCTGTTTGCCTGCCTTGCCATGATCCTGCTGCTGGACGGCTGGCTGGTGCCCTTTGTGTTCCTGGCCTCCATCGGCATGATGATTCTGCTGAATCTGGGCACCAACTATTTCTTCGGCGAAATCTCCTACATTACGAAAGCCCTTTCCGCCGTGCTGCAGCTGGCCGTGACCATGGACTACTCCATCTTCCTGTGGCACAGCTACAACGAACAGCTGACCCGGTATGACGACCACCGGCAGGCCATGGCCGTGGCCATTCACGAAACGCTGACCTCCGTGGTCGGCAGCTCCATTACCACGGTGGCCGGATTTGCGGCGCTGTGCTTCATGACCTTCACGCTGGGCCGGGATCTGGGCCTTGTGATGGCCAAGGGCGTCATCTTCGGCGTGCTGGGCTGCGTCACCGTGTTGCCCGCTCTGATTCTGGTGTTCGACAAGCCTCTGCAAAAGACGAAGCACAAATCTCTGATTCCCAACATGGGGAAGTTCTCCAAGTGGGTCACCAAGGTGTTCCCGGTCTTTCTGGTGATTTTCGCCCTGCTGATCCCCCCTGCCCTCTACGGCTACAACAAGACCAATGACGAAGTGTACTACGACATGGGCCAGTGCCTGCCAGAGGACATGGAGTATGTCATCGCCAACTCCAAGCTGTCCGAGGAATTTGATATTGCCTCCACCCACATGGTGCTGGCCGACGCTTCCCTGCCCTCCAAAACCGTCCGGTCCATGATCGACGAAATGGAGCAGGTGGACGGCGTCAAGTATGTGCTGGGGCTGGAATCCGTGGTCGGTTCCCGGGTGCCGGAGGAAATCCTGCCGGACAGCATCCGGGAAATCCTGAAAAGCGACCGCTGGGAGCTGCTGCTGATCAACTCCGAATATAAGGTTGCCAGCGACGACGTCAACGCCCAGATCGACAGCCTGAACGCCATCCTGAAAAAGTACGATCCCACCGGAATGCTCATCGGCGAAGCGCCCTGCATGAAGGATATGATCGAAACCACCAATCACGACTTCCAGGTGGTCAACGCCGTCTCCATTGTGGCGATTTTCATCATCATCGCGCTGGTGGAAAAGAGCTTCTCGCTGCCCTTTATTCTGATTGCCGTCATTGAGCTGGCCATCTTCATCAATCTGGGCCTGCCCCATTACCTGGGCCAATCCCTGCCCTTCATCGCCCCCATCTGCATCAGCACCATTCAGCTGGGCGCCACAGTGGACTACGCCATCCTGATGACAACCCGGTATAAAGCCGAACGGCTCCGGGGCGCCGGGAAGCGGGACGCCATCACCACGGCTCTGTCCACCTCCATCCCCTCCATCATCGTTTCCGGCATGGGCCTGTTCGCCGCCACCTTCGGCGTGGCCGTGTATTCCGATATCGACATCATCAGCTCCATGTGTATGCTGATGGCCCGGGGCGCCGTGGTCAGTATGCTGTGCGTCATTCTGATTCTCCCCGCGCTGCTGATGCTCTGCGACCGGCTCATCTGTGCCACCACCGCCGGCATGAAACACATTCGTACGAAAAAACAGGAGGTTTCGCAATCATGAAAGGAAAAATGACCCGGCTTCTTGCCGTGCTTCTCTGTGTCACCCTGACGGTCGGCGGCGTGGCTGCCACGGTGCTGGCCGTGGGCGGCAGCAAATCCGGCTCCGCCGCCGGAACCAAGCAAACCGAAAAGGTCAACCTGCTGAAGGAAGACAACGCGGAGCTTGTGAAGGACGAAACGGTTTACGTCCTCACCGGCGCCGACGGAACCGTCCGGAAAATTCTGGTCAGCGACTGGATCAAAAACCGGGCCGGTGCCGCCACCGTCACCGACAAATCGAACCTGTCCGATGTGGAAAACGTCAAGGGCGACGAAACCTACACCATGAACGGTGACAACCTGCGGGTCTGGGACGCCCAGGGCAATGATATCTACTGCCAGGGCACCGTGGAACAGGAGGTTCCCGTCACGCTTCAGGTCTCCTACCGGCTGGACGGCAAGGCCATCTCCGCCGAGGAGCTGGCCGGCAAGAGCGGCAAGGTCACCATCCGCTTCGACTATACCAACGAGCAGTACGAGATGGTTTCCGTCAACGGCAAGCAGGAAAAAATCTATGTTCCTTTTGCCATGCTCACCGGTCTGCTGCTGGATACCGACGTGTTCTGCAACGTGGAGGTTTCCAACGGCAAGCTGCTCAACGACGGCAATCACACCGCCGTCATCGGTCTGGCCTTCCCGGGAATGCAGTCCAGCCTGAACATTGACGCCGCCGACTTTGAAATTCCCGACCATGTGGAAATCACCGCCGACGTGAAGAACTTCACCATGACCAACTCGGTGACGCTGGCCACCAACGCCCTGTTCAACGAATTCAACACCGACAGCCTGAATTCCGCCGACGACCTGAAGGATGCCCTTTCCAAGCTCACCGACGCCATGACTCAGCTGCTGGACGGTTCCTCCCAGCTTTATGACGGGCTGAATACCCTGCTGGAGAAGTCCGACGAGCTGGTGGCCGGGATCAACCGGCTGGCCGACGGCGCTGCCCAGCTGAAAAGCGGCACCGAGGATCTGAGCAGCGGTGCGGCGGCGCTGAATGAAGGCGCGGCGGCGCTGGCCGACGGCCTTTCCCAGCTGGCCGCCAACAACGATACCCTCAACGGCGGCGCGGCCCAGG
>CAJLCS010000104.1 GCA_905205195.1 uncultured Eubacteriales bacterium
ATTCCATTAGCAGACGGAGAATTTGCTAATGAAAATTTGTGATTTTTTCGTTTTTACTGTTTCTTCGTAAAAATGAAAACGCCGGAAACCCTTGATTTTACTGGGTTTTCCGGCGGAGTTTTTGGCGTTCCCGAGGTGATTCGAACACCCGACCTACCGCTTAGGAGGCGGTCGCTCTATCCAGCTGAGCTACGGAAACATCTTTAAAATCTATTCAATTTTAGGCTTGAATTAACTCGTTGTCAATCACTTTTGCTTAAAAGGCGGTTGTTGTAACATATTCTTAGGAGGCGGACGCTCTATCCGACTGAGCTACTGGCGCATCTTTTCCATGACTTATTTTAGCGGATCGCGGGCCATCTGTCAATGCCAAAATGCCGCGCATCAAAGGGCCGCCTGCGGCATAGAATGTCCGGTAGTGCCATTGCAAGGAGGACGTCAAAAATGTGGGAACCGGACAGCACCAGCGGAGATCTGGATGACCTGATTTTCGGCCGGGAGAGCGGCGGACCAAGCAGCCGATAATCCGGCCTTGCCGCAGGCGCCGGGGCGTAAGAACCTGCTTACCGCCCCCGGCGCCGTTTTTCGTTACGAAGCCGACGTTTTCTCCTGGGGCGCGTCGGGGCGGGTCAAAACCCGGATCCAGCGATACCGGTTTACCTTCACAACGGCAACAAAGCACTTGAGAATCTGATCGCTTTTCAGGCAGGCAAAAGTCACCCACAGCGGTGCATGAAAGACGAAGGCCGACAAATAGGCCGACGGAATCACGATCAGCCACTGGTGAATCAGGTCGTTAATCAGCACAAAGCGGGTATCGCCGCCGCCGGTCACAATGCCCGTCAGGCAGGCGCATTCATAGGTGGTGCCGATGACGGTCACGGACAAAACCGCAATAAACTGAATGGCCAGGTCATGGGTTTCCGGCGTAATGGAGTAAAATCCGAGAATAAAATCCTTGCACAGCCACAGAATCCCGCTGGTCAGCAGGCCGATGATCAGATACATCAGCTGGAGCGTGACGGTATAGGCCTTGACGCGCGGAATGTCGTTCTCCCCTACCGTTTTGCCGATAATCACGCTGGACGCGCTGGCCGCGCCGTAGGCAAGCACGGTAACCACCTGGAAGATGGTCGTGACGATGGAGTTGGCGGCAATGGTATCCTGCCCCAACCGGCCCAGAATGGCGGTCTGGGCGCTGGTGGCCAGGCCCCAGACGGTGCTGGAAAGAATCAGCGGCAGGCCAACGTGGAGATAGTCCCGAAACAGCCCCGCGTCAAAGGAAAACAGCATGGAAAAACGCCAACGAACCTTCCGGTCCATGGCCAGCGTATAAATCACCACAATCAGCAACTCCACCACCCGGGAGGTCAGCGTAGCGATGGCCGCACCGACGGCCCCCAGCTCCGGGAAACCGAAACGGCCGTAGATCAGGCAGTAGTTCAGGCAGATGTTGACCACCAGCGCCGCCAGCGTCACCACAAAGCCGATTTTCACGGTTTCCACGGAGCGCAGGGAACTGAGCAGTACATTGGTAACGGCGAAGAGCACATAGGAGAAGCAGACGATTTTCAGATACCGGGCGCCCTCCGCAATGACCGGCTGCTCGTTGGTCAGCAGCGACAGCGTCTGATGGGGGAAGAAATACACCACGGCGGTCATCAGCAGACTGACGGCAATGGCCAGCACCATACCGATGGAGGTTACCCGCCGGATCGGCTCTGTCTGCCGTTTTCCCCAGTACTGGGCGCCCAGCACCACGATGCCGTTGCCCACGCCGGAAACCACCATTTGCAGCAAGAACTGAATCTGGTTGACCATGGAGACGCCGTTGAGGGCCACCTGACTGTAGCCGCCGATCATAATGTTGTCGGCCAGATTCACCGAAAAGCTGATGAGATTCTGCAAGGCGATCACAGCCGTCATGGAGAAAAAGACCTTGTAAAATCTGCCGTCTTTGACAAAGGGTTTCATGATCCTGCATCCTTTTTTAACCGATTTTGCACTATCATAGCAGAAAGCGGCGGAAAAAGCAATCCCGAAAACAAGCAAGCGCCCGGCTCTAGGCAGAGCCGGGCGCGGCGGGCGGAAAAGCCTTATTGCCACCGGGCGTAAAGGGTCATATTGCGGTTCACGGTATCCGTTTCGGCGTTCCAGCGCCGGGTGCAGGCCTGATCCCGGTACCAGCCGTCAAAAACGCTGCCATCCTTATGCGGGACTGCCATGCCGGAAAGCTTGCCGCCCTTCCGGACCCTGCGACTGGGAACGGCACTGCCACCGTTCGTCTCAAAGCGGACCGTTTTCTGCCGGGTCGTCAGCAGTACCGGCAGAAGCGCCAGTACCAACACGGCGGCAAGGACGATCCAGGTGACCGGTCCGCTGCCGGCAGGCGCTGCGGCCCCTTCCGCCCAGCCGGCGTAGAGGGTCATATTGCCCGTCACTGTGTCGTGGGAAAAGTCCCAAGGCGTTTGCCGGTCAAGGTCGCGGTACCAGCCTTCCAGATGATACCCCTCTCGGACGGGATCCGTGGGACGTTTGACGTTCTTGCCGTAGGAAACCGTCTGATCCGGCACTTCGCTGCCGCCGTTGGTTTCAAAATGAACCGTGCAGTCCGAGGAAATCACAAATGTCACGTCTTGTGCCGTCGCCTCGTAGCTATCCTGGCCGTCCTTCGTGGAAACCAGATGATTGCTGCTGCGGACGGCGGAGGAACCGGAGGTGCCGATGACCTTCAGCCGGAAAGTACCGGCCATG
Organism: uncultured Eubacteriales bacterium; assembly: GCA_905205195.1. Lineage (GTDB taxonomy): Bacteria > Bacillota > Clostridia > Oscillospirales > Oscillospiraceae > Faecousia. The sequence goes on from CAJLCS010000104.1 coordinate 2,755, forward strand.
GTGTCCGCCTTCCAGGTGTCACCGCCGGTCATGGACACGAAATTGATGTACAGTGCATGGCTGCCGTCCCGCAGCACCAGATCCGTAGCCGTCAGGCCCTGTGCTGTCATAATGCTGCTTTCGTCCAGCTCGAAGAAGCTGCCGTCGTACAGGATTTCATCCTGCATGGCATACATGGTGTAGTCCTCGGCAGAATCTGTGCGCTTGAGCGAAAAGGAGACCGTCACGGTATCCCCGGTACTTACCTGCTTCTCCGTTTTTCCGTCTGCGGACAGCTCAAACAGGAACTGCCGGGAAGAATCCGCTGCAAAAACCTGCACGCTGCACAGCATCAGCAGCAGGCACAGCATCATGGCAGCGCAGAATCGTTTCTTGATCATTTGCTTTCCTCCGATGGATGGCCGCCCCATCCGAAACGAGGGGCGGCCAGGTGATAATTCGGTTACTCAGCCGAGGATCCGGTTGATGATCGCGGTAGCGTCCAGCGTGGAGACGGTCTTATCGCCGTTCACGTCAGCCTCCAGGAATTTCAGCACGGGAACCCGGTCGAAGCTGTCGTACTTCGCATTATACATATTGTAGACCAGCTGCACGTCGTTGATGTCCACGGAGCCTGTCTTGTTGACATCGCAGTCGTAGGAAACACGGACCTTCTCAGCCGTCGCTTCGGCAATCTTGCCGGTCGCTTCGGTCTTGACTTCCTCAAGGGTCTTATCGGAAATCACCAGATAGCTGTAGGCCTCGTACTTGTCGGACCACATCATGGGCGTGCCGTCATAAGACAGGATCTTTCCCTCGGAGACGGTACCCGCCGCCGTGACCAGCCACATGGTCCTGCCGTTGAGCTTGAGGTACTCGGCGACCTCCACGGTGAGGATCTGCTTGGCGGTCTTCTCCACGGTGACGGTCAGAGCCTCACCGGTGAGCTTGGCCGCCGGGATGGTGTACTTGCCTTCCGCATCGGCGGTCAGTTCCTCGTCGCCCAGCTTCACGGTATAGTCAAAGCCCGCATCGGCATTCAGGGTGAAGGAGAAGTCAACGCCGTTCGTGGCGGTCTGGCTCGTGCCGCCGACCACATCGCCGGAGCCGGAGCCGGTGAAGGTGATGGTGGTGGTAGTGGGAGCCTTCCTGGTCTGCTCAGCCGTAATCACGATGGAACCGACGACATCCGCGCCCTTGACGGTGTAGATACGAGCATCGTCAGAGTCAAGCGTCAACTCCGGCGTATATGCCATACCGTTCACGGTGACCGTCAGGGTGTAGTCATACTCGCTCGTATTCAGATTGTTGAACTGGATGTCGAAATCTTTTCCGTAGGTCGCATAGTCGGAAACGAAAATATGACTCTTGGCGCTGCCGGTCCAGGTGACCGGATACTTCTTCGGTGTCTTGGTATCCCGGATAATCAGGTTGCCGGACACGTTCTTCACAGTGAATGTGCCGTCGCCGTTGTCGATGACTTCCACATTGCCGCCGCCCATGGAGGAGCCGGTAAACACATAGTCATAGTGGGGATCCTTGGCGGTGAAGGTGTAATCCGCGCCGGGGGCCACGGTGCTCTCGCCGGTGAAGTCATCGCTCAGGTCAACGGTGTAGCCGCCGACGGTAATGACGGCAGCGGCGGTGCCGATCGTGGCGGCAGGGGCATCCTGCGCCGCAGCATTGGCGGCCTTGTCGATGTTGGCCGCCGTGACGGTCACGGTTGCCTCGCCCATGGCCTTGCCGGTGAAGGAGAGCACGATGTTGTCGGTGCCGCAGGTCTTGTCGGCGCCGTAGCCGTTGACGGTGAGCTTGCCGTTTTCGTCCTTCACCGCAGCGTCGGTGTTGATGCCGGTGTAGGTCAGCTTCTCCGCATCGTAGGTCACTTCAAAGTGGTACGCGTTGTAGGTGGTTTCCTTGTCATTGCCCACCGTCAGGGTGACGTTGGCCGTCTCGCCCATGGCGATGCTGCTGCCCTCGCCCACGGAAACGGTGTAGCCTTCCGTTTCGGGCACATCCGGCACATCGGGGCCTTCGGAGGTCTGCCAGGTCAGGACGGGATAGCCGCCGTTGATCTTGCCGGCGTCCTTCTTGAAGGCGTCGCCCAGGAGGGCCAGAACCTCGTCGGACTTCAGCTCGTCTGCCGTCTTGGCGGTAACATCCGTAAAATTCACGCGGAGCGTGCTGTTTTCGCCGTTCGCCTTCGCAGCAACGGTGTCCAGATAATACACATTGCTGCCGTTCACATAGAACGCATCGCCGGTCACGCCGCCCGCGTAGGACTTCGAGGCATATGCGCTGCTTGCATCAAAGCCGACCGCGCCCGTGGAATAGCAGTTTTTCAGTTCGCTGTAGAGCTTCTGGGAGGTATAGCCATTTGCAGAGCCGATGACGCCGCCGACACCGTTGCCGGACTTGCCGAGAGCCGTGCTGTAGCAGGCACCGGTGTTGTAGCAATTCTGTACGGTGCTCGCCCAGTTCACGGAGTTGCTGCGGGCGCCTTCCATAAAGCCCGCGATGCCGCCGACGTCAGAGGTGCCGGTGATCGCGCCGTAGTTCGCGCAGCCCTCGATGGTAGAGCCGGCAATCTGGCCGGCAATGCCGCCCGCGTTGCCGCTGGTGATGCCGACTGCGGTGATGCTGCCGGTGTTCAGGCAATTGCGGATTACGGTGCCCTTGAAGGTACGGCACACGATGCCGCCCGCCTCCGTACCGGCGGAGAGCGCGCCGTTGTTGACGCAGTTCTCGATCAGCGTGTAGGTCTCGCTGCCGCTCGCGGTGGAGGAACCCGCAACACCGAGAATACCACCCAT
>CAJLCS010000105.1 GCA_905205195.1 uncultured Eubacteriales bacterium
CGCCCGCAGGCGACGAACCGATCAAAATCATGTTCTCCGGCGGCGTGTACGTCGGAGAACATACCTATCAGACTGCAAGTGTGCGAATCGTCCGCCAACGGCGGACGATGAGTGCGCGCAGCAGACTGCAACCCTTTTGTCGGAAAAGCCCGAAAAGGATTTTCCGACAGTGTAAAAGGTGCTTCCCCGAAGGGAAGCACCCAAAATCAGTTGTGTCGGAGCTTAGTACATTCCGCCGCCCTGGGCCGCAGCCGCCTGGGCCGCCGCATCCGCAGCGGGATCGGGCTTGTCGACGACCAGAGACTCGGTGGTCAGCACACAGGAGGCGATGGATGCCGCGTTCTCCAGAGAAGAACGGGTCACCTTGGTGGGATCCACGATACCGGCGGGGATCATGTCCACATACTCCTCGCTGTAGGCGTTGTAGCCGTAGCCGATCTTGCCGGAGGTGCGGATCTTCTCGTAAACCACGGAGCCGTCCACACCGGCGTTCTCGGCGATCTGACGGATCGGGGCCTGCAGCGCGGAGGCAATGATCCGGGCGCCGGTCTTCTCGTCGCCGTGCAGCTCGGAAATCAGCTTCTCCACCGCTTCGATGGCATTGACCTGGGCGGTACCGCCGCCGGCCACGATGCCCTCTTCCACAGCGGCACGGGTAGCGTTCAGGGCATCCTCCACGCGGAGCTTCTGCTCCTTCATGGCAACCTCGGTCTGGGCACCGACCTTGATGACGGCCACGCCGCCGGACAGCTTGGCCAGCCGCTCCTGCAGCTTCTCCCGGTCATAGTCGGAGGTGGTGGTGGCGATGGACGCGCGGATCTCATGGGCACGGGCCTTGATGGCCTCGGCGTCACCGGCGCCGTCCACGATGGTGGTGGTGTCCTTGGTGACCACGATCTGACGGCAGCGGCCAAGATCGGTCAGCTGGGCGTCGGTCAGCTCCATGTTCAGCTGGCTGGAGATCACGGTGCCGCCGGTCAGGACGGCGATATCCTGCAGCATTTCCTTGCGGCGGTCGCCGAAGCCGGGGGCCTTAACGCAGACGCAGTTGAAGTTGCCGCGCAGACGGTTCACCAGCAGGGTGGCCAGCGCGTCGCCTTCCACATCCTCGGCGATGATCATCATCTTCTTGCCGGTCTTGACGACAGGCTCCAGGATGGGCAGAATCTCCTGAATGGAGGAGATCTTCTTATCGGTAATCAGGATGTAGGCGTCGTCCAGAACGGCCTCCATCTTGTCGGTGTCGGTGACCATATAGGGGGAGATGTAGCCCCGGTCGAACTGCATGCCTTCCACCACTTCCAGACCGGTTTCGGCGGTCTTGGACTCCTCGATGGTGATGACGCCCTCGGTGCCCACTTTCTCCATGGCCTCGGCAATCAGCTTGCCCACGGCCTCGTCGCCGGAGGACACGGTGCCGACTCTGGCGATATCGTCGGAGCCGTTGACGGGCACGGAGTGCTCCTTGATGGCATCCACGGCGGCCTTCACGGCCTTCTCGATGCCCTTCCGCATGACCATGGGGTTGGCACCGGCGGACAGGTTCTTCAGGCCCTCCCGGGTGATGGCCTGGGCCAGCAGGGTGGCGGTGGTGGTGCCGTCGCCGGCCACGTCGTTGGTCTTGGTGGCGACTTCACGGATCAGCTGGGCGCCCATGTTCTCAAAGGGGTCCTCCAGCTCCACTTCCTTGGCGATGGTCACGCCGTCGTTGGTAATCAGGGGCGCGCCGTACTTCTTGCCCAGAACCACGTTGCGGCCCTTGGGTCCCAGGGTGACCTTGACGGTATCGGCCAGCTGGTCAATACCGGACTGGAGCTTTTTACGGGCTTCCTCACCGTATACGATCATTTTAGACATGATGTGTTACCTCCTTACGATATCCGACGCTCAGTCGGTGACAACAGCCAGGATGTCATCCTGCTTGACAAATTTGTAATCCACGCCGTCCAGCTTGATTTCGTTGCCGGAGAACTTGCTGACGACCACCTTGTCGCCGGGCTTGACGGTGACTTCCACGTCCTTCGTGCCGGGGCCTGCGGAAACAACCTCGTAAATGGCGGGCTTTTCCTTGTTGGCCGTGGCCAGGATAATGCCGGAAATCGTCTCTTCCTTGGCTTCATGCTGCTTGAGCAGAATGTTGTCTGCCATGGGTTTCAGTTTCATAACAATTCCTCCATCATTGAAGTATTTTGACTGTCTGCCGGAAAACCGGCGGGCATAAAACCTATGGGTTTAGCACTCAATCTTTCTGAGTGCTAATACATCATACCCCAAACCGCAGAAAAAAGCAAGGGGGCAAACGCATTTTTTCATGAAAAAATTGTGAATCTTTTCCCGTGCGCGTCTGTCCGCCAATGGGTTGCCGTCTTCTGGTGATTCTGACGAAAAATCTTTCAAAAGCCGTTGGTTTCCTCTTGCTTTTTGTACGATATTCCATTATAATGGGGCTAAACACAGGGAAGGGGGCCTTGCGCGTGGGGGAGATCATCGCCGTTCTGTCCGGAAAAGGCGGCACCGGGAAAACCACCGTCTGCGCCGGGCTTGCCGCCGCACTGGCTGCCGCCGGGCGGAAGGTCCTGTGCGTGGACTGTGACGTGGGTCTGCGGAATCTGGATATTGCGCTGGGTCTGGCGGACCGGGGCGGCCCGTCCTTCCTCGACCTGTGCCGGGGGGACGGGGATTTCTCCGCGTTGGCGCCCCACCCCGATTACCCGTCGCTGTTTTTCCTCACCGCGCCGGTGAACTGTCGGCCGGAGCAGATTCCCGCCGATGCCTTCGCCGCGCTGCTGCGCCGGGCCGGGGCGGAATTTGATCAGGTCCTGCTGGACGCCCCTGCCGGGATCGACGCCGGCTTCCGTCTGGCCGCCGATGCCGCCGACCGGATCCTGCTGGTCACCGGCCCGGACCCGGCCGCCATCCGGGATGCCGCCCGCACCGCCGACGTGCTGGAGCTGATGCACAAAACCGGCATCCGTCTCATCGTCAACCGGGTCCGACCCCGCATGGTCTCCCGCCTGCACCTGACCGTGGACGACATCATGGACCAGGCCGGGCTTCCGCTGATGGGCATCATCCCGGAAGATCCCAAAGTCCCGCTGGCTGCCGCCGCCGAAACCCCGCTGCTGCGCTACAGCCGCCGGGGCGCCGCCGCAGCCGCCTGCCGACGCATCGCCGCCCGCTTGCAGGGCTTGCCGGAGCCGATTCAAATCCGGTAATTTTATTGTAAGGAGTGACCGCCGTGAATATCGCATTTCTGGCCCACGACAAGAAAAAAGAATTGATGGTTCAGTTCTGTACCGCTTACAAGAGCGTGCTGGCCAAGCACAATCTGTTCGCCACGGCAACCACCGGGCGGCTGATTGCCGACAATACCGGTCTGCCGATCACCCTTCTCCTGTCTCATAAGCAGGGCGGCCATCAGCAGATCAACGCCCGCATTGCCTATAATGAGATTGATCTGGTGCTGCTGTTCACCGATCCCAACAACACCGACGTGTGGGACGACAACCAGATGATCGAAACCATACACTACTGCGACAAGCACAACGTGCCCATCGCCACCAATCTGGCCAGTGCCGAGCTGTTCATCATGGGTCTGCAGCGGGGCGATCTGGACTGGCGGGACACCCTCCATTCCCGGAATCGATTCTGAATCTTCGCCGCCCACCGTGGTGGGCGGCATTCTTTGGAGTATTCCCAGTTACGAAAGGATTTTACGCAAATGGAACGAATCAAGCCCCGGACCCTGTCCGGCTTCATGGAGTTGCTGCCTGCCAAGCAGATGCAGTTCGAGCGGATGACCGAAATTCTCCGCGACACCTATTCCCTCTACGGCTTTACGCCGCTGGACACCCCCGCCATCGAGGATGCCCAGATTCTGTTGGCCAAGGGCGGCGGCGAAACCGAAAAGCAGATTTACCGTTTTCAGAAGGGCGACAGCGATCTGGCTCTCCGGTTCGATCTGACGGTGCCGCTGGCCAAATATGTGGCGCTGCACTATAATGATCTGGCCTTCCCCTTCCGCCGCTATCAGATCAGCAAGGTTTACCGGGGTGAGCGCGCCCAGCGGGGTCGGTTCCGGGAGTTCTATCAGGCCGACATCGACATCATCGGCGACGGCAAGCTGGATATCCTCAATGAGGCGGAAATCCCCGCCATCATCTACCGGATCTTCCGCCGGTTCGGCCTGACCCGGTTCCAGATCCGGGTGAACAACCGGAAAATCCTCAACGGCTTCTACGCCATGCTGGGCCTGACCGAAAAGAGCGGCGACATCATGCGGACCGTGGACAAGCTGGACAAAATCGGCCCGGACAAGGTCAAGGTGCTGCTCACCGAGGACTGCGGCCTGTCCGACGATCAGGCCGACGAAATTCTGGCCTTCATTTCCATCTCCGGCACCAACGCCCGGGTGCTTCAGGCGCTGGAGGGCTATCAGGGCAAGGACGCCACCTTCGATCTGGGCCTTGCCGAGCTGAAGGCCGTGACGGAGAACCTGTCCGCCTTCGGCGTGCCGGAGGAGAACTTCGCCGTGGACCTGACCATCGCCCGGGGGCTGGACTACTATACCGGCACCGTCTACGAAACCGCCCTGCTGGATCATCCGGAGATCGGCTCCGTCTGCTCCGGCGGCCGCTACGACAATCTGGCCGGGTACTACATCGACAAGCCCCTGCCCGGCGTGGGTATTTCCATCGGCCTGACCCGGCTGTTCTATGTGCTGGATGAGCAGAACCTGCTGAATCCGGCGCTGCCCTGCGCCCCGGCCGACGCGCTGGTGCTGCCCATGACCGACTCCCCCGCCCCCGCCATCGCGCTGGCGGAGCGGCTCCGGGCGGAAGGCATCCGGGTGCAGCTTTACAGTGAAGCCAAGAGATTCAAGCAGAAAATGAGCTATTGCGACAAGCTGGGCGTTCCCTTCGCCGTTCTGCTGGGCGAGGACGAGCTGGCCCAGGGCAAATGCTCCGTGAAGGATATGGCCACCGGCAAGCAGGAAACGCTGACGCCGGAGGAAGCCGCCGCCCTCATCAAAGAGGAGCTGGCCCGGCGGAATCAGGGCGCCGTCATTCTGGAGAACCGGGACTGATGGAGAAGCAGTTTCTCGCTGCGTGGCTGGCCGCCCGCCGGGACGCCGCCGCCATCGGGGTCCGGCTCCGCCCGCTGGGCGAAGCGGAGGCCATGGCCGCCGCCCATCGGGCCTTATCCGGCAACCGGGACAGTGACGGCTTCGCCGCGCTGATGCGCCTGGGCCGTCTGGACCTGAGTCTGGAGGCGCTGGCCGTGGACCGCCGGTTCACCGCCCTGTTTTCCGACGAGGAAGCGGACTGCGCCCTGAACCGCCTGCTGGAAGCGGGCTACCGTTTTTAAGTTTTACCATACTGAGCGCCGCTCCGATCAGGAGCGGCGCTTCAGCGTGTCAAAAAAGCCTCGCAGAGTTCGTCGCCCGCAGGCGACGAAGCGATCAAGATCATTTTATCCGGCGGCGCGCCCCAGGGCGGCTTCTCTTGCCCCTGCGGGGCAATTCACCTTCTGCACGTCGG
>CAJLCS010000106.1 GCA_905205195.1 uncultured Eubacteriales bacterium
CGTCGGCGCCCTTGAGCTGCAGCTGGAGCTTGTCGGCAATCAGGGCGATGAACTCGCTGTTGGTGGGCTTGCCCTTGGTGTTGCTGACGGTGTAGCCGAAGAACCGCTGGAGGGTATCCAGATCGCCCCGGTCCCAGGCTACCTCAATGGCGTGGCGGATGGCCCGCTCTACCCGGCTGGGCGTTGTCTGGAAGGTCTTGGCGACCTGGGGATAGAGGACCTTGGTGATGGCATTGATGACGTCCATGTCGCCTACGGCGATGATAATGGCCTCCCGCAGATACTGGTAGCCCTTGATGTGGGCGGGCACGCCGATTTCGTGAATGATGTTGGTGACCATGGTTTCGATGTTCGGCTGCTGGCCGCGGTTCTGGGCCGGAAACCGGAGGCTCTCCCCACCCCGGATTTCCTCCAGCCGCTCCACCAGCGCCGTCATGTCGCAGGGCTTGAGCATGAGGTAGCGAACGCCCAGATTGGCGGCGGTGGCCGAAACGTAAGGCGTCACGAAGGCCGAGGTGGCCAGGGTGACGGGCTTTTTGTCCATGGACGCGATGGCCTTCAGGACGCTGATGCCGTCCTGCTTGGCCAGTAGCAGATCCAGCACCAGAATGTCCGGCTTCCGCTCCTGAATCATCCGGATGGCCTGCTCCCCGTCGCCGGCCGTTCCGATGACCTGAAATCCGTCTGCCCGAAGCAGTGCGGCGGATAAGCTGCCGCAGAATTCCTCGGCGCTGTCCGCAATGAAAACGGTAGTGAATTGATCCATAATTTCCTCTCCTGACATTACGAAAATTTCTCCCCGGCGCGAGGCGGCTGGGCGTCTCGCTGCGACAAATATAATTTAGCATAATGAATCGGTTTTTGCAAGGAAAAACGAAAACAATTGATCGACAAAATTCGATGATTCGTCGAATACTGATGATATTCAAAACTTTTTGAGAAAAATTCGACAATTCGACGCCGGATTGTCGAACGGCCGGGCCGCAGTTGACGCGGCGGAGAAAATGCAGTACAATGAACAAAAAAACGGGAGGTATTTTATGAACGCACAATGGAATCTGGACCCGATTTATACGGGCTTTGACGATCCTGCTTATCGTTCCGATCTGGAGGCGCTGACCGCCGCCGTGGCGGAGCTGGAGCAGTTTGCCGCCGGGCTGAACCGGACCGCGCCGATTGACGGCCTGCGCCGGGGCATCGCGCTGGGGGAGACCATCCAGCTGCTGGTCAACAAGCTGGCGGAGTACGCCTCGCTGCGTCAGGCGGCCAACACCCGGGATGCCGACGCCGGTTCTCAGATGGGCCGGATTATGAGCATCGTCAGCGGCTCTGCCGCGCCGGAGGCGGCCTTCAAGGCCTGGGCCGCCAAGCTGCCGGATCTGATGGCGCTGGTGGAGGGCGACGAGACGCTGAAGGACTACCGGTACCTGTTTTCCAACATCCAGAAGGACAGCCGGTACCTGCTGCCCGGCCTGGGCGAATCCGTCATGGCGAAGATGTCCCTGTCCGGCAGCAGCGCGTGGAGCGATTTGCAGCAGTATCTGACCAGCACCGTGCCGGTGACCTACCGGGGGCAGACCACCAACCTGTCTGCCGTCCGGAATCTGGCCTACGATCCCGATCCTCAGGTCCGGAAGGACGCCTATGAGGCGGAGCTGGCCTGCTACGACCGGATCGAGGATGCCGTGGCCTACGCCCTCAACTCCATCAAGCTGGAAACCATCACGGATTGTCAGCTCCGGGGTTACGCCTCGCCGCTGGACCGGACACTGGAGCAGTCCAGGATGGAGCGGGCCACGCTGGAGGTCATGCTGGGGGCCATGGACGAGTACCTGCCGAAATTCTGGCAGTATCTGAAGGCCAAGGGCAAGGCGCTGGGCCACGAAAACGGCCTGCCGTGGTACGATCTCTTTGCGCCCATGGGCCACGCGGCGGCCAAGTTCACCGCCGAGGACGCCCGGACGTATCTGGTGAATCTGTTCCGGGGCTTTGACGGGGAGCTGGCCGACATGGTGGCCGAGGCCTTCGACAACGCCTGGATCGATTTCTATCCCCGGGACGGCAAGGCCGGCGGCGCATTCTGCGCCGGTGTGGAATGCCTGCAGGAAAGCCGGATCCTGACGAACTTCGACGGAATGTTCACGGACGTGGTGACGCTGGCTCATGAGCTGGGCCATGCCTTCCACAACCGCTGCATCCGCACCCACCGGCCCCTGAACCACGATTACTCCATGCCGGTGGCGGAAACCGCTTCCACCTTCAACGAGTGTGTGGTCATGGCGGCGGCCATCCGGGATGCGTCGGATCCCCAGGAGAAGCTGGCGCTGATCGAGTCCCAGCTGCAGGACGCCACCCAGATCATCTGCGATATTTACTCCCGCTACCGCTTTGAAGCGTCGGTGTTTGCCAACCGGGAGCAGGAATTCATGCCGGCGGACAAGCTGTGCCAGCTGATGCTGACGGCCCAGAAGCAGTCCTACGGCGACGGGCTGGACCCGGATTGCCTCCATCCTTATATGTGGGTGTGCAAGAGCCACTACTACGGCCCCACCTTCTATAACTTCCCCTACGCCTTCGGCGGCCTGTTCGCCCGGGGCCTGTATGCCCGGTACGAGCAGGAAGGCCCGGCCTTCGTGCCCAAGTACAAGAAGCTGCTCTACGCCACCACCGTCTCCTCGGCGGAGGATACCGCCAGGGTGGCAGGCATTGACCTGACCGACAAGGCCTTCTGGCGCAGCGCACTGCAGACCATCGCCGACGAAATCGACCAGTTCTGCGAACTGCTAAACCGGAATTGAGGGAGGAAACCGATATGGATCAGGAACTGATGCGGCTGAAGGATTTTCTGGATACGTCCGTCAGCGTTTACCATGCGGCGGCGGCGCTGGAGCGGGAGCTGATTGCCGCGGGCTATGAAAAGCTCCGGGAGCAGGACGAATGGAACCTTGTCCCCGGCGGCGCCTACTATCTGACCCGGGGCGGCACGGCGGTGCTGGCCTTCCGGATTCCGGAGGGGGCGCCCACCGGCTTTATGATGAGCGCCAGCCATGCCGACCGGCCGACCTACAAGCTCAAGGAGCACGGCGAGCTGTCCGGCACCTATACCCGGCTGACGGTGGAGCCTTACGGCGGAATGCTGGCCGCCACCTGGCTGGACCGGCCCCTTTCCGTGGCGGGCCGGGTACTGGTGGAGACGGAACACGGCGTGGAGGCCCGGCTGCTGAATCTGGACCGGGACCTGCTGCTGATCCCCAATGTGGCCATCCACATGAACCGGAAGGCCAACGACGGCTACAGCTGGAACCCGGCGGTGGACCTGCTGCCGCTGGCCGGCGGCAAGGACGCGGCGGGAGCCATGGACCGCCTGCTGGAGGAAGCGGCCGGCGGGAAGATTCTGGGCAAGGACCTCTATCTTTATATCCGGCAGAAGGCCGTGGTCTGGGGTGTGCAGGAGGAGTTTCTGTCCTCCGCCGCGCTGGATGATCTGCAGTGCGCCTGGGGCTGCACCCAGGGCTTCCTGCACGCAAAGCCCAGCCGGGCCATCCCGGTGCTGTGCGTCTTCGACAGCGAGGAGGTCGGCTCCAATTCCGTCCAGGGCGCGGCGTCCATGTTGCTGGAAACCACGCTGGAACGGATCTGCAAGGCCCGGAATCTGGAGCTGAGCCGGATGCTGGCCCAGTCCTTCATGGTGTCCGCCGACAATGCCCACGCCGTTCACCCCAACCATCCGGAGTTCGCCGATCCGACCAACGCCCCGGTGGTCAACGGCGGTGTGGTGCTGAAATTCAACGCGGCCCAGCGCTATGCCACCGACGCCCTGTCGGCGGCGGTGTTCCGCAAAATCTGCGCGGGGGCCCAGGTGCCGGTGCAGACCTATTATAACCGGGCGGATATGCCCGGCGGCTCCACCCTGGGCCATATTTCCATCATGCACGTCTCGGTGCCCACGGCGGATATCGGCATGGCCCAGCTTGCCATGCACTCCAGCTTTGAAACCGCCGGTACGGCGGACGCCCGGCACCTGCAAACGGCCATGACCGCCTACTACGGCACGGCGCTGACGGAGCAGAACGGCCTCTACGAGCTGGCCTGACGAAAAAATCGTCAGAATCACCAAAAAACGAGGCAAAAAAATGTAAGATCCCATAATTGCGCCGGGACGCAGTTTATGGTATCATATTGCTATCCAGGTAGATTGCGGTTACTCCACAAAAATAACCGCCGTTTACCCAAAAAGGAGGAAACACACAACCGTTGGACTCACGGTGCGGCAGTGTGGAGACCTGTCGTAATGCAGTGTCATCATTTTCTGGATGACTGCGAGAATACAAGCGCGGAGGCCTTGTATTTAGAGTCGTAATCGTATGGCAAGCTTAACCCTGAAGAACATCAAGAAGATTTACCCCCTGAGCGGCGACGACGCCAAGAAGAAAAAGAAAAAGAAGGGTGAGGAGCAGGAAGAGAAGAAAGTCAACCTGCAGGTCACCGACAAGGGCGTTGTGGCGGTTCAGGAATTCAACCTGGAGATCCACGACAAGGAATTCGTCGTTCTGGTCGGCCCCTCCGGCTGCGGTAAATCCACCACCCTGCGTATGATCGCCGGCCTGGAGGAAATCTCCGAAGGCGAGCTGTACATCGGCGACCGCCTGGTCAACGATGTGGCCCCCAAGGACCGGGACATCGCCATGGTTTTCCAGAGCTATGCCCTGTATCCCCATATGACTGTGTATGATAATATGGCTTTCGCTCTGAAGCTGCGTCACGAGCCCAAGGCGGAAATCGAGCGCCGCGTCAAGGAAGCCGCCGAGATTCTGGACATCACCCAGTATCTGGGCCGGAAGCCCAAGGCTCTGTCCGGCGGCCAGCGTCAGCGTGTTGCCATCGGACGTGCTATCGTCCGTGACCCGCAGGTCATGCTGATGGACGAGCCCCTGTCCAACCTGGACGCCAAGCTGCGTAACCAGATGCGTGCCGAGATCATCAAGCTCCGCGAGCGCATCAACACCACCTTCATCTACGTTACCCACGACCAGACCGAGGCTATGACCCTGGGCGACCGGATCGTCATCATGAAGGACGGCTTCATCCAGCAGATCGGCACGCCTCAGGATGTGTTCGATCATCCCTACAACCTGTTCGTCGCCGGCTTCATCGGCACGCCCCAGATGAACTTCTTCGACGCCAAGCTGGTGAAGAAGGACGGCAAGTACGCCGTGGATCTGGCTGGTTATGTCGTAACCCTGTCCGACGAGAAGCAGAAGCGCCTGCAGGCCAACAATGTGGCCGAGCAGGACATCACCCTGGGCGTCCGTCCGGACCATGTGGCGCTGGATCCCTCCGGCGTGCCCGCGAAGGTGGACGTGTACGAAATG
>CAJLCS010000107.1 GCA_905205195.1 uncultured Eubacteriales bacterium
GCCGGAACAACGGCGCTGGACTCCGTCACAGCGGAGGTCGATTCCGAACTGGACGAATTTCCCGCCCACTACGAGGTGGAGCTGCACACGGCGTGGGGCGAGTTCGAGTATCTGGTGGACGCTTACACGGGAAAGGTGATCAGCGGGCAAAAGGACCTGCCGTCCACCGTTTCCGCTCGGAATGACACGGTAAAAAAGCCCTCCCAGCCCGTCAGCCCGCCTGCCCAGTCCTCCCATCCCGCCCAGCCGTCCGGCAGCGCGGACATCGGTCACGCCAAGGCAAAATCTATTGCCCTGAATCACGCAGGTGTGAGCGAAAACGAAGCGTATGACATGGATATCGAACTGGACGATGAGGATGGAATACTCGTCTACGAGGTCGAGTTCAAATCCGGCAATATGGAATATGACTACGAGATCAACGCCGCCACCGGCGCGATCCTCAAGCATGAGTCGGAGTTGGATGACTGACGCGCAAAGCACTCCAGTAAAGCATATTTGGATTACTTTCGGATCGTGTATTAGGCAATAGGTTGAAAGGGACTCCCTTGACCGTCTTTGCAGTCAAGGGAGTCCACTTTACATATATTGCGATTACTTCTCCGCGTACAGCCGCCACAGGAAGGTCACGATCTGTGCTCTCGTGCAGCCGCTGCCGGGGCTGAAGGTGGAGCTCGTTGTGCCGTTGGTGATGCCGTTGTCCGTGGCCCACTTCACCGCTTCGGCGTAGTAGGCATCGGCGGCCACATCGCTGAAGGCAGGCGCGCCGTCGGCGGATGCCTTGGATGCCCGGAACAGGAAGGTCATGCCCTGAGCTCGGGTGCAGGTCGCATCGGGGGTGAACCGGCCGTCAGCCGTGCCGGTGGTGATGCCCTGGCTCAGCGCCCAACGGACGGCCTCCGCATAGTAAGCGTCACCGGAAACGTCCGCCAGATCCATCGCGTAATTCACCACCGGAGAACCGGCGGCCCGCCACAGGAAGGTGACGATCTGGGCCCGGGTGCAGGGCTGGTTGGGGCCAAAAAGGTCATTGCCGATGCCGCCGGTGATGCCCTTCTTCTGCGCCCACTTCACGGCTTCGTAGTAATAAGCGTCGATGGGAACGTCCTGGAGGGGACTGACCTTCACTTCCTCTACGAAAACGGCTTTGACCTCCACCTTCCCGGCGGGCATGATGAAGGTGAATTTGCCGTCGCCCTTGTCGGTCAGTTCAAGCTCCTTGCCGTCTTTGTCAAGCACCTTGAGGCTGTCCAGCTCGTAGCCCGCGTCCGGCTTCACCGTGACGGTCACACGGTCGCCTTGGCTGGCGTTCTTCGGGCTGACGCTCACGCTACCGTTTTCCGTCTTGTCCGGAATTCCGACGGCATAGCTGGGATCGGAGTCATCCCGGTCGGACGAGGACGATCCGCCGTCCCTCGACCAGTTCGCCGTGACGGTCACGCTGCCGTCCGGCATGGTGAAGGTGGTTTCGGCGGCGTTGGGATCATCAAAGGCAACATTGCTGCCGGACGTCCAGCCGTTGAAGGTGTAGCCGTCGCGGCTGCCCGCGCGGACGGTGACAACTCTGCCCGCCGCGTAATTCCCCGCGCCGGAGCTCTGCGCATAGCTGCCGTTCACAGTGACGGCATACTGGGTCTGCCGGGTGATCAGCGCCAGCTGCTGCGCGGATTCGTTGCCCGCGCTGTCCTTCGCGCTGAGGGAGAGAATGCCGGAGTTTGTATTCAGCGTACCGGGGACGGCAAAGCGGCCCTTGCTGTCGGCATAGATCGTTTCCGTTCCGCCGTAAAGGATCTCGCTGCCAGCGTCCGCCGTGCCGGTAATGGTGTACTCGCCGGTGTCCCGATTGGCGAAGAACACCGGGTCGGAGAGGGTCAGCACGGGAGGCGTCACGTCGCGACTCACCAGCAGGAATACGTTGGTCACGTCCTTAGCAGAGCTGTTTTCAACCATGCCGTCGATCTTGAGCATCAGACTGCCTTCAAAAGTGGGAATTTTATAGGTACCATTAGTCTCCTGCGTGATTTCATCAGTGGTGTCCATCCGTGTGACCTTATAGGTGACATTCTCCGTCGAGCAGCTTACCGCCAGCACATCATTGTCCTTGCCGCCCACATAGGCATGGTACACGCCGTTCTCGTCCGCGCTGACGATGGTGCCGTTCACGTTGAGCGTCATAGTCAATTCCTGGTACTTCGGCAGAAACACTCCATCGTCGGCAGACTGCGTTTCCTCGCTGTAATACTTGCTGCCCTTAAATGCACTATTCGGATTCACCGTAGTTTCGCCCGCGGCACTTGTGCTCTTCGATTCCTCAAGCCCCGTGGAAACGAGCTTGTAGGCGCTCACGCCGATTCTGTAATGCTCGTTCTCCTTGAGATTATTGGCGTTAGTAAACTCAGCAGGGTTCTCTTCGCTGACCTTAACGGCACCCCCGCCCACGGTCAGCGCCATGTCGATGGAGGTGGCTGGCTGTCCATTTTCGTCGGGTTTTTTAAGGTCATAGCCGAAGCCGGTGTCCTTCCACTCGCCTTTTGAATCCCGCTGATAGACCGTCACGCGGTAGCCGTCGGCGCCAGTCACGGCATCCCACGAAGCGCGCATCACCTCGTTGCCGACAAAGGTCAGCGTAACGCTTGCCGGAGCAGCAGGCTGATTGTCGTTTGTATAGGACACCGTGGTGTCAGACTGCCAGCTGTCAATGGCGGCAAGGGCGTTCACAGTTTCGATCTTTCCGTTCTCATCGGTGACCTCAACGCTCTTTTTCGTCATTAAGAAAGAGGTCACATAGTATTCGCCCGTGGGCGCGTGCGTACCGCTGGGGGGAACAGTGACGGAAATGGCTTGGGCTTGGATATCCGTCACAATTTGCTCGTCGATCAAGTAGTCCGCGCCGCCCTTTTCCTCGGCAAGATAGGTGCGCAGGGTATACTCTGTGTCCATTTCGGCGTATTCGACCAGGCCGGACACCTTATTCGAATTCGAATCCAACTCCAGAAACAGCTTTTCAAACGGTGTAACGGCAACTCCCTTAGATTTGTCCGTTACAAGCGTAAGGGAACCTGTGTTGACCTCATAAGTCCCGCCATTCTTCAGCCGCAGGAGTGCTACGCGGTATTTGTTTCCGTCAGCATGCTCGATAAGGTCGGTGCCCGCGTTGATCTCCGCGTTGGGATCGATCGTGCCGATCTCCTCTTCGCTCACGCCTTCCGCGCCTTCCTTTTTCACCCAGTTGATCTTGATGGAGTCATTCTCACCTTGTCTCTTAACAGACAGTTTGTCCTTGATATCCTCCTCGCTCACGCTCTCGCCAAACGCCAGCAGGATATACGGCGTTTCCTCCCCATTGGCGGTTACCTCAATTGTCGTAGAGTTTTCACTGCTGCCGTTCGTGAGCACAACGGGCTCCAGAGCCGTCAGCACCAGAGCCTCCTCACCGTCCTCAAGCGACACCGCCTGCACGACGGGCGTCACGCCGTGGTCCTCCCATTTCCACTCGGGCAGCTTTTTGATCAGCTTGCCCTCAAGACCCCATCCCTTACCATTTTCGAAGTTGGTTTTGATGATATTCGGAAGAATGACCCACGCGCGCACATCATAGAGCCAGTTCGTCGACTGTGCCATCGCGCCGAGGTAGACATTGGTGTTATTGAACGCCTGCTTCATGCCCTCGCTGACGCTGACGTTGCTGATCGGAAATTCCGTCTGTCCGCCGATGATCAGCTGAATATCCGTTTGCGACAGCTTTACCCCTCGGAGGCAGGGGATAAAGAAATTACTGGGGATCTGCAAGATGCCCTGCACCTTGCCGTTGGCGCCGATGCCGAGATACAATTTGTCCTTGTTCTTATTCACGCCGCCGAAGGCCCCCAGCTCGATGGAGGAGTCCAGAACGATCACATCAAGCTCTGTACTCGGCAGATTGAGCTCAAGCGCCTCCGAGCCGACGAGATAGACGCCCTCGTAGTCCGTGCCGTTATAAGTCCGCTTCTGCCCGTTGAGCTTGAGGGCGTAGCCAAAGCTCTTAATGATCTGCGCGCTCTCGCCCGCGCCGACGATACCGACATCCGTCGCCGTGAGGGAGATCTCACTCGGGCCGATCACCACGTCCCCCGTACCCTCGATGAGGTGGAGATAGGTGCCCGTCAGCGTGCCGCGCAGCTTGATGGGCGGAATGCCGCGGTAATCGCCGTTCACCGTTTTTGCCAGATCCATGAAGCCCGCGCCGCCGCCGTTGAGCTGACCAACGGGAATGGGCGGAATAAGGGGGATGCCGGGGCTTGCCTTGACATAGAAATACAGCGTGTTAGGCAGCAGGCTGCCGTCCTTTTTGCTGCGCGTCAGCTCCAGCTCCGCCTTGGTCTCAAAGAGGTCAAAGACGTTCAGCTCCAGTTCAAAGGCGTAGAGCTCATCATCCTTGAAGGTGTTGACCTCGCCCTTGACATCGGCAAGCTCCAGCGCCATCATCTTCGCGGTGGTAAAGCTGCCCGTGGCGTGGACGCCGTTGACCTTGAATTCATTTCCCTTCAAGCCGTAGCCCAGCTTTTTCATCGTAAATTCCGCGCCCTCGAAGATGGTCTGAAAGCCGATCTCGCCGCTGAACACAAGGTTTCCCGCCACGTCGGCGGTGGCCTTTTCCAGCGTCACCGTGGCGTAGGGGATGTCCACGTAGACGATGGCATCGTTGTTACCGGGGTCAATACCAAATGTAAAGCCGTCCCTTGTAAGCTCGATCTTCAGATCCTTACCACTGCCTTTGGGCTGGTAGAATTTGAAGGTCGGCGCGCTCAAGCTCACGCCGCTTTGCTCCACGGTTCCGTCCTTTTTAATGACAAGACTTCCCTTCGTCTTATCCCACGTTGCCGTGACGGAGGGGGACAGCAGCGCCGCCCCGCCGGTAAAGGTGAAGTCTTCTCCGTTTTTGCTCTCATAATCGCCGTTGATGAGGGCGACGGGCTCTCCGTACCGCTTTTTCAGCGCCGAAAGCGCCGCGTCGTCGGCCACGTGTTCCACCGTCACGCCGCTGCCGCTGGAGAAAACGGCCAGCCGCTTGGCACTGATGGAGATATTCACCTTGTCCGGGTTGGTGGGGATGGGCTGCGTCAGCTTTGTCAGGTTGCGGAAGCCCCAAAGGAAACGCCGGGGATTCGCGCTGTTATTTTCATCACCGAAATAAAAACCGACCTCATTCCCGCACTCCACCCGGGTGTCGCCGGGGCGGCTGGCAGGCGTTACGCTGACCCTGTCCGGCAGGTAAGCCTTGATGGTGCCGTTTTTATAGTATTCCGACAGTCCCACAAAGGGATTGGCCC
>CAJLCS010000108.1 GCA_905205195.1 uncultured Eubacteriales bacterium
AACCCCTTGAAAATCAAGGAAAATCGAAGGAGAATGAGTACAAATGAAATTAGGAATCGTGGGACTCCCCAACGTGGGAAAGTCCACTCTGTTTAACGCCATTACCAACGCCGGCGTGCCGGCGGATAACTACGCCTTCTGCACCATCGACCCCAATGTGGGCGTAGTGTCCGTGCCGGACGAGCGGCTGCAGTGGCTGTCCGACCTGCACAAGCCCAAGAAGACCACCCCGGCGGTCATCGAATTTGTGGACATCGCCGGTCTGGTGAAGGGTGCCTCCAAGGGCGAGGGTCTGGGCAACAAGTTCCTGTCCAACATCCGCACCACCGACGCCATCGTCCATGTGGTGCGCTGCTTTGACGATTCCAACGTCACCCATGTGGAGGGCAGCACCGATCCGCTGCGGGATATCGACATCATCAATCTGGAGCTGGTCATGGCCGACATCGAAATGGTGGAGCGTCGCATCGACAAGTGCCAGAAGGCGGCCAAGGGCGGCGACAAGAAGTTTCTCCACGAGGCGGAGCTGTTTTCCCATCTGCTGGACCACCTGAATCAGGGCAAGCTGGCCCGGACCTTTGAATGCAGTGAGGACGACGCGGCGCTGATCGCCACCTCCGACCTGCTGACGCTGAAAAAGACCATTTATGTGGCCAATATGTCCGAGGATCAGGTGAACGAGCCGGAAAAGAACGGGTATTATCAGGCCGTGAAGAATCTGGCGGACGGCGAGGGCAGCCAGGTCATTCCCATCTGCGCCAAGTTGGAGGCCGACATCGCCGAACTGGACGATCCCGACGAAAAGGCCATGTTCATGGAGGAGCTGGGTGTCAAGGAATCCGGTCTGGACAAGCTCATTCGCAGCAGCTACAGCCTTCTGGGGCTGATTTCCTTCCTCACCGCCGGCAGCGACGAGTGCCGGGCCTGGACCATCAAAAAGGGAACCAAGGCGCCTCAGGCCGCCGGTAAAATCCACACGGATTTCGAGCGCGGCTTTATCCGTGCCGAGGTCATCGCCTTTGAGGACATGAAGGCCTGCGGCACCATGGCCGCCGCCAAGGCGAAGGGTCTGGTCCGCAGCGAAGGAAAAGAGTACGTCATGAAGGATGGCGATATCGTCAACTTCCTGTTCAACGTGTAATCTGCATCAAAAAACGCAGGCCGAACAAGCATTCGGTCTGCGTTTTTTGCGTTTTTGCCGTCAGATGTCGATTTCCTTCCGGAATACCTTCATCCAGGCATCGGCAATGAGCCGGTACCCGGCAGGGGTGGGGTGCACGCCGTCATAGAGCCAGTTGTCGGCGGGACCGCGCCGGCAGGCATCGTCCAGCAGCTTCTGGAGCGGCACGAAACTCACGCCGTACTCCTTCGCCAGCCGGGCCACAATTTCCGCCCGCTTTTCCACTTCCGGACGGAACCAGTCCCAGTACGCCTCATTGGCGCTGCCCTTCAGGGTAAACGGCTCCAGCAGCATCATCTTCACGCCGGGCAGCGCCGCCCGGGTGTCCTCGATGAGCATCCGGTACACCCGCTCAAAGCGGGGCGCTTCCACGTCGTTGTTCCACACCCGGTGCCACACGTCGTTGACGCCGATAAGCAGGCTGTACACGTCGGGCTTCAGCGTCCAGTCCGCCGACTTGATCCGGGCATACACATCCACCACCCGGCTGCCGTCGATGGCCTGGTTCTGAATGTCGTACTTCCCCGGCGCTTCGGCCTCCAGCTCCGCCGCCGCCAGCAGGCAGTAGCCCTGACCGTAGCGGCGGGTGTCATGGTTGTCCCGGATGCGGCCGGCGTCGGTAATGGAATCGCCTTCAAACAGAATTTTCATCGGTAGTCTCCCTTCGGTTTCTACGCAAGATCCGCGTTTACTATACCATGGCCCCGGGGGAAAGTCAATCCGCCGTCTTGACAAATCGGCAATTGTATGATAGAATCCCGGCACAACTCGCAAAAGGAATGTGGAGGTGCATCCCATTTATGGAGAAATTGTGGTATGAATCCCCGGCGCAGGAATGGAAGCACGGCCTGCTGATCGGCACCGGCCGTCTGGCCGGTACCGTGTTCGGCAACGGCAGCGGCGAGCGGCTGGGCCTGAACCATGAGCTGCTCTACAGCGGAAAATACCGGCTGCGGGAGTGCGAACCGGAAACGCCGGAATCTCTGGCCGAGATCCGCCAGGCGCTGTTTTCCGGCGACTATGCCAAAGCAACCGCCCTGTGCGCCGCCCGCTACGGCGGCGGTCACGGCGCCGTGGACACCAACAAAATCGACGATTACAAGCCCGCCGGTGAGCTGGTCATCGTCCCGGATATCATCGAGAACCGGGGCTACCGCCGCTGGTTGGATCTGGAAACCGCCACTGCCGGTGTTTCCTACGACGGCGTGACCTACGATTATGTGGCCGACTCGGTCCATGACCGGCTTTACATTCGGATTCGCGGTGCCCTGTCCGCCCGTGTGGATCTGGAATTCCGGCCGGACCCGGATCTGGAGGTGGAGCCGCTCCACAGCGGCAAGGGGCTGCGGGCCATCGGCACCTACACCGGCGGCGTCAACTTTGAAACCCGGGTCACCGTGCAGACCGACGGCGGCTTTGACGGCCAGCACCTGACGGTGGAACAGGAAGCCCTGCTGACGGTGGACATCGAAGTCGGTCTGGACGAGCTGGAGGACATCGCCCAGCGGCTGACCGAGCGGGCCATCGCGGTGGATGGCAGCTTTGAAGGCTGGATTGCCCCCCACATCGCCCGGTATCAGGAGGTCATGAACCGTCTGGAGCTGACACTGGACCACGAGGACGGCGCCGATCTGCCCACCGACCGGCGGATTGCCGTCTACCGGGAGGGCGGAACGGATCTGACGCTGCTGAAGCAGTATTTCGACTTCGGACGGTATCTGATGTATGCAGGTTCCGTCTGCGCCGCCATGCCGCTCCATCTTCAGGGCAAATGGAACGATCTCCCGAACCCGCCCTGGAACTGCGACTATCACGACGACATCAACACCCAGATGAACTACTGGCCCGCCGAGCAGATTGGCATGGGCGACGCCCATATGGCCCTGATGCGCTATGTGGAGCGCATGGTGCCCAGCGCCCGGCTGACCGCGAAACGGCTCTACGGCTGCCGGGGTGTGGTCATGCCCTACTCCGACGATCTGTGGGCGCGCAGCACCTTCGGCGCCGGTGGATGGGGCATCTGGGTAGGCGGTGCGCCCTGGCTGGCGGAGCATTTCTACCGCCACTACGAGTACACCGGCGACGAAGCCTACCTCAAGGAGGAGGCCTACCCCTTCCTGCGGGAGGTCTGCGCCTTCTTTGAAGACTATCTGGTGGAAGACGGCAAGGGCACGTTACAGGTTGCCCCCAGCCAGTCCCCGGAGAACCGGTTCACCGACGCCATGACCTATCAGGGCGTGGAATACCCCGTTTCCATCTGCATTTCCTCCGCCATGGATCTGACGCTGATCCGGGAGGTCATGCAGAACGCCATCGCCGCCGCCAACCATCTGGGCTGCGATGCGGACAAGGCGGCGCGCTGGACCTCCATTCTGGACCGGCTCCAGCCGCTGCAAATCGGCAGCGACGGCCGCCTGCTGGAATGGGACAAGGAGCACACGGAAGTGGAGCCGGGCCACCGGCATCTGTCCCACCTGTACGGTGTCTACCCTGCCGGGCTGATCAACGAAACCGACACGCCGGAGCTGTTCGCCGCCGCCCGGAAGAGCTACGACTACCGGATGGCCCACGGCGGCGGCTACACCGGCTGGAGCCGGTCCTGGTGCGCCATTCTGGACGCCCGGTTCAGCCGGGGTGAGGACGCCATGAATCAGGTGAAGGAGCTGATCCGGGAATTTTCCTCGGATTCGCTGCTGGATCTGCATCCCCCGAAGATTTTCCAGATCGACGGAAACTTCGGCGGCATCTGCGGCATTCTGGAAATGCTGGTCCGCGTCACCGGCAAGCGGATCCGTCTGCTGCCCGCCCTGCCGTCGGAGCTGCCCGGCGGCTGCCTGCGGGGCGTCCGGCTCCCCGGCGGCGCTGTCGCCACCGTCGCCTGGAAGGACGGCAGGCTGGAAAAGGCGGAAATTACCGTGGGCTTCAGCGGCAGCGTCCTGCTGGAAGGGGACCTGCAAATTCAGGGCGGCGAAGTAAGCGCCGTCCCCGGCGGTACGCTGGTCACTGCCCCGGCCGGCACCGTCCTGACCGTCACACAATGATAAAGACTGCCCTCCGCAGATTTTCCTGCGGAGGGCACATTTTCACTTTTAGCCTTCTCCCACGCCGCCGGGAAGCTCCGGCAGGGGCTGCTCGGGAATTTCCGCATCGGTGGGCTGGGTGGCCGGCTCCGGCTTTTTGATCTTCACCACAATTTTGTCCCGCTTGTCGTAGTCCGAGAAGGACTCCTTGGTGGTGGAAATCAGCTCGTCGGTTTTCTTGTCATATTTGAGCTTATAGGTCACCACATCGTAGCCGGTGTAGGCGCTCTGGATCACGTCGCCGTCCTGGTACCCTTCCTCGTTGTCCTCCGGATACTCCTTGATGACGGTGCTGGGCTGGTAGGTCTTCACCACGTCATAGGACATTTCCACATAGTAGTCCTTGTCGTCAGTGCCATAGAGGGCCACGTTGACGGTGCCGCCGTCGGCAACCGCGTCGATCCGGATGGGATGGTCGGTATTATTCCGGAACTGGAAGTCCAGGCTGCCCCAGCTGACGGTGGCGTCCATGCCCAGCGGCACATAGTCCGACGGGAACTGGTGGCAGGACCGCTCGATAATTTCCAGATCCGCAATCAGGGTGCAGTAGTACAGCGACGAGGACACCTGGCAGATACCGCCGCCGATGGTGGTCACCGTCCGGCCGTTTTCATAGGATCCGGCCCCCCGGTAGCCCTTGGCCTCCGTCCGCTCGCCGACAACCTCGTTGAAGGAGAAGATGTCGCCGGGCTTCAGAATTGTGCCGTTGATGGCGGCACAGGCCAGCCGCAGATTGGTGCTGCGGTCGTCGCTGCTGTACTGATAGGCCTCGTAGGAAGCCAGCTGATCCCGGAACAGGTCCTTCGTCAGGCTCTCCACCGTGACCCTCGGCTCCAGATAATCCAGCGTCACCGTCACGGTCTGGCCGGGTTTGGCCGCATCCAGCTGCTTCTGGACGGCGGCAATGTCAAAGCCGTAGCCGTACATCTCCGGCGTGGCCGTGTAGGTCTTCTCGTCCA
>CAJLCS010000109.1 GCA_905205195.1 uncultured Eubacteriales bacterium
TGCTGCACCACCGCCGACGCCAAGCTGTATATCCCCATGGGCCAGCTGGTGGACGTGGCGAAGGAGCTGGAGCGGATCGGCAAGGAGCTGGAAAAGGCGGAGAAGAATCTGACCGGCCTGGAAGCCAAGCTCAGCAACGAGAAGTTCGTCTCCCGGGCGCCGGAGGCGGTGGTGGCCGCCGAGCGGGAGAAAGCCGCCAAGGCAAGAGATCTGATTGCCCAGCTGCGTCAGAGCAAGCAGGCGCTGGAAAAGCTGTAATATCTCAATTTCCCGAACCGGGCAAATCTCAGGATTTGCCCGGTATCTTTTTGCGTTCTGCCCAATTCCGACTGCATCTTTTCTTCCCGTTTTTTATACTGAATGGCAGAAACAATAAGGAGGCGGAAACAATGAAACTGACCAGCTTTTTGCAGGACGGCAAGCTGACGGTGGCCCTCACCGGGGAAATTGACCATCACTGCGCCAAAAGCTATATTCAGGCCATCGCGGCCAAAATCGAAACCTATATGCCCCGGACCTGTGTGCTGGATTTCCGGGAGGTAACCTTTGTGGACTCGTCGGCCATTGCGGTGGTGATCAACGCACTGCGGGGCATGACACAGATCGAGGGCACGCTGGTGCTGACGGGACTGGCGGAGCAGCCCATGAAGGTGTTCCGGGCGTCCGGTATCGACAAACTGGTGGAAATCAAGGAGGCAGTCTCATGAAATTCGAAAACTATATGATTCTGGAATTCCCGAGCAAATCCTGCAACGAGGCCTTTGCCCGTTCGGCGGTGGCCTGCTTTGCGGCCCAGATGGACCCGACGGTGGAGGAGCTGGGCGACATCCGTACCGCCGTTTCCGAGGCGGTGACCAACTGCATTGTCCACGCCTATCCCAAGGCGCTGGGACTGATTACCCTGCGCTGCCGGATTCTCAAGGACAACGTGCTGGATATCGTCATCAAGGACAAGGGCGTGGGGATTGTGGACATCGAGCAGGCCCGGCGGCCCATGTACACCACCGGCGGCGCCGAGCGCAGCGGCATGGGCTTTACCATTATGGAGAGCTTCATGACCTCCCTGGAGATTACGTCGCAGCCGGACAAGGGAACCACCGTACATATGCGGCGGAAGATCCAGCGGCGCCAATGAGCCGGACGGAGGAGCTGATTGCCCGCAGCCAGGCCGGAGACCGGGAGGCGGGGGAGCGGCTGGTGGAGGAAAACACGGGGCTGATCTGGTCCGTGGCCCGGCGCTTTTTCGGCCGGGGCGCCGAGGCGGACGATCTGTATCAGCTGGGCTGCCTTGGCTTTCTCAAGGCGGTGGAGGGCTTTGACCTTCAGTTCGGCACCCAGTTTTCCACCTATGCCGTGCCTAAAATCGCCGGGGAGATCCGGCGGTTTTTGCGGGACGACGGCGCGGTGAAGGTGTCCCGCAGCCTGAAGGAGCAGGCCACCGCCATCCGGGCCGTCCGCAGCCGCCTGACGGGGACGCTGGGCCGGGAACCGACGGTGTCGGAGCTGTCGGCGGAAACGGGACTGTCGCCGGAAGAAATCGCCATGGCGGAAACGGCCGCCGCCTGCATTCAGTCCATCCAGAAGGAAACCGGCGAGGAGGGCTTTTCGCTGGAGGACATTCTCTCGGACACGGAGTCGGAGGAGACACTGCTGGAGCGGCTGTCGCTGCGGCAGGCCATCGAGGCGCTGCCCCAGCGGGAGAAAACCGTGATTCAGCTGCGGTATTTCCACGGCCTGACCCAGCAGCGGGTTTCGGCGGTGCTCCGCGTCAGTCAGGTGCAGGTGTCCCGGATTGAGAAGAAGGCTCTGGGCAATCTCCGGGCGCTGATGGACGGGTAGATTGCAGATTTTGCTCTTTACCTTTTGCCGAAAATGCGGTAAAATAGAGCCATTGAGCAAGAGATAAAAGATGGTGGCAACATGAACGAACAACTGAAAACAAAATTCCTTGCGGCCCGGCGGCAGTATATTCTCGGTCGGTTCCGCAATCTCAACGAAATGCAGCGGCAGGCCGTGATCACGACCGAGGGACCGCTGCTGCTTCTTGCAGGCGCCGGCAGCGGCAAAACCACGGTGCTGATTCACCGGATTGCCAATCTGATCCGCTACGGCTGCGCTGCGGAAAGCGAGGAAATCCCGGACACCGTCACGGAGGACGACGTCCGCTTCCTGGAGACGATGCCGGAAACGCCGGACGACTTTGACCGGCACCGGGCGGACAGCCTGTGTGCCCTGCGTCCGGCGGCGCCCTGGAGCATCATTGCCATTACCTTCACCAACAAGGCCGCCGGGGAGCTGAAGGACCGGCTGGCGGCCATGCTGGGTGAGGAGGGCCGCGACGTGTGGGCCATGACCTTCCATTCCGCCTGCTGCCGGATCCTCCGGCGGGACATTGAGCGTCTGGGCTATACCCGGAATTTTACCATTTACGACACCTCCGATTCCGAGCGGGTGATGAAGGAAATCATCCGGGACATGGGGCTGGACGATAAGACCTTCCCGGCCAAATATGTGCTGGGCGCCATCAGCAAGGAGAAGGACAAGCAGACCGATCCGGAGAAAATGCTGGCACGGGCCGAAAAGACCGGCGACCTACGGGCGCTGCACATTGCCAAGGCCTACCGGACCTACCAGTCCCGGCTGAAGGAGAATAACGCCCTGGACTTCGACGATATCATTCTGCGGACGGTGGAACTGCTGCAGCAGAACGAGGACATCCGGACCTATTACCAGCGCAAATTCCGCTATCTCATGGTGGACGAGTATCAGGATACCAACCACCTGCAATATCTGCTGACGTCCCTGCTGGCCGGTGGCTACGAGAACATCTGCGTGGTGGGCGACGATGACCAGAGCATCTACCGGTTCCGGGGTGCTACCATTGAGAACATTCTGGACTTTGAAAAGCAGTACCGGGGGGCCAGGACCATCCGTCTGGAGCAGAATTACCGGTCCACCCAGTCTATTCTCAACGCCGCCAACGGGGTGATTTCCCACAATCTGGGCCGGAAGGGCAAGAAGCTGTGGACCGACAACGGCTCCGGCGACCCGATTACCGTGTACGAGGCCCAGGACGAGGGCGCAGAGGGCAATTTCGTGGCCGGGCAGATTCTCCGCTACTCCAAGGGGCAGAATTTCCGTGACTACGCCATTTTGTACCGGACCAACGCCCAGTCCAACGCCATGGAATTTGCGCTGAAGCGCAACGGCATTCCCTACCGGGTCATCGGCGGCACCCGCTTCTTTGAGCGGGCCGAAATCAAGGACATGCTGTCCTATCTGAGTATTCTCAACAACCGCAACGATGATCTGCGGCTCAAGCGGATCATCAACAATCCGCCACGGGGCCTGGGCGCCAAGTCTATCGAGACGGCGGAGCGGCTGGCCCAGTCCGAGGGGGTCAGCCTGTACCATGT
Organism: uncultured Eubacteriales bacterium; assembly: GCA_905205195.1. Taxonomy (GTDB): domain Bacteria; phylum Bacillota; class Clostridia; order Oscillospirales; family Oscillospiraceae; genus Faecousia. The sequence goes on from CAJLCS010000109.1 coordinate 3,417, forward strand.
AGTGTCCCAGCCCTATTCCTACAGCCCGCTGGAAAAAAGCGCCTCCAAGCTCCACGCCTTTTCCGCCATGATGGAGGGACTGGCCGGACTGCTGGAGGACGGCATGAGCCTGCCGGACTTCTATGAGGAACTGATGGTGCGAAGCGGCTATGTGGATATGCTGACGGCCAAGCCCACCGAGGAAAACAAAACCCGGCTCGAGAATATCCGCGAACTGAAATCCAGCATTTATTCTTATGTGGAAAATACGGAAGCCCCGACGCTGGCGGGCTTTCTGGAAGAAATCGCCCTGTATACGGACATCGAGCAGTATAACGAAAGCGACGACGCCGTGGTGATGATGACCATCCATTCCGCCAAGGGACTGGAATTCCCTCATGTGTTCCTGGTGGGCTTCGAGGACGGGCTGTTCCCCGGAATGCGGGCCATCGGCGACGCGGAGGAGATGGAGGAGGAGCGGCGGCTTTGCTATGTGGCCATCACCCGGGCCAAGCAGACGCTGACCATTTCCTACGCCCGGCAGCGGATGATCTACGGCCGGACCAACGCTTCGCTGCCGTCCCGGTTCCTGCAGGAGATTCCGGCGGATACTTATGTGAAAAAGGGCGGCTTCCATCCCCGGGCGGAGACGGCGCCGTCGGAGAGCCACTATGGCACCGGCGCCTACGGCAAGAAAATCAGCGCCGATCAGCTGGCCAACCGGGCGCGGATTAAGCGCAGCGAGGCGTCGGTGTTTACGGCGGCTCCGTCTGCGGCACTGCCGGAGTTCAACCAGGGCGATATGGTGGAGCATACCGCCTTCGGCCGGGGCATGGTGCTTTCCGTGCTGAAAATGGGCGGCGACGCGCTGCTGGAAATCGCCTTTGACCAGATCGGCACCAAGAAGCTGATGGCCAAAACCGCGTCGGCCCATATGAAAAAGCTGTCCTAACTTCTCCCGGCGGCGCATAGACTGCCGAGAGGTGAGCGCCATGAGCCGATGGGGTTGGAAACTGTTTCGCGGCGCGGTGCTGGTGCTGACGGCGCTTCTGCTGCTGTTTCTGCTGTTTCGCAGCCGGTTCCGGGACCCGATTCTGGAGCTGGCACGGACGCAGGTCCGCAACACCACGTCCGATATCATCAACGAGGCCGTGACGCGGGAGCTGGAAAACGGAACCGTTGCCTTTGACCGGCTGGTATACTTTGAAAAAGACCTCAGCGGCCGCATTACGGCGCTGAAAACCAATATGAGCGAGATCAACCGCCTGAAAACCCAGGTGCTGGACCAGGTGAACACCCACATTCTGGGAACGGACAGCGCACGGCTGGGCATTCCGCTGGGCAGTCTGGTGCTGCCGGAGCTGTTTGCCGGTCACGGGCCGGTGATTCCCGTGGAAATTCTCGCCATCCGCAATTCCGACGCCTCCTTTGAAAGCCGGTTCACCGAAGCCGGCATCAATCAGACGCTGCAGCAGCTGATGATGGAGGTGCGGGTGGACGTGACGGTGCTGGTACTGGGCCAGACCGATGCGTTTGCGGTGACGACCCAGGTGGTGGCGGCGGAAACCGTGCTGGTGGGGGAGGTCCCCCAAACCTATTTACATACCGGAGGCTGACATGGAAGCAAAAGAGCGAATGGAAGAACTGACCCGGATTCTGAACGACGCCAATTATCGGTATTA
>CAJLCS010000110.1 GCA_905205195.1 uncultured Eubacteriales bacterium
AGCCGATGGCGCCGATGATGCAGGCCCCGCACTCCAGCAGCAGCGGGTACCGGGCCGCCGCCTCCATCGGCGGAATGGCCGTAAAGACGGACAGAACCTTCCACGCCGACGCCGTTCCCAGCGCGATGGCGATGGCAATCAGCACCACCTGCACCATCCGGTTCAGGCCCGAATTGGTATCGCCGAAAATCACGTCCCGCATGGCGTTGATAAACAGCAGCCCCGGCACCAGTATCATCAGTGCGCCGATAATCACCGCGTCCACATGGTCGGCCCATCCCAACGTGTGGAACAGGTAGGCAGGCAGCGCCATGGTAAAGGCCGCCAGAATCACCCGGAAAAAGTAGTTGATGTTCAGCCGGTCCGTCAGCTCGTTCATCAGTCCCACCAGAATGCCGCAGAAGCCGCCCAGCAGCCCGTCCACCGGCGTGCCGCCGAAGAACAGGGCAAAGCCGAAGGCCCCCAGAAAATTTCCCAGCAGGCACATGGGCAGCGAATAACGCACCCGCTGGGCGTCGGTCTGCCGCAGCCAGACCGCGCCAACCGCCGGATCCGGATGCTCCGCGCACAGGCGGCGGCTGAGGGCATTGTAGCGCTCCACCGAGTCCAGATCGTTGCCGTGGTAGCCGATCCGGCGCATCCGGGTCAGCGGATCGCCCTTTTCCGGCTCAATGCTCACCGTCAGGCAGTTGGTAATGGCAAACACCTCGGACTCCACCCCGTAGGCCTGCAGGACCCGGTTGATGCTTTCTTCAATTCGATAGGTTTCCGCGCCGTAAATGGCCAGACGGTATCCCAGCTCCGTGGCCAGATCCAGCAGCGCCCGATAATCCATACTTGTTCCCCCAGACACGGGAAACCGCCGGTGTTTCTCCGGCGGCGGTTCCCTCTTATTTCCGAATAAACAGGACGCCCAGCGTGCCCGGGCCGCAATGGCAGGACACGGTGCATCCGGCGTTGGTCTCGTAAACGTTTCCGAAATAGTTGTTGTCCCGGACCGCCTTCATGACGGCGTCATAGCATTCCTGCGTCACCGGCGTATGGGTGATAAACAGCCAGTCATGCTCCAGGCTGTCTTCCCTGCCCTGAATCCGGTCCCGGACATAGGTTTCCAGACATTTGGCATACTTGCCCCGGTATTTTTTGACAACCAGCATTTTCCCATCCCGGACCTCGATGCAGGGCTTCAGGTTCAGCAGGTTGGCCCCCAGCGCCGTGGCGGAGGAGCAGCGGCCGCCCTTGACCATATAGTCCAGCCGGTCCAGCAGGAAGCTGGCTTCCACCCGCTCCCGCACTTCCTTGAGCCGTTCGGCGATTTCGTCGGCAGACAGGCCCTGGGCCGCCAGATCGCAGGCCTTCAGCACCACCAGGCCCTGACCGGTGGACAGATTTTTGGAGTCCACCACCCGCACCTTGGGGAATTCCTCCGCCGCGATACAGGCGTTCTGATAGCAGGCGGAGAAGCCGGAGCCGATGTTGATGTGCACGATGCCGTCGTAGCCTTCGGAATACTTCCGAAAGACCTCCTCGTACTCTCCCACGCTGACGGCGGCGGTGGAGCAAAGGCTGCCGCCGGCGGCCACATGGGCAAAAATATCCGCCGGGGTGACGGTAACGCCGTCCAGATAGGGCTGATCGGCCTTCATAACGATCAAGGGCAGGACGTGAATATCATACTGTTTGACCAGCGCCTCCGAAAGGTCGCAGGTGCTGTCCGCCGTAATTTTAATCTTCATAAGCAGGCCTCTTTCTCATAAAATAAAAGGGAGAATGCTCCGCAGGATCGGAATCCGGCAAAGGACTCTTGAATTCCGGGTAAACTGTGTTAAAATAGTAGCATAAATTACCGCCGCTGTCAATTCTTCCCGGCAGATTCCCAGCAAGTCGGCGGCGGTACCAGGTACAGCCCCGATTTTGGGAGGGACGTCTATGAAAACGGAATTTTTCTACGAATCCTGCGGCGCGGGAACCATCCGTGCCTGCCGCTGGACGCCGGAGGGCGCGCCGAAGGCGGTATTTCAGATCATCCACGGCATTGCCGAGCACATTGACCGCTACGACGAATTTGCCTCCTACCTGACGGCCCAGGGCTTCGCGGTGGTGGCGGAGGATCACATGGGCCATGGAAAGTCCATCGCCAAATCCGGCACGGCCGGGTACTTCAGCGGCGGCTGGATGGCGGCCGTGGCCGACAGCTACCGGCTGCTGCAGCTGACCCGTGCCCAGTATCCGGGGCTGCCCTATGTGCTTCTGGGTCATTCCATGGGATCGTTTCTGGCGCGGACGCTGCTGGAGCTGCATCCAGACGCCGGTCTTTCCGCCGCCATCATCTGCGGCACCGGCTGGCAACCGGAACCGCTGCTCCGGGTCGGTCTGGCCGCCTGTCGGCTGGTCTGCCGCCGCCGGGGCGAGGTCTATCCCAGCAAAGCGCTGGAGCGTCTGGTGTTCGGCACCTACAATCAGCGGGTGGAGCATCCCCGCACCGGTTCCGACTGGCTGTGCCGCAGCAACGCCGTGGTGGATGCGTATCTGCGGGATCCGCTCTGCGGCTTTACCCCCAGCGCGGGGCTGCTGCGGGATATGCTGACCGGCATTTCCTACCTGCAAAAGCCGGAGCATCTGGCCGCCATGAACAAAGCGCTGCCGGTATTCTTTATCGCCGGTGGGGATGACCCGGTGGGCCATTACGGCAAAGGCGTGCAGAAATCCGCCGACGCCTTCCGCCGGGCGGGGATGCAGTCCGTCCGGGTGCGGATTTATCCCCTGTGCCGCCACGAAATCCTGAACGAAATCAACCGGAAGGACATCTACCGGGACATCACCGACTGGCTTGCGCCCATTCTTGGGTCCAAAAAGTCGTAATTGCCCCGTATCGATCCGTTTTATTGGACCGAACCCGTGATACAATACCGTCACAAACAGCAAGAGGTGACGGTTATGTATTCCATCCGCAACATTCACGGCCACGTTCAGGTCTACGATCATAAGGGCAATTTCCTGTTTTCCGCCGATAACGAGCAGGAGGCCCGGGAGGAATTGAAGGAGTATGCGGAATCTGCGGCTTGATCTGTGCTATGACGGCACCCGGTATCGGGGCTTTCAGCGGCTGTCAGACACGGAAAATACCATACAGGGCAAGCTGGAGGCGGTCCTGACCCGACTGCTGGACGAACCGGTTTCGGTTTCCGGCAGCGGGCGCACCGACGCCGGTGTCCACGCCGCCCACCAGATCGTCAGCTTTCACTGCCGCAGCGGCATGGACCGCAGTGCCCTGCTGGACGGCCTGCGGCGGTATTTGCCGGAGGATATCGGCGTTTATTCCTGCGTGGAGGCACCGGAGCGCTTTCATGCCCGGCTTAATGCCCGGCAGAAAACCTACCGCTATCGCATCTGGAACAGCACCCTGCCCTGCGTTTTTGAGCGACGGTTCGTGGCCGTCCGGCCGGAGGCACTGGATACGGCGGCCATGGAGCAGGCGGCAGCCTACTTTCTCGGAGAACACGATTTCTCCGCGTTCTGCTCCCAGAAGCCCGGGAAAAAGTCCACCGTCCGGCGCATCGATGCCCTGACGCTGGAGCGGAAGGGGCCGGAGCTGCAAATCACCGTCACCGGAAACGGATTTCTTTACAACATGGTCCGGATTCTGGTGGGAACACTGCTGGAAGTGGGAGACGGGCAGCGGAATCCGGACAGCATCCCGGCGCTGTTCGGCGGGAAACGGGCGCAGGCCGGATTTCTGGCACCGCCTCAGGGGCTGTGTCTCATGGAGGTAACCTATTGAACATTCAGATTTTCGGAAAAAGCAAATGCTTCGACACAAAAAAGGCGGAGCGCTACTTCAAGGAGCGCCGGATCCGGTTTCAGTCCATCGACCTGACGAAATACGGAATGTCCGGCCGGGAATTCGACGGTGTACTCCGTGCCGTCGGCGGCGTTGACCGTCTCATTGACTGGGACAGCAAGTCCCCGGAGGTCACGCTGATGAAGTACATGGACGATCCCAGGGCTAAAGAAGACAAACTCTTCGAGCATCCGGAACTGATGAAAACCCCGGTGGTCCGCAACGGAAAGCAGGCCACCTGCGGGTATTGCCCGGACGTGTGGGGAACATGGGAATAAACGTACGAAAGCAGCTTCGGTAATGCGGGGCTGCTTTTCCCTTGCCCGTTTCGACCGAAAGGCAGAAGTCTCTCTTGCAATCCCGGTATTTCGTGCTATAATGGAGGGGAAAACATGGCGGATTGGCTGGAATTTCTGAATCGTGTTATCTGGGGAATACCGGCCCTGATTTTGATTCTTGGGGTCGGTATCTTTCTGTCTGTGCGGACGGATTTCGCGCCGTTCCGGCTGTTTCCCCGGGCCTGTCGCCTTTTTGCGGCCCAGTTGCGTCCCCGGAAACGTCAAAGCGGCGGAGTTTCCCCGTTCCGCGCTCTGTGTACGGCGCTGGCCGCTACCGTCGGCACCGGAAATCTGGCCGGTGTGGCCGGTGCCATGGCGCTGGGCGGCCCCGGTACCGTCTTCTGGATGTGGTGCTGTGCGCTGGTCGGCATGGTCACCAAATATGCGGAGGCTACGCTGGCCGTCCGCTACCGGGTCCGTCAGGGCAGCGAATTTGTCAGCGGTCCCATGTATCTGATTTCCCGGGGTATGGGGCCAAAATGGCAATGGCTGGCCAAAGTCTACTGTTTTCTCGGTGTGGTG
>CAJLCS010000111.1 GCA_905205195.1 uncultured Eubacteriales bacterium
ACCCAATCTTCGGGAACATCCTCCCAGGCCGTGCCAGGAGCGACGCCGTTTTCAGGGTCGCCCAAAGCGGGGTCATAGACATAGCCGCAGGGGCACTCGTATTTCATAAGGAAGCCTCCTAATTACTTGAAGTACCGCTCCAGCAGGCCCTTCAGAGCGCGGCCGTGACGGGCCTCGTCCTTGGCCATCTCATGCACGGTGTCGTGGATGGCGTCCAGGCCGTTCTTCTTGGCGCAGGCGGCCAGGTCGAACTTGCCCTGGGTGGCGCCGAACTCGCAGTCCACCCGCCAGGCCAGGTTGTCCTTGGTGGAGGCGGTCATGTGGGGCTCCAGCGTGCTGCCCAGAATCTCGGCGAACTTGGCGGCGTGCTCGGCTTCCTCGTAGGCGGCCTTCTCCCAGTACAGGCCGATTTCGGGGTAGCCCTCCCGATGGGCGATCCGGGCCATGCACAGGTACATACCCACTTCGCTGCACTCGCCGGTGAAGTTGGCCTTCAGCTGATCGAGCAGGTATTCCTTGTCGGCGTCGGAGATGTCGGGGTTGTTCTTCACGGTCTTCTCGTAGATGCCCAGCTCATGCTCGGCCGCCAGCTTGTCCGACTCCATGACCTTGAACTTGGAGCCGTCCACATGGCACACGGGGCACTTGAAGCCTTCGGGCAGGGACTCGCCTTCGTAAACGTAACCGCAAACAGGACATACAAACTTTTTCATGATGATTTCCTCCATATTATTGAATAGTTTCTTGGTTTTCTGATTTTTCTTTGGCAAGGCAGTCCTGGCAGTCGCCCTCAAACATCAGGCTGAACGCCGTCACGCTGCCGCCGGTGGCTTGTGCCGCCTGGGTATTCAGGTCGGCTGGGATGCGGATGTCCATCAGGTCCACCACCGCACCGCACCGGCGGCACATGAAGTGGACATGGGGGGCCGTGTTGCCGTCAAACCGTTCCACGCCGCCCACCGTCCCGAGACTGAGAATCAGTCCCTGCTCCCGGAACAGGGTCAGGTTCCGATACACCGTCCCAAGGGAGAGATCGGGGTAATCCGGCTTGAGCTGATGGTAAATCCATTCCGCAGAGGGGTGAACCGTGGTCTGGCGCAGGCAGGAAAGAATGGCATTCCGCTTCCGGAAATTCTTTGTCGTTCGTTCCATGTGCTCCTCCTAAATGTAAATAAGAATTATTCTTATCTACGCCCATACTATACCACGCCCGTCCGCGATTGTCAAGAGCCGGACGGAAATTTTTTTGAAAAAGCGTGACAACGCCACGCGCTGCCGGTATCACGGCGGCAGGAGGTGCATGGGATGGAACTGCACTGCAAGAATTTCGGACATTTTGATCTGGTCGTGGTGGGCGGCGGCTGTACGGGGCTGATTGCCGCGGTCCGGCAGGGAAAACCGGTCTGGGAGGTCGGCGGCAAAGACGTGGAAGCGCTGCTGTAAGCGCCGAAATTGCAAAAAAGGCGGCGGATGGTGTTTCTCCATCCGCCGCTCGGCGTTTTATCGGTCGTATTTCATTCCGAACAGATATTTCACCGTCGGCACCGTCAGCACCAGGCTGGCCAGCGCCCAGGCGCCGGGGTCGCCGAACACCACCGCGGCAAAGGCCCAGAGGGTAGCGTCGGCGGACAGGGGGCCGCCGTTGACCAGCACCGGCAGGAAGGCACAGATCACCGTCCGGCCGATCAGCTCCGCAATCCCCGCTTCCAGCACATAGCGCACCTTGCAGATGCCCTGGCTGGCGCTGCGGGTGACGATCAGATACCCCAGAATGGGATACAGAATCACATCCACCAGCAGATAGATGTTGCCGTAGCGCAGCGAGGCCTCCGTGATCTTGTCGGCGCTCATGAAAATGTGCTGGTACGCGCCGCCGATCATCAGCAGCAGCGCCGCGGCCAGCGTGGCGGCGGAAATCAGCAGCATGATGAAAAGCGACTGCTTTGTACCCTTGCGGATCCGTTCATAGTCGCATTTGCCGAAATTCTGGGCGTTGAAGCCGAGAATGGCGGTGCCCAGGCCGTTGAGGAACACCATCAGAAAGCCGATGAGCTTACTGGCGGCGCCGAAGCCGTTCTGGGCCGGGGTCAGTGCCACCATTTTGCCGGTTTCCGTCAGGTCGAATTTCACCACGGCCCCCTGCATAATGATGATGCCGATGGCCAGAATGGACAGCTGGGCGCCCATGGGCAGCCCCTGAGTCAGATGGTCGGCGACGTCCCGCCAGGTACATTTCCAGTCCTCCGTCCGGGGCCGCAGGTCCGGATACCGGAGAAAGGTGTAAACGCCGCAGCCAAGGAAGCTGATGAGCTGGGCCAGCACTGTGGCCTCTGCCGCGCCCCGGGGGCCCATGCGCAGCACGGTGAGGAACAGCAGGTCCAGCCCGATGTTCAGCGCCGTGGAGAGGATCAGGAACACCAGCGGCGTCACGCTGTCGCCGTAGGCCCGCAGGATGCCGCAGATGAAGTTGTAGCCCATCTGGGCGAGAATGCCGATGAAAATCACCAGACAGTAGTCATAGGCGGCGTGGTACACGGTGGGGTTGTCCGGCGTCACGTTGATGATGCCAAGCAGCTTCGGCAGCGCCAGCACGGACAGCACCGTCAGCACGGCGGAAATGACCAGCGACAGCAAAATCTGGGTGGCGAAGGACCGGCGCACGCCGGTTTCGTCCCGGGCGCCCACGCATTTGGCGGTGATGACGCTGAAGCCGCCGGTGCAGCCGAAGGCGAACTGTAAGAAGATGAAGGTCAGCGGGTAGGTGTCGTTGACGCCGGCCACTTCCTCCGCCGTCAGCACCTGACCGCAGATGATGGCGTCGGTGAGCACATACACCTGCTGCAGCAGGTACGACAGCATGATCGGCCCGGCGTAGGTGAGAATCACCTTCCACGGCGTGCCGCGGGTCAGGTCCACCGGGCGGCTTAAATCCCGGAAAAGCTGCCCCAGACTCCGTTTTTGCGTTGCAGATTTCATAAAATGACTCCCTTGAAGCAATACACCTTATTATACAAACCGTCCGCCGGATTGCAACGGGCCGGGATGCCGAAATTTGGCCTTTTCAACGGGAAATTTCCGTGCTATAATGACAAAAAAACGGGAAAGGGGGCATCATCATGGGCTGGAAAGCCGTCATTTGTGACGATAATCCCAAGGACGCGGCGCTGGTGCGGCAGCTTCTGGAGGCCTGGTCCCATAGCCGGGGGGAGACGGTGGAGGCCGCCGTCTATCCGTCGGCGGAGCAGTACCTGTTTCACCGGCCCGAGGACCCGGCGGTGGATTTTCTGCTGCTGGATGTGGAAATGGGCGGCATGGACGGGGTCACGCTGGCCCGCCGGGTCCGGCAGGAGAACCGGACGGTGCAGATCGTGTTCATCACGGGCTATACGGACTACATCGCCGAGGGCTACGACGTGGACGCGCTGCACTATCTGGTCAAGCCCCTCCGGCAGGAGAAATTCTTTTCCGTCATGGACCGGGCGCTGGAAAAATGCCGCCGCAATGCCCGCTATCTGAATCTGGAGCTGCCCGGGGAGCTGGTGCGGCTGCCGCTGTACGAGATCCGCTATCTGGACGTGCGCCAGAACTATGTCACCGTCCACGCCGGGCGGGACTACACCGTCAAGCGGCCCCTGAGCGAATTCGAGGCGGCGCTGGGGCCGGGATTTTTCCGGGCGGGCCGGGGGCTGATCGTCAGCCTGCGGCAGATCCGCCGGGTGACGAAGACCGAGGCGGTACTGCTGGACGGCACGGTCCTTCCCCTGCCCCGGGGGGCCTACGAGCCGCTGAACCGGGCCATTATTCAGGGAGGGTAACGCATGAAATTCTTTTCCCGCCGGATCGACCGGCATATCGCCGTCTACCAGCAGGAGCTGGTGGAGACCCACTACCGGGAAGTGGAGAATATGTACCGCCAGATGCGGATGTGGCGGCATGACTACCGCAACCACCTGCAGGTCCTCCGCACGCTGGCCCAGCAGGGCGACCGGGAGGCGCTGCTGACCTATCTGGACCGGCTGGACGAAAACCTCACTGCCATCGATCCGGTGGTGAAAACCGGCAACGTGATGGCCGACGCCATTCTCAACAGCAAGATTTCCCTTGCCAAGGCCCGGGACATTCCGGTGCAGATCGACGCCCGGATCCCGGTGAAGCTCCGGATGTCCGAGGTGGACCTGTGCTGCATTCTGGGCAACCTGTTCGACAACGCCATGGAGGCCAGCGCCGCCCTGCCGCCGGAGGAGCGGATGATCCGGGTGTATCTGGACATGAAGGGCAGCCAGCTGTATCTGTCCTTCACGAATTTCACGGCGGTGAAGAAGCGGGAGAAGGTTTCCGGCCGGTTTGCCACCACCAAGGGCAGCGGCCACGGCTTCGGCCTGCTGCGAATCGACAGCATCGTGGAGCGGATGGGGGGCTATCTCAGCCGGAACTCGGAGGATGGGGCCTTCACCACGGAGATTCTGCTGCCCCAGCAGGACGGGGACGCGGTTCATCCCCAAAATTGAACAATTCGTCCCCGGAATCTCCCGGGGGCGGTTTTTTGTGGTAGAGTATGCTCAGGCCGCAAGGGCCGGTATGGAATCGTTCTCCTATATTAAACCGTGAAACCCCAAAAAAGAAGCATAGAATCGAGGTCCCGTTTATGAAAAAGGAAAAACCAAAGTACAATCTC
>CAJLCS010000112.1 GCA_905205195.1 uncultured Eubacteriales bacterium
GAATGAGCACTAGAACCTGAATCTAGCGAGTCTACCAATTCCACCACTCGCGCATTTGACTTTCACTCGGAAAGCTTATTTATTATAGCATGGAATGCGCGGGTTGTCAAGTGCTGTCGGCTGCTTTTTTCGCGGGAATTTGCAGGTATTCAGGCCTGAATGGCGCGGATGAAGGCCTGCCGATCCCGGGCCTTGAAGTAGGCGGAGCCGGTGACGAGGACATCGGCGCCGTTTTCCTTGCACACCGGGGCGGTGGTCAGATCGACGCCACCGTCCACCTCAAGCAGGCAGTCGGAATGGACCTCCGCCAGCATCTGCCGCAGGGCGCGGAGCTTGGGCATCATGTCGGCCATGAATTTCTGGCCGCCGAAGCCCGGCTCCACCGTCATCACCAGAATCATGGCGCACTTTTCCAGAAACGGCCGGGCGGCCTCCGCCGGGGTGCCCGGTTTGAGGGAGATGGCGGGTCGGACGCCCAGCGCGGCGATCCGGTCCAGCGTGGCCAGAATATTCTCCTGAGTATCCGCTTCCACATGGACGGTCAGCCAGTCGGCCCCGGCTTTGGCAAAGGCCTCCACATAACGGATGGGCCGGTCGATCATCAGATGGACGTCCAGCGGCAGCGCGGTCACCGGCCGGATGGACCGAAGCACCGGAATGCCGATGGAGAGATTGGGCACGAACAGTCCGTCCATCACGTCAAAGTGAACCCAGTCGCTGCCGTTTTTTTCGATTTCACGGATATCCCGCTCCAGATTGCCGAAATCGGCGGACAAAATGGACGGTGCGATTTTTGCCATCGATGATTCCTCCCAAACGGTTTTCTTTCTATCAGCATACCACAAATGCGTCGAAAATGCAACGAAGGAAAAAATTCCGGCTAAAACGGCGCCGATTGTGGCATCCTACTTCCGAACCCAAGAAAAAGGAGGAAGAAAAGCATGAGCTGCAATGTCAACAAGTGTATCGAATGCACCGTTCAGCAGTGTGCCCATCACTGCGACAGCCAGAATTACTGCTCGCTGGACCACATTCTGGTGGGCACCCACGAGCAGAATCCTGCCATGGATCAGTGCACCGACTGCAAGTCCTTCCGCAAGAAGTAATCGGCGCCGCTGCGGCGTCCGGCCCGGAGAACGGCTCCGTTCTCCGGGCGCTTTCTTTTCGGATGTCCATATTTTTGCCGAGAAACGTTTATAGTTCGTTTGGTTGTTGGTCATAGTTATTTCATAAGTGAAGAATATAGTAAAGGCATCAAAGAAATAAATCCTGCAAAGGAGCGATTATGATGATGGACAACGAAGAATATACCGATTACGAGCACAGCAGCGAGCAGACCCCGGAGGACGTGCAGGACACGGCCTCTCAGGCCCAGCCCGAGACCCAGGCGGAGCCGCAGAGCGAGACGTATCAGCAGAGCGCCTCTTACCAGCAGACCGATTCCGGCCGGAGCAGCTCGCCTTATGCCAATTCCCCCTATTCCTGGAACCCGGCGCCCCAGGCCCCGAAGAAGAAATCCTCCGGAAAGGCCGGGAAGGCCGTGACGGCAGCCGTTCTGGCGGCGGTGCTGGTGGGCGGCAGCGTGGCCGGTACGGCGGCGGTGGTGAACCACAGCTGGGAGCAGAAGAGCAGCCAGATGGAGTCCAGCTTCAACACCAAGCTGTCTGCACTTCAGAAGCAGCTGGATACGGTGGGCTCCGGCAATGGTGTTTCCGTTTCCGGCACTACCGTTTCCACGGACGGCCTGACCCCCGGCCAGGTTTACAGCGAAAACGTCAAGAGCGTGGTGGCCATCTCCAATGAATCCACCACCAACTACTTCGGCCAGGTGTCCGAGACGGCCTCCTCCGGCTCCGGCTTCATCCTGACGGAGGACGGCTATGTGGTGACCAACTACCACGTCATCGAGAATGCCACCAAGCTGACGGTCCTGACCCACGACGGCACCGAGTACGACGCCAAGGTGGTCGGCTACGACGCCACCAACGACGTGGCGCTACTGAAGGTCGAAGCCACCGGACTGCCGGCTGTGACCTTGGGCAGCAGCGACGACCTGATCGTCGGCGATATGGTGGAGGCCATCGGCAACCCGCTGGGCGAGTTGACCTCGACCATGACCGTGGGCTATGTCAGCGCCAAGAGCCGTGACGTGACCGCCAACGGCAATACCATCAATATGCTCCAGACCGATGCGGCCATCAACCCGGGCAACTCCGGCGGCCCGCTGTTCAATATGAAGGGCGAAGTGGTGGGCATTACCACCGCCAAGTATTCCGGCACCACCTCCTCCGGCGCCACCATCGAGGGCATCGGCTTTGCCATTCCCATCGATGATGTGATCGATATGATTCAGGACCTGAAGGATTACGGCTATGTGACCGGCGCCTATCTGGGCATTACCGTCCGCACCATGGATAAGGACACCGCGTCGGCCTACAATCTGCCTACCGGCTCCTATGTGGACACCGTCACCGACGGCAGCTGCGCCCAGAAGGCGGGCCTGCAGCCGAAGGATATCATCGTGGGCCTGGGCGACTACACCGTCACCAGCAACACCGACCTGACCCGCGCCCTGCGGAAGTACAAGGCGGGCGAAACGGTGGAGCTGCGGGTGTACCGCAGCGGCAAGGAACTGACGCTGAATGTGACGCTGGACGAGAAGCCCAACACCACGACCACCGATGATTCCATCACGCCTACCGGCCAGGGCGAGCTGCCCAGCAACGGCAATTACGAGGAATGGTTCAAGTACTTCTTCGGCAACCAGGGCGGAAACGGCGGCAATAACGGCTGATTTTCGCTGATTTTACCCGACACAAGCATTGCCCGGAGACGTTCCTTTCTCCCGTTGAGAAGGGAAACGCCTCCGGGCTTTTTTGCGGTTAAAGAAAGAAGTACAGCGCCAGCGTCAGCAGTGCGCCGGTGCGGTGATCCTCCTGATCTCCGGCGATGAGCAGCAGCAGCGTCAGCACCAGAAGATCCTCCGTATCCAGTCCCGCAGGCAGCAGCCGCTGCCAGAAGGAGCCGGGCGGGGGAGACGGCGGTGCGGGCCGGGGCTTCGGCGGCTTCGGAGCCGGTGGCTTCGGCGGCGGACAGACCGGCGGAGCCGGGGGCGGAGGAGGCGGTTTCTGCGGATCCGGCATCCGATTCTTCCGGTAAGAGCCGTCGGGCTGGGGAATGTAGCGGTTATACATGAAATCACCTGCCTTGGAGGTGGGCCTGCTCCCAGAAGCCGGAAGCGGCGGACGCCAGCCGGGAGGCCTGCATGGCCTTTTCCAGCCGGGAGAGCTTTCCGGCCGACAGATAAGGCCGCAGCGCCGCCAGCAGCCGACGCTGATCGCCGTCAATGCTGGTTTTGGAGATCACACCGGCCAACTTGGCCAGAACCGCCGGATCCGGACCCTCCGGCTTGGGCGGTGGCGGCGGTGGCGGCGGTGCCGGTGGTTGGGGCGCAGGCGGCCGTGGCGGTGGCACCGGTTGGGGCGGGGCAGGGGACTGTAACGACTGGGCCATGGCCATGAGCTTGCCCATCAGCTCCGGATTGCCGAGAATGGCCTCCAGCCCTTCCAGCCCCTCAGGCATTGCGGCTGCCTTTCAGCTGCGCCAGCAGCGTCTGGGCCTGGGGGGAACGGAGCAGAGGCGCCAGCATGGCCTGGGCGCCTTCGTAGTCACCGGCGGCGGCAAGAGCCATGGCCTGCCGGAGCTGCGGGGCGTTTTCCGCCTGCAGCAGCGCCAGAAGCGACTGCGCGGCGGCGGTGGATGCAGGATTGCCGGAAAAATCCTCGGTTTTTTTCGCCATACGATTGCCTCCAGTCAAAATGCCTGCTATAATAAGCGGGAAAGATTCTTCTCTCTACGATATGCAGCTTACAGGCGGTTGGTGCAGACAATGAAAATTTTAGTTTTGTCCGACTCCCACGGGGGTTGGGCGCTGATGAACCGGAGCGTGGAAGCGCTGAAGCCGGATATATTGATTCATCTCGGCGACTACTGGGACGATGCTCAGGCGCTGGCGGCGGCATGGCCGTCGCTTCCCATGTATTGCGTCCCCGGCAACTGCGACGCCTACCGGGGCGGCGTGGGAAAGCCGAAAATTTTAACGCCGACGATCGGGGACGTGCCGTTCTATCTGACCCACGGCCACCTGCATCATGTGAAAACAGGACGCCGGGATTTACTGCTGGCGGCCCGGGAGGCGGGGGTGCAGGCGGTGTTCTACGGACACACCCACCTTCCGATGTGCGGCCGGGAGCCGGACGGCCTGTGGGTGCTCAATCCCGGCACCTGTGCCGGACCCGGCGGCACGGTGGGACTGATCCGGCTGGAAAACGGCCGGGTGGAGGACATGAGAATCCTGCGGGATTCGGATTTGGAGGTTTAATCATGATTCTGACGGTTGATATCGGAAATTCCAATATTGTACTTGGCGGCGTGACCGGGAAGAACATCGTCTTTGAGGCCCGGCTCCGGACGGAGGCCACCAAAACTTCGGACCAGTACTGCGTGGATC
>CAJLCS010000113.1 GCA_905205195.1 uncultured Eubacteriales bacterium
CGAAGGACTTCTGAATTTGATGGACTTCCAGCATCTCACGCCGCCTTTCTTCTGTGGGCGTTGAGTTTTTTCTCGCCCACGCTCTGGAGCTTGGTCAGCACCGTGGAAAACAGCAGATACACCAGTCCCACCTCAATATACAGCGCCAGCGGCTCATGGGTCCGGGCGACAATCCGCTGGGTCACCATGAACATCTCCGTCACCGTGATGTTGGCGGCCAGCGACGTATCCTTCACCATGGCAATCAGGGAGTTGGACAGCGGCGGGAAGGCCGTCCGCATGGCCTGGGGCAGAATGATCCGCCGCATGGTCTGGAAATAGGACATTCCCACGCAGTAGCCCGCCTCCAGCTGGCCCACCGGCACGGCCTCCAGCGCGGCCCGGATGGTTTCGGCACTGTAGGCCCCCTCGTTCAGGGAAAACACCAGCACTGCCGCCGGAAACGGCTCCATCAGCACGCCCACCCGGGGCAGCCCGTAGAATACCACAAACAGCTGCACCAGCAGCGGCGTCCCCCGGAAAATCCAGATGTAGAACCGGGCGATCTGCTTGAGCACCCGGACGTTGGCAAACTGCACCATGGCCACGGCCACGGCAATCACCATCGCACAGGCAAAGGAAATCACGGTCAGCGGGATGGTCATGGTCAGGCCCGGCAGAAGGATCTTGAAAAACGAGTCCGCCAGAAGGGACCAGATACGATCGGAAAACATGCGCGTCCTCCTTTTTAGAAGAAATGTTTAGGTTATCATATCATGAATTGCCGCGGATTACAAGCCGTTGCCTACCGTTTCGGTAGGCAAATCCGTTTTTTCGTTTCTTTGCCGAAAAAAATGCCGGTCCGGCAGGCCGTTTCCCGGCGTCCGGTGTCTTCTGCTTCCAGAAGCAAGGAAAAATCAGTCACCATAACGCCGAAGCGGGCCGGTTGCCGTTTAGGTTCCATAATCAGGGCGCTCATGTAAACAAATGTAACCATTACAACAAAATTCGCGGCTCCCGGCGAGGATTTTTCTGCTTTTTTCGTGAATCAGTTTACATAAATAAATTGACATAAAAGGCGTAAAAGTTGTCTAAAAACCGTGTTTTATATAAAAAGCTTGACTTTTTGAAAAAATTTGTTATAATAATCCCATCGCGTCCGGTTGCATATTCATTTTGTAACCATTTGATACCGCTTTTTCGGCACCTGCCGTACCCATGCAGAAAAGCGGAAGGAGGTATGCTTTATGACTTCGATTCTTCATTTTGCCCGGCGCCGGGACACCCTGCTCATCCGCATCGCCACGATGTTGCTGCTCATCTCCTGCACGCTGGTGCTGCTGTCCCAGACAGCCTTTGCCCAGACCACCTATGTTATTACCGACGGCGACCGGGTCGTCGTCCACACCACCGCCACCGCCGATCCGGCGGCCGTCCTGTCCGAAGCCGGGCTGGAGCTTCATCAGGACGATCTGTACACCACCTCCGGCAATGCCGACGTGTCGGAAATCACGGTCCAGCGGGGCATGACCGTCCTGCTGACCATCGACGGCCGTCAGACCCGGGCCACCGCCTACGGCGAAACCGTGGCCGAGCTTCTGGACCGGCTGAGCATTTCCGTGGACGATCAGACGGAGGTTTCCGTCCCGCTTGACACCGTCACCAGCGAGGGACTGGCCGTCACCGTGTCCCAGACCGTCACCGCATCCGAAACCTACACGGTCCCCCTGCCCTACGAAACCGTCTATGAAAACGACGACACCCTGACCGAAGGTACCCAGACGCTGCGCTCCGCCGGGCAGAACGGCGAAATGCGCTGTACCGCGCTGGTTACATACAAAAACGGCAAGGAGGTCAGCCGCGTCGTCACTGACCGCACCACCCTGACGGAGGCCACTCCCGCTGTCATCGCCGTCGGCACGGCCCCCCGGCCCACGGACCGAAACGGCAATCCCCTCCCCATCATCGGCGACGGCTATCTCATCACCGCCGACGGAACCCGACTGAATTACACCGGCACCATGCAGGTGGAAGCCACCGCCTACACCAAAACCGACGAGGGCTGCAACGACTACACCGCCACCGGCACGCTGGCCCGGGTGGGCGCCATCGCCGTGGACCCGGATATGATCCCCTACGGGACCCGGATGTTCATCGTCTCCAACGATGGGGAATACGTCTACGGCATCGCCACCGCCGAGGACTGCGGCGGCGCCATTACGGAAAACCGGATCGATCTGTACTACGACACCACCGCCGAATGCTTCCAGTTCGGCCGCCGGGACTGCACGATTTACTTCCTGGCTTAAAAAATCATTGAAAAAATGCCTTTCTCCTGCTATAATGGCGGTAATGTTACGCCACAAATGGGAGAAAGGCATTTTTTATGATCAACGTATGCGACAGCGCCGTCATGAAGCCGCTGCTGGCGGAGGCGGGCTTTCACTTTTCCAAGGCCAAGGGGCAGAACTTTCTGATTGCCGACTGGGTGCCCCGGGATATTGCCGTGCAGGCCGGGGTGGACGAAACCGCCGGCGTGCTGGAAATCGGCCCGGGCATCGGCCCGCTGACCCAGCAGCTGTGCCTCCGGGCCGGGAAGGTCTGCGCCGTGGAGCTGGACCGGCGGCTGGCGCCGATTCTGGCGAAAACCGTCGGGGAATTTTCCAATCTGGAGATCCGCTGGGACGACGCGCTGAAGCTGGACCTTGCCGCGCTGGTGCGGGACGTTTTCCCCGGCCTGCGGCCCATGGCCTGCGCCAATCTGCCCTACTATATCACCACCCCCATCCTCACCGCCCTGCTGGAGGCGGAATGCTTCGATTCCGTCACCGTCATGGTCCAGAAGGAGGTGGCCCAGCGCATCGCCGCCGCTCCGGGGACGGCGGAATACGGCGCGTTCTCCGTTTTCTGCCAGTACTATGCCGAACCGGCGCTGCTGTTTGACGTGCCGCCCCACTGCTTCCTGCCCCAGCCCAAGGTAACCTCCGCCGTGGTGACGCTGAAGGCCCGCGGCGTGCGGCCCTGGGACATTCCCGATCCGGCGCTGTTTTTCCGCACCGTCCGGGCCAGCTTCGCCATGCGGCGCAAGAAATTGCAGAACGGTCTGGCCGCCGGATTCCCGGAGCTGGGCAAAACCGGCGCCGGTGCGGTGTTGGCCGCCTGTGGTCTGGACGAAAACGTCCGGGGCGAGACGCTGGACATCGGTGCCTTCGCCGCCGTGGCCCGGGAAATCGGGAGGCGCATGGCCCATGATTGAATTTCTTCTGCTGGATCTGGACGACACCATTCTGGATTTTCACAAATCGGAATCCGTCGCCGTCCGCAAGGCCCTCCGGGCCGCCGGGGTGGACCCCACCGAGGACACCGTCGCCCTGTACAGCCGCATCAACAAGCGGCACTGGGAAATGCTGGAGCGGGGGGAGCTGGACCGGGAGCAGGTGAAGATCTTCCGCTTTGCCGCCCTGTTTGACGCGCTGGGCGTCCGGGCCGATGCGGCGGCCTGCGCCTGGAACTATGAAGCGCTGCTCGCCGGAGAGTACGATTTTCTTCCCGGCGCGAAGGAAACGCTGGAAGCCCTGTCCGGGCGCTATCGGCTGTTTCTGCTCAGCAACGGCACCGCTTCCGTGCAGGCCGGTCGGTTGACCGGCGCCAATCTGTACCGCTTTTTTGAAGAAGTCTTTATTTCCGAGGAGCTGGGGGCCAACAAGCCAGATCCGGCCTTTTTCGGCCGGTGCTTTGCCCGGATCCCTGGCTTTGACCGTTCCCGCGCCCTGATGGTGGGTGACAGCCTGACCTCCGACATTCAGGGCGGCCGGAACGCCGGGGTGGCCACCTGCTGGGTCAACACCCGCGGAGCCGCACCCCGGCCGGACATTCCGGCGGACTACGAAATTCCCGCCTTTTCCGCATTGCCTGCTCTGCTGCGCCGCCTTTAAGGCGTCAGCCGGACCTCCACCGGATTATGGATGGTCATGGTTTCCGGAGTCACCAGGCAGTCCCGGGCCAGCACCGTCACCCCGGCTGACGCCGCTTCCCGCAGCGCCCTGCCGAAGGCCGGGTCCGTGGCATCGTTGGGATGCAGGTACCGGACGCCCTCCATCTGAATCACAAACAGCAGATAGGCGCCGCAGCCCTCCCGCACCGCCCGGGTCAGTCCCCGCAGATGCTTGGTGCCCCGCTCCGTAGGCGCATCCGGGAAGGCGCAGACGCCGCCGTCCTCCAGCGTGACGCCCTTGACCTCCAGAAAGCACGGCTTTCCGTCCTTCCGGAAGGAAAAATCGAACCGGGAGTCGCCGTGTACCGTTTCGGCCCGGAGCTGCTCCAGCGGCCCCAGTCCGCCGTCCCGGAGCCACGCCCCGGCCGCCTCGTTGGGCGCCTGGGAATCCATGTTGACCAGCCGGTCCCCTTTATAAACACTTACCAGATCGTATGCCGTCTTTCTGGCAGGGTTGGCGCTTCCGGTCAGCAGAACTTTTGTCCCCGGTATCAGGAGCTCTTTA
>CAJLCS010000114.1 GCA_905205195.1 uncultured Eubacteriales bacterium
ACGGTCAGCGTCTCGCCGCCGTGCACCAGCTGCTTCTGGTAGTCCGCATCGTCGGATTTGTCCCGCCAGACGCCGTATGCTTCATCGTACACATACCGGTCCGCTGCGTTTACCAGCCGGAAGGTCAGGCCGAGGAAATCCTCCGCCCGGTAGGTGCCGAAATCGTCGGGCACCGTCACGGTTTCGTTTTTGGAAAACTGGGCGATCATGTTGTCCAGCTCCACGCTGTCCCGCAGGCCCAGGGAATACAGGGCAAAATCGCTGATGCCGCCTCCGGAGGACAGCACCACCACCAGCTCCCGCTCGTTTTCCGGCCAGCGTCCGGCCTTCACCTCGTACTGGTCCTCATACAGCGACGCCGTCCGGGGCAGCTTGAAAAACACATCCGTGTTCATCATGGTGGAAATCAGGCTGTTGGAGGAGGCCGAGGACGTCACGCCCAGCGCCGCAAAGGACTGATCCGGATTGACCTGCCGCACCGTATCGCCGCTTTCCAGATAAATCTGGGGCGACACGTCATAAGTATATTCCACGGCGCTGGCATACTGCTCGATGCCGCTGTTGCCGCCGTCCAGATAGTCCTTCAGCGAGGCCAGATCGTTGGCGTTGACCTTGGAGAACATCTGGGTAAGCATCTGGTTGACCGTCACCCAGTCGGAGTCGTTTTTCTGCCCGCCGGACTGCATCATGCTGCTGCCCGCCGTCATCATGCTGGTCAGGTCCAGGCCGGTGCTCTGGATCTGCAGCGGATATTCCGAAAGGGTCTCCCGCTCCATGGTGGCGATGTAGTTGTTCACGCCGTTGGACAGGGAAAGAATCAGCGCAATGCCGATAATACCGATGGACCCTGCGAAGGCCGTCAGCAGCGTCCGGGCCTTTTTCGTGCAGAGGTTATTGAAACTCAGCGCCAGCGACGTCCAGATGGACATGGAGGATTTGCCCATATTCCGGTGGACCGCCGGGGGATTTTCTCCGTTTTCCGGCTCAAAGGGCATGGAATCCGACCGGATTTCGCCGTCCTTCAGGGTAACGATCCGGGTGGCGTACCGCTCGGCCAGTTCCGGGTTATGGGTCACCATCACCACCAGCCGGTCCCGGGCCACCTCCTTGAGCAGCTCCATGACCTGAATGCTGGTTTCGCTGTCCAGGGCGCCGGTCGGCTCGTCGGCCAGCAGAATGTCCGGATTGTTGACCAGCGCCCGGGCGATGGCCACCCGCTGCATCTGGCCGCCGGACATCTCCCCGGGCTTTTTGTGCAGCTGCTTGCCCAGCCCCACCTTTTCCAGCGCTTCCGCCGCCCGCTTCCGCCGCTCGGCCCGGGAGACGCCGGAGATGGTCATGGCAAGCTCCACGTTGGCCAGCACCGTCTGGTGGGGAATCAGGTTGTAGCTCTGAAACACAAAGCCGATGGTATGGTTCCGGTAGGAATCCCAGTCCCGGTCGGTATACTGCCGGGTGGAAATGCCGTTGATAATCAGGTCGCCGCTGTCGTAGCGGTCCAGACCGCCGATGATATTGAGCAGCGTGGTCTTGCCCGAGCCGCTGGGGCCGAGAATGGCCACGAATTCGTTGTCCCGTAGGTTCAGACTGACGCTGTCCAGCGCCGTCTGAATCAGCTGCCCCGTCTGATACTGTTTATGAATCTTCCTAAGCTGAAGCATGGTTTGCTCCTTCCGTTCCAATCGCAACTTTTTTAACATTATACCAAAGGGTCCGCCGATTTGAAACCTGCAACTTTTGAATTTTTTGAAAATTTTTATGAACATTTTTCAATGTGAAATTCCGGAAACAGGCTGTACAAATCCCACCGGATACGGTATAATACCCCTGCGTGTCCAAATCTGTCAAAAGGAGCACAGCATTATGCTTTCCATCGAACATCTGACCAAAACCTACGGCAGCAAAAAGGCCGTAGACGATCTGACGCTGCATATCGCCCCCGGGGAGCTTTACGGCTTCATCGGCCACAACGGCGCCGGAAAAACCACCACGCTGAAATCCGTGGCGGGCATCGTCCGGTTTGACTCCGGCACCGTGACGGTGGACGGCCACGACGTCCGCACCGAACCGCTGGCCTGCAAGAAAAGCATCGCCTACATCCCCGACAATCCCGATCTGTACGACTTTATGACCGGCATTCAGTATCTGAACTTCGTGGCGGACATTTTCGGCGTGAGCGCCGCCGACCGGCTGGCCCGGATCCGGGATTACGCCGGCCGGTTTGAGCTGACCGCCGATCTGGCCCAGCCCATCGCCGCCTATTCCCACGGCATGAAGCAGAAGCTGGCCATCATCGCCGCCTGGCTCCATCAGCCCAGGCTGATTATCATGGACGAACCCTTTGTGGGACTGGACCCCAAGGCTTCCCACCTGCTCAAGGGCATGATGCGGGAGGTCTGCCAGGGCGGCGGCGCCATTTTCTTCTCCACCCATGTGCTGGAGGTGGCGGAAAAGCTCTGCGATAAGGTGGCCATCATCAAAAACGGCCGTCTGATCCGCAGCGGCACCATGGAGGAGGTCAAGGGCGACGATTCGCTGGAGGACGTCTTCCTGGAGCTGGAGGATTCATCATGCTGAAGGTGCTGCTGAAAAAACAGATCATGGAGATCTTCCGCACCTATTTCTATGATGCCAAGAAAAACCGCGCCCGCACACGCTCCGCCATGGCCGGCTACATCGTGCTGTTTGTCTTCATCATGCTGATGCTGGGCGGGATGTTCGGCGGGGTCTCCGTCATGCTCTGCCGGGGCCTGCACGCCGCCGGGATGGACTGGATGTATTTTGCGCTGACCGGGCTGCTGTCCATTTTCCTCGGTGCCTTCGGCAGCGTGTTCAACACCTATTCCGGGCTGTATCTGGCCAAGGACAACGACCTGCTGCTGTCCATGCCCATTCCCGTTTCCACCGTCATGGCGGCCCGGCTGCTGGGCGTTTATTTGATGGGCCTGATGTACAGTGCCGTGGTGATGATCCCCGCCGACATCGTCTACTGGTGCACCGTTCCCCTGACGGCGGCGTCGCTGCTGGGTCCGCTGGTGCTGACGGCACTGATTTCCGTGCTGGTGCTGACCGTTTCCTGCGGCCTGGGCTGGATCGTAGCCAAGGTCAGCCTGAAGCTCAAGCGGAAGAGTCTCATCACGGTGCTGATTTCCGTCGTGTTCTTTGCCGCCTACTACTTCGTCTGCTTCCGTGCCCAGACGCTGCTGGCGGACCTGCTGGCCAACGCGGCCGCCTACGGCAGCGTCCTTCAGGGGAAGGTCTACCCGCTTTACGTCTTCGGTCTGGCCGGTACGGGCGCCCTGCGGGAGCTGCTTCTGACCGCCGCCGTGATTCTGGCGCTGTTCGGCCTTGCCTGGTATCTGATCGCCCGGAGCTTTCTGCGGCTTGCCACCTCCTCCGGCAAGGAGGAGCGGGCCGTCTACCAGGAGCGCCGGGCTGCCGTCCGCTCCCCCTCCCAGGCACTGCTGATCAAAGAGCTGCGCCGGTTCGTATCCAGCGCCAACTATATGCTCAACTGCGGCTTCGGCACGGTACTACTGCCGGCCCTCGGCATTGTTCTGCTGGTCAAAGGCCGCGCACTTTCGCCTCTGCTGGCAGAGCTGGGGATGAACGGGTCGGAAATGACCGCCGTGCTGGTCTGCACTGCCGTCTGTGTGCTGATTTCCATGAACAATATGGCCGTGGTTTCCGTTTCTCTGGAGGGAAAGAACCTCTGGATCCTGAAATCCCTTCCCCTGACGCCGCGGCAGATTCTCCGTGCCAAGTGCGGCACCCAGCTGCTGCTCACCGGCGTTCCCACCGCCTTCTGCCTGCTGTGCGCTCTGCCGCTGCTGGCAAAGGCGCCGGTGCTGTGGCTGCTCAGCGCCGCCGTGTGCCTGCTGTTTGTCCTGTTCACCGCACTGTGGGGGCTGTATCTGGGGCTGAAATCCCCGAATCTCACCTGGACCAGCGAAATTGTGGCCATCAAGCAGAATTTCAGCGTTTTTCTCGCCATGCTGGCCGCGTGGCTGTACGCCGTCGTCCTTGTCGGCGGCTATTTCCTGCTGAGCGGGCCGCTGGGCGGCGCCGGATATCTGGCGCTGTTCGCCGCCGTCACCGCCGCGCTGTGCGCCGTGCTTCTGGTCTGGTTCCGGAAAAAGTCCGAAGCTGTCTGGAACGCCCTGTAACAGCAAACCCTCTCCGCCGCCTTTGGCGACAGCTCCACCAGAGGGGGGAGCTTGGTTTTCAAAAAGCCTCGCAGAGTTCGTCACCCGCAGGCGACGAAGTGATCAAAATCATGATCTCCGGCAGCGCGCCCCAGGGCGGCTTCTCTTGCCCCTGCGGGGCAATTCACCTTCTGTACGT
>CAJLCS010000115.1 GCA_905205195.1 uncultured Eubacteriales bacterium
TGCCTGCCTAATCCGAGGACACGCTTCAAGGTACCCCTATCAGGAGTAGCGGAAACCGGTCCTGATTTTTTCGGCAGCTTTTACGGAGGATACCCAATGAAAATCATTGCGATTGCCGCCGTCACGGCAGGCGGAAAAACCACAACGGTCAATCCATGAAAGCAGAAACTTCCGCGTGCGGCCTTTCTGCATTTTGACGATTATACGTTTGAGGGGGAGCCGGAGGATTTTTACGAATGGGTGTTGAACGGCACGGATTATCAGGTGTGGAATCTGGAACCGTTGGAAAGAGACATTCTTTCCTGCTAAAAGAGCCAAAACTACGATTATTTGCTGCTGGACGATCCTTTTGCATATCGGAACAGCCGGATTGCCAAATATCTGGACGATGCGATCTTTATCGACACGCCGCCGGATGATCCTCACCAGCCGGCACCATGCCTGCGAATCCACCGGCAGCTATGTGCTGGAAGGGGTTCTGGACGGGCTGCTGCAGCATCCGATGGAGAATTTGCAGGTGATCTGCGTCCCCTTTGTGGACTACGACGGCGTGGTGGACGGCGATCAGGGCAAATACCGCCTGCCGCGGGATCACGAATGCGATTACGGCCGGGATGTGCCGCCGATTTACCCGGAAACCGCCGCCATCCGGGCGCTGCACCATTACGACGAAGCCTGATACCAAAGGGAAAATGACCCGGGCCGGATGTTCATCCGGCCCGGGTACGATTATTTCTGGCGGAAGGGTTCGTCGGCGGGGTGGCCGCCCCGGAGCTTCTCCATGGCCCGGGGCAGGGCGTCCTGGGAATTTTTCCAGTCCGCCCCGGCGTTGCGGTAGTCGAATTTGGCGATGAGCCAGTCCAGATCCTCCTTGACCCGGTTCAGGTTTTCTCCCGTCACCCGGAACAGAGTCGGATAGAACCAGTCCCGCTGGCCGTTCGGCAGATCCTTCTCGGCCCGCTTCAGAAGTTCGGCAAAATGGGGCAGGCAAAAGCCCTTGGAATGGGCCAGCTTTTCCCGGAAGGCGGCGTCCTTCAGCAGGTAAAAGAAGGTGCTGTAGTACCGGTTCATATGATAGTCGATCCGGTTGCAGAGAAAGCACCCACCGTTTTTCCGCTCCAGCCGCTTCCAGTACGGCTCGGCGGCGTCCTCCGTTTTTTTCCGGCCGAACAGCGTCCGCTTGGCAGGGGGTTCAAACCGGTCCAGCTCGGTTTGCAGCTCGTTGAGGACCCGGGCGTAGTAGGTTTGCAGCATCAGGGCGCTGCCCAGCGTGTTGCCGTAGTCGTACAGCGCCTGCAGATGTTCCCGGCAGAAGCCCAGCTCGTCCGTGGCGGCACGGACGTCCGGCTCCATGTAGCTGGCGCCGGGACCGGCCACATACCGGAGGGTGCTCTGTTCGGCCTTCCGCCGCAGATAGCAGAAGGGACATTCGTCGCCGGAGTCAAAGGCGTCGTTGACCGGGATGGTTTCCAGTTTTTCGCTCATAAGGATGCTCCTTTTCCGGTTGATAAGGACAGTTTACCGGCAGAATCCGGATTTGTCAAGGGCGGCCGTTCATCCGGAAGTCCCCCGGGCAGTGGCCGGTGATTTTTTTGAAGTAATGGGAGAAATAGCTGACGTTGGGAAAGCCGGTCCGGCGGGCGATTTCGCCCACGGGCAGTGCCGTGGTTTGCAGCAGCGACAGGGCCTGCCGGATCCGGATGGTTAGCAAATACCGGTGCAGCGGCATCCCCGTCCGGTCGGCGATCAGGCGGCTGATGTAGTTGGGATGGTAGTGAAACCGGGCGCCCAGCGCGGCGTTGGTCAGCTCCTCGGCGTAATGCTGCTGGATATAGTCCAGAATCTCCCGGTAGGAGCCGCCGGTATTCCGGGGGGCGCGGGTCATGGCCCGGCACAGGGCGGCCAGCACGGGGCACAGCAGATGGGACAGGGAAAAGCCGGTCCACCGGTCCGGGGCGGCGAATTCGTCGGCCATCTGCCGCAGCAGCGGCAGCACCTCCGGCAGCGCAGGCACCACGGCCGGGTGGTTCAGCTCCGGAAAATCTGTAAATTGCAATACTTCCAGCCGCCGCTCCGGCACAAACCGCTCCGGCGGCTCCAGCGGCAGGCAGGCGACAATGTGGGCGTGATCCCGGGTGAAGTCGAAATTCAGGGCGATCAGCTCCAACGGTCCCTCCCGAGGCAGCAGCCGGTAGGGGGTGCCGGACATCCAGTACAGCACGCTTCCGGTGGAAAAGGGCACGCTGCCGCCGGGCAGCTCCGCCGTTCCGCTGCCGCTGACCACATAAAACAGACGGTGGTCGTAGGCCTGCACGGTGTAGGGCTGGGAATCGGCGGAAAACGTCTGCCGGTGGGCATAGCGGACGAAGGGGGAAAGGTCGTTCTGGGTGAGAAACCGGGGCATACGGGCAGCCTCCCAATCAATCTTTGTTTTCTGATAGTATACCTCTGTTTTCTTCCTTGAGCAACTCCCGGAAAGAAGGTATACTGAAGAAAAAAACAAGGAGGATTTCCCATGAAGGAACCTTATGCCATTCTTGACGGCCGCACGCTTCCGCTGGAGCGGACCGGGGCGGAGGAGGTCATCCGCTGGCGGCTGCCCCGGGTAGCCGTGCCCGCCGATACCCGGGAAGTGATCGTCCGGTTCCCCTTCCTCGATGCCGGGGCGGGGGAGGAGGGCTACTATCTGGTGCCCTCCAAGCAGGCTTGCTTTCTGATGAACTTCCGGCAGCGGGAGGACCTGACCTACGAAAACGAGGAGGCGCTGATGACCATGTTCGGCGCCAGAATCGGCGACACCGCCTGGCTGGCGGTGACCGAGGGCATGGATTATGACTACCGGCTCCGCATCACCGTCCGGCAGGGGCACTACGAAATTTCCATGGTGTATGACCTGACCAAAGCGGACTTTTACGAGGACCTGGTGGTGGCCTTTTACCCGCTGACCGGGGAGAACGCCGACTACAGCGGCGTGGCCCGGAAGTACCGGCAGCTTCAGGCGGCGAAGCTGCACCTGGTGCCGCTGGCGGAGCAGGCGAAAACCCGGCCGGTTATTGCCTATACCCTGTCCGGAATGCCGGAAATCCGCATCCGCATGGGCTGGAAGCCGGTGCCGACCCAGGTTCCCGAGCAGATCCCCGGCGTCAACGAGCCGCCGATGCATGTGGCCTGCACCTTTGCTGACGTGGAGGAATTGATGGAGGAAATGCACCGGCAGGGCATCGAAAAAGCAGAGCTTTGCCTGGTGGGCTGGAACCGGATGGGCCACGACGGCCGCTGGCCCCAGGTTTTCCCGGTGGAGCCGGCGCTGGGCGGCGAGGAAGGGCTGAAGAAACTGACGGCTCACGCCGACCGGCTGGGCTACCGGGTGGTGTGCCACACCAACAACACCGGGGCCTACCGCGTGGCGGACTGCTGGGACGAAAACGACGTCATCCGGGAGAAAAACGGGGACCTGTCCGTCAACAGCGTCTATTGGGCAGGCGGCCGGGCCTATAACCTGTGCCGCAGGCAGGCCTATGAAAAGTACCAGCCTAAGGATTACGAGAAAATGAAAACGCTGGGCTTCCACGGCTTCCATTATATCGACGTGATTGCCATCGTGGCGCCCCACAGCTGCTTCCATCCGGACCATCCCACCAACGGCCGCCAGACGGTGGAGTACATCAATAAGACGCTGGCCCGGGCCAGAGAGACCTTCGGCGGCGTGGCCTCGGAGGGCGGCTTCGACTTTGCGGCGGCCAATCTGGACTATGCGCTGTATGTGGGCTTCAATCTGACCCAGGGGCTGCCGGAACCGGCGGACGAGGTGATCCCCCTGTGGCAGATGGTGTACCACGGCTATATTTTCAGCAATCCTTCGGCGGAAACGGTGAACTATCTCATCAAGGGGCCGGTGAACCGGCTGCGGTTCCACGAATTCGGCGGCCTGCCGTCGTTTTATGTAAACTCTAAGTTCGTCAACCTGGAGGGGAAGAACTGGATGGGCGACGTGGACCTGTACTGCGACACGCCGGAGCAGCGGGCGCGGACCGCCCGGGTGATCCGGCAGACGCTGGAGGACGATGCGCCCTTCGTACCGCTGCAATCGGCGTTTCTGGACCGGCACGAGAAGCTGGCGGAGGGGGTCTACCGTTCGACCTTCTCCGACGGGCGGCGGCTGACTGTCAATCTGACGGACCGGCCGGTGGACACCGACGACGGCACGGTGCCTGCCATGGACCTGCTGCTCACGGATGCGAAGTAAACATTACCCCGCGGAACGCAGTCGTGAAGTGACCCCAAAAAGTTAGACAAAAATAAGAATAAAAATTGTTCAAGCTACC
>CAJLCS010000116.1 GCA_905205195.1 uncultured Eubacteriales bacterium
CCACTCTCGCCAGCAGGCGCCATTTTGCCTCAAAAGACACCCGTTCCGCCACCTGCAAGGCCGTTTCTTCCGTTAGGTTAGTATAGCATTTTCTACACATCTGGCCGCATAGGTCGCAAGCCGGGCGCCCTTCGACGGGTCGAAGGTGGAAATGGCCTTGATCAGGCCGATGGTCCCGATGGAAATCAGGTCCTCCTGGTCCGACGACTGGGCATAGTACTTTTTCATAATGTGGGCCACCAGGCGCAGATTGCGCTCGATCAGCACATTGCGGGCCTCCAGATCCCCCCGGGCGCTCCGGTCCAGATACATCCGTTCCTCCTGCGCCGTCAGGGGCCGCGGGAAGCTGCCTGTGGACAGCTGCAGCGAATACAGCAGACTGCTGAGCATCAGATAAACCGCCGCAAGCATCAGCGTCACCTCCGCTCTACCCTATTCGGGACGGCCCGTCCGTTTTCCCCCGACTTCCGGACGGGGTTGTCCTTTTCGACGCAAAAAGAGAAGTCACATCGCGTGACTTCTCTTTTTGCGTTTTTGGCCTCAGTCCGTGGCGCCGTCCTGCCCGTAATAGGCGTGCTTTCCGTGCTTTCGCAGGTAATGCCGGTCCAGCAGCTCCTGCTGCATGGGCGAAACGTCCGGGTTCAGCATTTCCGTGTGCAGCGCCAGAAATGCGGCCTCCTCCAGCACCACCGCATTGTGAACGGCCTCCATGGGGTCCTTGCCCCAGGTAAAGGGGCCGTGGGACCGGACCAGCACCCCGGGCACCTCCGCCGGGTTTCGGCCCCGGAAGGTCTCCACAATGACGCTGCCCGTTTCATGTTCATAGTCTCCCCCGATTTCCGCCGCCGTCATAGGGCGGGTGCAGGGGATTTTTCCGTAAAAATCGTCCGCATGGGTGGTGCCGTAGGCCGGGATTCCCCGCCCCGCCTGTGCCCAGGCCGTGGCCCAGCGGGAATGGGTATGCACCACGCCGCCAACGGCCGGAAAGGCCCGGTACAGCACCAGATGGGTAGCCGTGTCGGAGGAGGGCCGCCATTTTCCCTCCACCGTCTCGCCGGTTTCCAGCGAAACCACCACCATATCCTCCGGCGTCATGTGTTCATAGGCAACGCCGCTGGGCTTGATGACCATCAGGCCGGACGCCCGGTCCACCCCGGACACGTTGCCCCAGGTGAAGGTGACCAGCTGATGCTTCGGCAGCTCCAGATTGGCCCGGCACACCTGCTCCTTCAGAAATTCCAGCATTTAAAGCACCTCCAAGGCCGCCCGCTCCGCCGTCAGCAGCCGCCGGTACCGGTCCAGATATCGGGCAAAGCCCGCCGCGTCCGCCGGGTCCGGCTGCCGGACCGTCTTTCCGGCGTCAGCAAAGACAAAGCAGCTGAGATAATCCTCCAGCGTCTGGCCCGGCTGCTTCCGGTCCAGATAGGCCGCCAGCAGCGCCATGCCGTAGGGACCTCCCTCCCCGGCCGATTCCATGCACGTCACCGCCGTGCCGCAGGCCGCCGCCAGATAGCGCTGGCCCACCTCCGGCGTCTTGAAATAGCCGCCGTGGCCCGTCAGGCTATCGATGGCCACCTGCTCCCGCTTCAGAAGCTCCATACCGATGGCCAGCGTGGCAAGGGAGGAATACAGCGTCGCCCGGAGAAAATCGGCCAGATTCAGCCGCCCCGCCGGGCCACGGACCACCATGGGAATGCCCCGGTCCAGATGGGTCACCCCTTCACCGGACAGATAGTTGCACACCGTGACGCTGCCGCAATCCGGCGCGCCCTCCAGACTTTTGCGGTAAAGGCCGGTATACAGTTCCCCCTTGTCCGCCTGCCCGCCGAACAGCGCCGCCGCCTCCCCCAGCAGGGAAACCCAGGCGTTGCTGTCGGCGGTGCAGTTGTTGCAGTGTACCATGGCCACCGGCCGGCCCGTGGGCGTGGTCACCATGTCGATTTCCGGATAGACCGCGCTCAGCGGCTTTTCCAGCACCACCATGGCAAAAATGGAGGTCCCGGCCGATACGTTGCCGGTCCGGGGCGCCACCGCATTGGTGGCCGTCATGCCGGTTCCGGCATCGCCCTCCGGCGGCGCGAAGGGTACATCCTCCGGAAGCAGGCCCTCCAGCGGCGTGCCGGGCAGGAGCCGCCCGGCCGCCGCACCGGCCGGCAGCACATCGGGAAGCAACTGCCGCAGCGGCGTGTGAAAGCCGTGGGCCGCCGCCAACGCGTCAAACTGTGCCAGCATCCCAGCGTCATAATCGCAGGTTTCCGGGTCAATGGGGAACATTCCGCTGGCTTCCCCCACGCCCAGCACGTTTTCGCCGGTGAGGATCAGATGCACATACCCGGACAGGGTGGTCAGGTGGGCCAGCCGGGAAAGGTGGGCCTCCCCGTTCAGGATCACCTGATACAGATGGGCGGCGCTCCACCGCTGGGGAATGTTGAATCCCAGCTTCTCCGTCAGCTCCGCTGCCGCCGGGCCGGTGCAGGTATTCTGCCAGGTCCGGAAGGGCGTCAGCAGATGCCACTCCTTGTCAAAGGCCAGATAGCCGTGCATCATGCCGGAAACGCCCACGGCGGCAATGCGCTCCCGATGAGAAATGCCCTGCAGCGCCGCCTTCAGGCCGGTCCAGACCTCTGGCAGATCATAGGTCCAGAGGCCGCCTTCCAGTTTGCTCTGCCATGTGTAGTCCCCGGACGAAACGGGGCGGTGAACCTCATCCACCGCCACCGCTTTGATCCGGGTGGAGCCAAACTCCATGCCCAGATACGTCTTCATTTCTTACCCCCAGGGATTCTCGGTGGGGTACGGCAGCGCCTTGGGCTGATTGTAGGCAATGTCCGCAATACCCAGGAATTTGAACACTTCAAAAAGCGTCTTGCCGTAATGGCCGAAGGCCACGGCGCCGTGATGGGGATACCGCTTCTCCAGCAGCACATGGCGATAGAACCGGCCCATTTCCGGAATGGCGAAAATACCGATGCCGCCGAAGGAGCCGGTCTTCACCGGCAGGACCTCGCCCTGGGCGATGTAGGCCCGGAGGGTGCCCTCGCTGTCGCACTGCAGCCGGTAGAAGGTAATGTCGGAGGCGGCGATATCCGCTTCCAGCGTTCCCCGGGTGAAGTCCGGCGTGCCGCCCTGCTCCAGCAGGCGGTTCTGAATCAGCTGATACTTCACCGCCCGGTCGGCACAGAGCTTGCAGGAGGGCGTATTGCCGCAGTGGAAGCCCATGAAGGTATCCGTCAGCTTGTAATCGAACTTGCCCTGAATTTCCTGTGCGTACAGGCTGGCGGGCACGGAATTGTTGATATCCAGCAGCGTCACCGCGTCGCCGGAGATGCAGGCGCCGATGTACTCAGACAGCGCGCCGTAAATATCCACCTCGCAGGCCACGGGAATGCCACGGGCCGCCAGACGGGAGTTGACGTAGCAAGGCTCAAAGCCGAACTGCTCCGGGAAGGCGGGCCAGCACTTGTCCGCAAAGGCCACATACTGCCGGGCGCCCTTGTGGGCCTCCGCCCAGTCCAGCAGCGTCAGCTCAAACTGGGCCATCCGGGGCAGCAGGTCGCCGTAGTAGCGGCCCTCGCCCATTTCCCGCTTCATATCCGCGCAGACCTGCTCGATACGGACGTCGCCTGCGTGGGCCTTGTAGCTGACCAGCAGATCCAGCTCGGAATTTTCCTCGATTTCCACGCCCAGCTCATACAGGCCCTTGATGGGCGCGTTGCAGGCAAAGAAATCCTGGGGCCGGGGGCCGAAGGTGATGATTTTCAGATTCTTCACGCCGATGACCACCCGGGCAATGGGAACAAACTCATCCATCATGCGTGCAATGTCCTCGGCGGTCCCCACGGGATACGACGGAATATAGCCCTTCAGATGGCGCATTCCCAGATTGTACGAGCAGTTGAGCATACCGCAGTAGGCATCGCCCCGGCCGTTCACCAGATCGCCGTCTCCTTCGGCAGCCGCCACGAACATACAGGGGCCGTCAAAGTACTTGGCAATCAGCGTCTCCGGCGTTTCCGGGCCGAAATTGCCGAGGAACACCACCAGCGCATTGCACCCGGCGGCCTTCACGTCCGCCACGGCCTTCAGCATATCCCCTTCGTTTTCCACGGTGACGGGACATTCATACACCGCGCCGCTGGCCTTTGCAATATTCGCGCGGCGCATTTCGGACAGCACGCGAGGGAAGCAGTCCCGGGATACGGCAATCAGGCCCAGCTTTACTGCAGGAATGTTCTTCATATAAAATCCTCCTTAAATCAGATCGGAAATGTCGAGATTG
>CAJLCS010000117.1 GCA_905205195.1 uncultured Eubacteriales bacterium
GAAACTCGTCGGTTTATCCGTTATACTAAGGAAGTCTATGCGGCGCAACACCTTTTCTTGCGCGGCGAATACACGGTTAAAACGAGAGGAATTGATCACATGAGTTCATCCAGCAAAAAGAAGCTCCGCAAGGAGCAGGCCGCTGCCGACTTAACCGGCAAGCAGACCGCACAACAGAAGGAAGACCGGAAGGTCCGCCGCATGACCGTCGCCTTTATCGTGGTGATCGCCCTGGCCATCTGTTCCGCCGCCGCCACCCTGGGCATCCGTGCCTATCGCAACAGCGGCGTTCATGAGCGCAGCATCACCGCCCTGACGGTGGGCAGCCACAAGCTCAACAGCACCGAACTGAATTATTTCTACGTCGATGCCATCAACAATTTCTACCAGAGTCTGCACTCCTCCTACGGCAGCAGCGCCTCCAGCGCCGCCCAGATGATGTACGGCCTGGATTTCACCAAACCTCTGGACGAGCAGGCCTACTCCAACTCCAGCGAGACCGACGCGGATATCAAGACCTGGGGCGACTACTTCGTCCAGCTGGCGGAAAACACCGCCAAGGCCACCTATGCCGTCTATGACGACGCCGTGACCAACAACTTCACCCTGTCCGACGACGCCAAGGCCACCGTGACCACCCAGATGAACACTCTGACCTCCACGGCCAAGAGCTCCGGCTTCAGCTCCCTGAAGAAGTACCTGAAGGCCATGTACGGCAACGGCGCCACCACCGACTCCTATGAAAGCTACCTGACTGCCTCCGTGCTGGCTAGCTCCTACGCCGCCGACCACTCTGCCAATCTGGACATCACCGATGCGGATCTGCGTGCGTATGAAGCCGACAAGTACGATGAGTACTCCTCCTATTCCTATGCCACCTACTATGTGGCCAAGTCCAACTACATTACCGGCGGCACCACCGATGACGACGGCAACACCACCTACACCGACGAGGAGCAGCAGGCTGCCATCGACGCCGCCAAGGCCGACGCCGACAAGCTGGTGGCCGCCGCCACTTCCCTGGACGAGTTCAACAAGGCCATTGCCGCGCTGGATGTCAACAAGGAAAAGGACAGCGCCAAGGCCACCGAGTACACCGACCAGGCCTATTCCAATGTGAACACCACCGCCAAGGAATGGATCACCGACAGCAGCCGGAAGGCCGGCGATGTCACCTGCATCGAGAACACCACCGAATCCACCGACGACGACGGCAATACCAAGACCTCCGTCAACGGCTACTACGTCGTGCTCTTCCAGAACTGCAACGAAAACAAGTTCCCGCTGGCCAACGTCCGCCACATTCTGGTGAAGTTTGAGGGCGGCACCACCGACAGCAAGGGCAACACCACCTACTCCGACGAGGAGAAGGCCGCCGCCAAGGAAAAGGCCGAATCCCTGCTCCAGCAGTGGAAGGACGGCGCCGCCACCGAAGAGAGCTTTGCCGCACTGGCCAAGGAAACCTCCGAGGATTCCGGCTCCGTTGCCAACGGCGGCCTGTACGAGGACGTCTACCCCGGCCAGATGGTGACCAACTTCAACGACTGGTGCTTTGCCGAGGGCCGGAAGGCCGGCGACACCGGCATTGTGGAATCCGATTACGGCTACCACGTCATGTACTATGTGGGCGACAGCGACATCACCTACCGGGACTACAGAATCACCGCTGACGTCCGCTCCAAGTGGATGCAGGAATGGCAGGACGGCCTGACAAGCAGCGTCTCCTTTGAAATCGGCGACATCTCCGGCCTGAACACCAGCCTGGTGCTCAGCCGCGCCAGCACCACCTGATTTTGGCAAAACCCGTATAAGCAAACACCTCCTGTGGGTATCCTTCCACAGGAGGTGTTTTTATGAAGAAAATCCGGCAAAACGCCGTCACGGCACTGGCCGGTGCCGCCGCCGGCGGGATCAACGGCCTGTTCGGCGCCGGTGGCGGGATGGTGCTGGTTCCGCTGCTGTCCGCCTCCGGTCTGGAGGAGGACGCGCTGTTCGGTGCCTCGGTAATCATGATGCTGCCCATCAGCCTGATTTCCCTGACAGTGACCGCCCTGTCCGGCCCGCTACCGTGGCAGGAAGCCCTCCCCTATCTGATCGGCGGCGCCGTCGGTGGACTGGCCGCCGGACGTCTGGACGGAAAAATCCCCACAGGCCTGCTGCACCGGCTCTTCGGGCTGATGCTGCTGTGGGGCGGATTCCGGTATCTGCGATGACGGCGCTGCTGGTAGGCGCGGTGCTGGGGCTGCTCTCCGGGCTGGGCGTCGGCGGCGGCAGCCTGCTGATTGTCTGGCTGCTGTTTGCGGTAAACATGCCGCCTGCCGCCGCGAGAACCGTCAATCTGATGTTCTTTCTCGCCGCCGCCCTGAGCGCTTCCCTGCTGCGGCTGTTCCGGCGGAAGCTGCGCCCGATGCCGCTGCTGCCCGGGATTGTGACCGGCGGTCTTGCCGCCGCGCTGACGTCGCTGCTGGGCGCCGGGATGGACGCTGCGCTGCTGAAAAAAGCCTTCGGCCTTCTCCTGCTGGCCGTGGGCCTGCGGGAGTTGTTTTACCGGCCCCGGAAAGCCAGATAGCCCTCCAGAATCAGGGACGCAGCCACGGCGTCCACCGTATTTTTCCGTTTCTGGCCGTGATAATTGTGGGCGGAGAGGATGTTGTGGGCCTCCACCGTGGTCCGGCGCTCATCCCACATGGCCACCGGCAGTCCCGTGACCGTCCGCAGCAGCTCCGCGAATTCCCGGCAGAGTGCCGCCCGGGGCCCTTCGGTGCCGTCCATATTTTTCGGCAGCCCCACCACCAGTTCCGTCACCTGATGGGTCTGCACCAGCTTTCTGATTTCCTCCGCCGTTTTTTCGGGGTTGCGGCTGTGGATCACCGTCGTGCTGCCCACCAGACTGCACAGCAGATCGGAAATGGCCACGCCGGTTCTGGCGTCGCCGTAGTCAATGCCCATGATTCTCATGGTCCTGCCCGCCTTTCTCGTTGGAATGGACTCATTATACCGCAAAAAACAGAAAAAAGGAAGGAAAAAATGATTGACTATCTGAATCTCCTGTGCTAGAATGGAACTACCTGTGAAAAAGGCGTAGTTCCTGCGCCCATTTTTCGGTCCCGGGGCGGCAAGGTAGTGCGCCGCTTTCTAAAATCTCATTCCTAGCCGGGATATGCAGGGAGGCAATGTTAAGGAGGTGCCGTTATGCGCGTTAAAGTCACTTTGAGATGCTCCGAGTGCAAGCAGAGAAACTACAACACCATGAAAAACAAGAAAAACGACCCTGACCGTCTCGAAATGAAGAAGTACTGCAGATTCTGCAGAAAGCACACGATCCACAGCGAGACGAAGTAAGGAGGTCGGCAGCAATGGCAGATGTCAAAAAGGAAAACTGGTTCAAGAGAACCTGGGGTAAAATTACCCGTTACTTCCGCGAGCTGAAAAGCGAGCTGAAGAAGGTTGTCTGGCCCACCGCGCAGCAGGTTGGTAAGAACACCCTGGTCGTCGTCGCCTGCGTTCTGGTTGTCGGCGTGTTTATCTGGCTGTTCGACTTTGTTGCTCAGACCGGTATTACCGCCCTGATCAACGCCTTCCATTAAGGTAACGACTTATGGCAGAAGCTGCAAAATGGTATGTCGTCCATACCTATTCCGGTTATGA
The DNA here is from genome assembly GCA_905205195.1 of uncultured Eubacteriales bacterium. Lineage (GTDB taxonomy): Bacteria > Bacillota > Clostridia > Oscillospirales > Oscillospiraceae > Faecousia. Next base: position 3,649 of record CAJLCS010000117.1, read on the forward strand.
AAACACCGTGAAGGCCACCATTGAGAAAACCGTTGAAAGCCGTCATTTGCAGGATCAGATTCTGGCCGTCTCCATTCCTCTGGAAACCGTGACGGAGATTACCGAATCCGGCGCTACCAAAACTTATGACCGCAAGGTTTATCCCGGCTATGTGCTGGTCAAGATGGTCTACAGCGATGATACCTGGCACGTCATCAAGGACGTCCGCGGTGTAACCGGGTTCGTCGGTACCGCAAGCAATGACCCCATCCCCCTGTCCGATGAGGAAGTCTACGCCATGGGCGTGGAGAAGCGGGAAATCGTCGTCAACTACACCGTCGGCGACACCGTCCGGATTCTGGACGGCCCCCTCAGCTCCTTTACCGGCACGGTGGAGAGCGTGGACATTGACCAAAACACGGTCAACGTGGTGGTTTCCATGTTCGGCCGCGAGACTTCCGTCGAGTT
>CAJLCS010000118.1 GCA_905205195.1 uncultured Eubacteriales bacterium
TATTATAACGGATAAACCGACGATTTTCAAGAGGGAAATGGCAGTAATCCGGCGGATTTTTGAAAAGTTTACATTTTGTAAAATAAAAGGGGCATGGAACCGCAAAGGTCCATGCCCCTACAGTACATCCCCGAGCGCCTCGCAGAGTTCGTCGCCCGCAGGCGACGAAGGAATCAAAATCATGTTCTCCGGCGGCGTGTACGTCGGAGAACATACATATCAGGACGCGAGTGTGCGAATCGTCCGCGTCGGCGGACGATGAGTGCATGAAGCGGAGTGCAATCCTTTTGTCGGAAAAGCCCGCAGGGATTTTTCGACAGACTAAGGGGCATGGAACCGCAAAGGTCCATGCCCCAACCCGCTTCGGCCGTACACGCCCGATTATGACCTGCACAAAATGGCAGGTGGGTCGCCGCTCTCCGTCTTCACTGCTCCCAACATCCACCCATCGTCAAAGCGCGGGCGGGAGGTCTGCAAACCGGCGAAGAAGTTCTAACGTCCCGTTAAAAAAATGTGGGTCCAAACGGACGCACACGCACCAAGCAGGCAGCGCTCAGTCCTCGTCCGGATCCTCGTCGTACAGCTGCTCCATCAGCAGCCGATAGACGGTTTCCAGCTCGTTTTCATCCTCAATGGCACACAGAATCGGCTCGCCGTCCTCTTCGACGGATTTGAGGATGCTCACCTCCGGCGTATCTGCTTCGTCGGAGCCGGCGGGGATGACCGCCAGATACTCGCAGCCGTTATAATCCAGTCGGCTGAGAATCTCCAACTCATATTCCGTTCCGTCTTCGTCCTCGATGGTCAGAAAATCGGAACCGTAATCCTCTTCCATGGGTGCGCCTCCTTCGGCCTGTGTCTGTACGCACATTGTAGCGCCTCCCGGCCGGAAAATCAAGAGAAATCTTTTGCGGGGCCGGAAGGAGGGGGACTTTACGAATTGTTAAGAAATTGGGTCTTTCGTTTTGTCCTGGGGTATGCTATAATCGTACGCGTGATGGTTTGCCCCCGGGTAAACCTGACGTATCGGAATGAAATGCACCTTTCAGGTTGCCGCAGTGATTTGCAACGGAGGGAACAATACAATGGCAAAAAACAACTGGAAAGAGAAAAAAGAATGGGAAAAGCAGGAGCATCAGTCCTGGGAACCGGGCGGCTTCTGGCGGATCCCCAAGGCCATTTGGGTAGCGCTGGTATCCGTGGTGAAGATCGCGCTGGGCGCGGCGGCAACGGTGGCCTGCATCGGCATTGTCTGCGGTCTGGTGTTCGCGGGCCTGCTGGCGGGGTATCTGCAAAACGACATTATCCCGGCGGCGGAGGGCTTCGCGCTGGAAAACTACGACCTGGACCAGACCTCCTTTGTATATTATGTGGACAGCAAGGGAGATATTCAGCAGCTGCAGCAGATTCATACGGCGTCGGACCGCCAGTGGGCGACGTACGACGAAATTCCCGAAAATCTGATTCATGCGGCGGTGGCTATCGAGGATAAGCGCTTTTACGAGCATCAGGGCGTGGACTGGGTCACCACCGTGAAGGCCTGCGCCAATATGTTCTTCGGCGGCAGCTCCTCCTTCGGCGGCTCCACCATTACCCAGCAGCTGATCAAGAATCTGACCCATGAGGACAGCGTCACCGTCCAGCGGAAGGTTCTGGAAATGTTCCGGGCGGAGCTGTTTGAGCGGCGCTACGACAAAAAGGTTATTATGGAATGGTATATGAATACCGTTTACTTCGGCGAGGGTTGCTGGGGCGTCAAGAGCGCGGCGGCCACCTATTTCGGCAAGGAGCTGCAGTCCCTCTCCACGGCGGAATGCGCCAGCCTGATCGGCATTACCAATAACCCGTCTTACTACGATCCTTATAATGTGGACAGCTCCGTGGGGCTGGACGGCAAGGCCAACAACCGCAAGCGTCAGGAGGACGTGCTGTGGTCCATGAAGGATCAGGGCTGGATCGACGAGGCGGAATATGAGAAGGCCATGAATCAGGAAATGGTGTTCAAATCCGGCATTGCCGATGAGGACCGCCTCCTGACCTGCGAGAATCCCAACTGCGGCGCCAAGAATCTCCGTAAGGACTTTACCGTGGACGAAGCCGGGCAGCTGCACTGTCCGGTCTGCGGCGAGATCACCACGCCCCGCATCGACGCGTCCCAGACCATTTATTCCTGGTTTGTGGATACGGTGCTGGAGGACGTGGCACAGGATCTGGCCGAGGCCAACGGGCAGAAGTTTGACGACGAGGTCAAAAAGACCTATATGCAGCTGATCGCCCGCAGCGGCTACCATATTTATTCCACGCTGGACATGGACGTCCAGAAGCAGGTGGATACGATCTACACGAATCTGGACGAAATCCCCACCACCCGCAGCGGTCAGCAGCTTCAGTCGGCCATTGTGGTGATCAACAACCGGACCGGCGACATTGTGGCCATGTCCGGCGGCGTGGGCGAAAAAATGTATCACGACGCCTGGAACCGGGCCACGGATGCGCTGCTGCAGACCGGCTCCTCCATCAAGCCGCTGACGGTCTATGCACCGGCCTTTGAGCTGGGGGCCATTTCTCCGGCGACGGTGATCAAGGACCTGCCGCTGAGCTACGACGACGGCGTGTTCCCTCAGAACGACGATTACAGCTACAGCTATTCCCGGACCATTCTCAGCGGCGTGACGGATTCCGTCAACGCGGTGGCGGTAAACGTGCTGGATCTGATCGGCACCAACTATAGCTACCAGTTCGCCAAGAACAAATTCCGGCTCTCCGAGCTGACCGACAGCTATATCAGCCCCTATGACGGGGAGGAGAAGAGCGACGTGGGCTATTCTCCGCTGGGCATGGGCGCTCTGACCAAGGGCGAAACCGTCCGGGATATGTCGGCGGCCTTCGCCACCTTTGCCAACGACGGCACCTACCGGTCGGCCCGGACCTATACCAAGGTCTACGACAGCGACGGCAATGTGGTGCTGGACAACGTGCAGGAATCCGAGCAGATTCTCAGCCACAAGACAGTCAACTATATGAACTACTGCCTGGCCAACGCCGTGGACAGCGGTACCGGTGCCGCGGCGGACCTCTACGGCCAGGAGGTCGCCGGTAAGACCGGCTCCACCGACAGCTGGAAGGACCGCTGGTTCTGCGGCTACACCAATTATTACACGGCGGCGGTCTGGTGCGGCTATGACACGCCGGAGGAAATCGTGCTGACCAACAACTGGTCGAACCCCGCCTGCCGTCTGTGGAAAAAGGTCATGGAGCCGCTCCACGAGGGCAAGGACTATGTGGCGCTGTACGACAACGATATGTCCGGCGCGACTGTGTGCCTGGATTCCGGCAAGCTGGCCACCGATGCCTGCCGTCTGGATATCCGCACGTCCCTGAGCGGCCTGGCCAGAACGGCATACGCGCCGCTGTACTCCGAGGATTACGACTCTGCCTACTGCGACAAGCACGTCGAGGTGGACTACTGCATGACCGGCGGCGGTGTGGCCAACGAATACTGCAAGCTGTTTGCGGCCAAGAATCAGGCCACCATTGAAAAGCGGGCGCTGGTGAAGATGACCCAGGAGGAAGTGGACGAAATCCAGAGGGCCAGCAGTGTGGGCCTGGGAAGCCAGTATTCCGTGGATCAGTTCGTCTACCTGGTCAGCGAGAGCGGCGCGGATCTGAATTACAAGGGCATCAGCGGCAAGGCCAATGCCGGTGTCAACGCGCCGTATGTGGTCTGCCCGGTTCACACCAAGGCGGCGTGGGATGCGGCCAATAATTCCACCACCCCCACCACACCGACCACGCCGTCCACCGGCAACAGACGCTGAGGAGCCTATCATGATTTGGATGTCAGATGAATGGAACGACTATGAGGTGCTGGATGCCTCCGACGGGGAGCGGCTGGAGCGCTGGGGAGATTACTTCCTGGTGCGGCCGGACCCCCAGGTTATCTGGAACACCCCCAAAACGGATCCCCACTGGAAGCATTTTGACGCCCGCTACATCCGGTCCAACACCGGCGGCGGCCACTGGTCCGACCACCATCTGCCGGAGCGCTGGCAGATCCGCTATAAGGACTACCTGACCTTTCAGGTC
>CAJLCS010000119.1 GCA_905205195.1 uncultured Eubacteriales bacterium
TGATCGTGCCGCTGTACAGTTCCAATTTGCCGCCATTGACGAGCACTTCGCCTTGGATCTTGCCTGAATTATCGCTGCTGCAATCGGTCAGCGTCAGCGAAGCGCCGCTGCCGACCGTGATACTGCCGGAAATCGTCTGCCCGTTCAGGCAGAGGTTGACCTTGCCGTCCTTTGGCACAGTCCAGCTCCCCGACACAGACTGCGTCAGATAATAGCTGCCCGCAGTACCGGGCAGGGAAGCGGTTTCTGCCATTGCTGTGTCGGTGTCATGCTCATGACCGTTGACCGTTGTACTGCTGTCCTTGCCGCAGACGCAGTGGCTCGCATGGGAAGCTCCCTGTACCGCCGACACTGCGGTATCCGCTTCGCCGTCTTGCGCCTCGCCGCTGCTGTCGGCATCACCGCCGTCCGTACCGTCCGGCACGCTGCCATCTTTGCCGCCAGTCAGCCCGGTATTCTCACCGGTGGTGTAAGTGCTGTTGGCATTTGCGGCGTCCGGTGCCGCGCCTGCTTCCTCCGCCAGCGCCGCCGTTGGCAGCAGGGAGAAGCAGAGCGCCAGAGCCATGAACAGGCTCAAAACTCGTTTTTTCATAGATGTCCTCCTTTGGTTTTTCCCCGCCCGGATCGGGTCTCCACGGGCAGAGAGTATCCCGTAGGGTCACCCTACGGGAAGCGGGGGTACCCCCGCTTCATTCCTTTTCTGGGCAGTTGCTTGATTTACTCAGCCATGGCCCTCCAGAGGAAGGTTGCGATCTGTGCTCTTGTGCAGGTGGCTGTGGGGTCGAACTTGCCGTTGCCCACGCCGGTGGTGATGCCGTTCTCCACGGCCCAAGCCACGGCCTGCGCATAGTAGCTGTCGGCGGAAACGTCGGTAAACGTGGCCGCACCGCCCGCCGTGGGCTGATCCATGGCCCGCCACAGCATCGTCACCATCTGGGCGCGGTTGATGGTGCCGTTGGGGTTCGCTCCATCGGAAACGCCCTTGTCCTTGGCCCAGTTCTGGGCCTTTTCGTACCAAGTGTTACCGCCGGTCAAGTCCGCGTCGTTCTGCCGCGCCAGAATCGTCCAAAGCTGGGCGCGGGTGGTGGAGTTGTTGGGGGCGTAGATGGAATCGCTCATGCCGTTCACCAGTCCGCGCGCACTCACGAAGTCGATGGCGTCCTTGGCCCAGTGGTCTTGCGTGTCGATAAAGCCCTTGGAGTTGTCGATGATCTTCACCGTGGCATTGCCGTCCACGGTGAGTTGGATGCCGTTCTCCGTGGGAACGGAGTTTTTGACGATCTCCTCGGTGCCGTCAGGATGGACGAGGACTGCCACAGTGCCGGGCTTTACGTTGGAAACAGGAATTTCCACCTTGGTTTCGCCTGCGCCCTTGGGAAGCTCGATGTTCACCACAGGCGCGGTGTCGGAGTTGCGGGTGGCCTTGACCTCCACGGGGGCCTTCACCGGCTCGCCATTGCGCTTAGCGGTCTCAACAGCCTTGCTGCTCAGCTTCGTCTCCGCCGTGGTCTGGCCGTTTTTGTCGGTCTTGACCGTGCCGGTGGAACCGGCGGCGTCCTTGGATTCGGTCACGGAGCTGCCGTCCTTCTTCGTCTCCGTTTTGGTGGTGCTGCCATCCTTGCCGGTGGTAGTCTCCACCACCGTGCCGTCCTTCTTGGTTTCCGTCTTGGTGACGGAGCCGTCCGGGTTCGTGACGGTGTCGGTCTTGACGGTGCTGCCGGAGGAGGAACCGCCGGAGGTGACGGCGTAGAGGGTCACGCTGCCGGTGGCTCCGTTATAATTGGCGGCATCTGCGGGGGTGAAGCTCCAGGTGTATTCGGTGTTGGCCTGGACTTGGGTGGCGGCGGGCAGGGGCTTGCCGTCCTTGTCCACCCACTGCACCGTGCCGCTGGGCCAGCTGGCGTTGGCCGTCAGTGCGGCGTCCGCCAGCGTCTTCTTCGCGGCGGTGATCCTGGTGTAGGTGGGATCGCCGGTGAGCTTCGCCTTGTTGACGGTGATGCTTACCGTGCCGGTGGTCTCGGCGTAGGTATCGCCGTCGGCGGGGGTGAATTTCCACGCCGCTTCATACGAACCAGCGTTGGGCTTGACCGTGCCGTCCGCCCATGTAAATGTGCCCTCGATGTCCTTGTTGTTGACATTGTCGTGGAGCTTGCCGGAGAGCTTGATGGCGGAGAGCGCCTGACCGTAGGTCAGCGTCTTCGTGCTCAGCGTCGGCTCGCCGGTGGGGACGATCTTGTTGGTGGCATTGACATTGATGGCCAGGGGGAAGTTGACAATATTACCGGAAGTCACCTTCACCTTGACCGTGCCGATGTAGCTTTCCTCGCTCGTTTGCACGGCCTGGATCGGCAAAATCAGCTTGCCGTTTTCCACCTTTGCGCCGCTGGTGTAGTAGCGGCCATCCAGTTTGATTTCGCTGATCTCATAGGTCACCGCGCCGTACTCCATCGGGCTTTCCAGTTTCGGCAGCAGCTTGCTCAGATCGAGCGTATACACTCCGGCATGATCGTTCGCAACATTCAGTTCCCCGGCTTTGGGCGAGGAAGAGAGGAATACATGGCGGGTAGAGACCGGCACTTCCTTCACCGTCATCTCCGAGGTTCCGTCTTCAAAAACAAAGTTCGCTGCAGTCTGCCCGGGGCGCGGCTTCAGCTTGATCGTAAAGCTCGCCGTTGTATCTCCCGCCTCGGCGGAACCGAGCTTTACATTGCTGACCTCGAAATCCTCCGCGCCCAGCCGTATCGTGAAGCTACCTAGGTCGGAGCCCAAGGACGGATTTTTAGATTTTCTATTCTCTAAATTCTCTACAAAGCGCCCCAGTCCAATAAGCTCTTTAGCGCTCAAATTCGTCGTGCCGTCGTAATCCCGGTCAATGCGGGAAATGTCAAGGTTCTTTGAAAGCGTATACGGCTTGATCTCCCATTGGTGCGTCGCCGTGCCCGTATAGTTTCCCTTGCCTTCAATGGTCAGCGTATATGTTCCGGCCCATTTCGCCGTGCTTCCACCTGTAACGGTGTAATCTTCACCCAATTTCAGCGGCTGTCCGTTGTAGGTCACCTTAAAGAGATAGCTCAACTCCGAAGGCGAATCAGTCGTACCGCCCCACGGCGTAAATACGAATGTGCCCTTGCCATCTCCGATATTGCCCATGGCTCCTGAAAGCTCATCTGCCGTCTGCGTAAATACCACGGCTCCCTGACTGAGGTCGGCAGGCACGACCTTTATCGTATAGTCCTTGACTGCCACCTGCCACTTCATTGCTCCGCCGGGGCTATCCAGCCCTGTGATCACGCAAAATACATCCAGCTTATCACCGACATTCACGTCAGCCACTCTATTCCCCACCATATGTTCTGCGCCGCTGTTCGTTCTGCGATACCACTTCACATCGTATACGCCCACATTTTCACTGGGCGAGTCAACCATGAAGGGGATGCTGCCGTTAATGGGAACATTTGCCGTTTTAGAAGTCGATCCAAAGTCGTGAGGAGCTTGATTGATAACGAATTTTTCCGTAGGTTGCGCCGTATCCTCCTGTCTATCAAGGCTTGTGCCTGTAGCGTAATATTGGTGATCCAGCACATCCGCGAGAATCTTGCCGCTTGGCAGTGTATACGCGCCAAGGCTGCCGCCCGTGGCGGAAACATGCATGCCCTCAAACCAATCCTCTATATTCAGTTGGCGAATGCTGCCGCCCTGAATGGAAAGATTTGTGCTTGCGGAGCAATTCTGTACATCCAGATTGTCAACGCTGCCGCCCTTCAGCGCAACGACAGCGCCGCCGGTCATCTTCAGATTGCAGACATAACCGCTCTCCAGCGTAAAGCTCCCGTGCTGACTCCCATCAAGGAGGATATTCTCAATCTGACCGCGCTCCGTGCCGTCGGTA
>CAJLCS010000120.1 GCA_905205195.1 uncultured Eubacteriales bacterium
AAATCTCCCGGCCGGCGTCCTGGATATGAGCGATGTTTTTTTCCATACTACTCACCCCAATATCAAAAAATCAACACGACCGTCTATATTGATATAGACGGTCATTTTTCAAAAAAGTTTCACAGAATATCAATTTTCGTACCGGGTCCAGTCCGGGTTCGCATTGAGGTCGGTCCAGGTCTCATAGCTGCCGGCCTTGCGCCTGTAATCGTGGGAGTTGGTAGCCTCCTGAATGGCCAGATAGAACCAATCGCCGGGGCCGCAATCCGGCCAGACGTTCATGCCGGGCAGCAGATCGCTGGGGTCCTCCGGGACCCGATTCAGCATCCGGTTGATCATGGTCACGGCCTGGGCGCGGGTGATATAGGCGTCAGGGCGGAAGGTGCCGTCCTGGAAGCCGCTGATCCAGCCCAACTCTGCCGCCCGCTCGATATACGCCTTGGCCCAATGGCCCTCGATGTCGGAGAAGGTGCGGCTGCCGTTGCTCTTGCCGGTGTCGAACCGAGCGCAGATAGCGGCAAACTGGGCCCGGGTGATGGGATCTCCGGGGCCGAAGGCTGCGGCATCATAGCCCCGGACAATGTCCAGTCCCGTCATGGTGGAGATGGCGGTGTTGGCCCAGTGACCGTCCGGTACGTCGGTGTAGGTGCAGCCGGTCAGCAGGTTGGCATCACGGACGGAGTCCTTCAGCAGGCGGAAGAAGATGGTGGCCACGCCTGCCCGCGTCATGCTGTCATTGGGACGGACTGTACCGTCTGGCCCACCGACGATATAGGCATAGTGGTCATCGGTGAACAGCGCAGGCACTGCGGCCTCGGTATTGTAGACAGTGATCCTGCTGTTTTTGCCTGTATTGGTCGGGTGCTTGCCCCCGCCCAATCGGTAGCCCTCAGGCGGCACGGTCTCGACCCAGTAGTAATCGCCGCTTTGGGAGACCTCTGCCTGTGTCCAGCCGTACCGGTTGGTCTCGTAGACGCCGAGCCTTGTATCGGATCGGGTCCCGACACGCCACAGCTCAAATTTCGCGCCGCTCAGCGGCGTACCGTCCCCGGCATCAAGCTTGGTGAGCCGGAGCGTGTAGCCGGTGTCGTCATCGTCGCCGCTGCTGTTGCGTGTCCACTGCGCGTACAGATGAATATGGTCTGTCACCGTGATCGAAGAGCCGGGGACATGGTGCGTGCCGCTCCCATCGCGCTGAGTGTTCCAGCCGACGAAAGAGTGCCCGTCGCGGACGTAGCCGTTTTCGGATACCACGGCCAGATCTCCGAAGATGTAGCTGCGGCTGTCAACCGTTTCGCCGGAGTCCGCGCCGTTTCTGTGGTAAGTCACGGTATAGGTCTGGGCGGTCATCCTGGTCCGGCAGATGCTGGAGGGGATCACGACAGAGGTGACGGTACTGCCGCTGGATACTTTGCCGCTGATATGGGCGGCGGTGTTCAGAGATTCACCGGCGGCGAAAGCTGCTGCATCCAGAAGACCGGCGCATTTCAACACCATCTTGACGGAGGATTTTCCCGCAATCGCGGCTTTCCAACCGGGCAAGGGGGTGCAGGTGACGGTGACCGTATGGCCGGAGACACTGGCCGTGCCGTCGAGGATGCCGTCACCGTCGAAGGTGTAAAGGCAGTTTCCGCTGTCACCGGTTTTGGCTGCGAGACGGCTGTCCAATTCCACAACAAAGGACATGGCCGGGATATCGGCCGATGCCATGTTCAGCATACCGCGCAGGCTGTCCGACATGGTGTAGGTCACGGTATAGGGGACCTCGTAGGGCGCGGCATCAGAGGCCTTCGCAATTTCTGTAGGGCCTGAGATGCCGACGCTGCCGAAGTCGGTGGTAGGCTGTGCCAGCGCAACCGCGCAGCCGTTCGTATAGCCGTTGGGAAGTGTCAGACGGATGCCGTCGTCAGTAATTTTTGTGCTGTATACCCTGACCTCCGCGCCGGACACCGGTTTACCGTCCGCACCGGTCTCCTGTACCAGCGCGTAGACCGGAAGTGCTTTGTTGAAGGTCAGCCCGCCCACTGTCAGCTCGGCCGCGCCGTCCCGCTGCGCCCAGAAGGTGGCGAGGGGAGCGTTCCAGCCGTTCGCATCAGCCTTGCCGGACAAGGCGGTCACACTCTCTTTGCTGGCGTTGCCCAACTTGATGTCCAAACTGTTCTCCGCGGGGGTGACGGTTGTAGAGTTAATCTGGAAATAGACATTCTGATTGTCAAGTTCTGTGTTCTGTGAGATATACAAATAATGATTGCTGCTGCCGTTGCCCTGGTTGCTTATTGTAATATCATTTTCGGTTCCGGTGGAAGAATCTTTAACATCGGTGGCGTTCATTGTGTTATCACGGATTGTGCCGCCCTGAAGTTCAACTTTGGAATTATTCTTATATTGATAAATTCCGCCGCCGACAGTCTGACTGACATTGCCGGATATTTCGCCGCCGTACATCGTGAACGATGTATTACTGCTGATCATAATACCGCCGCCATTTTTCACTGCGGTATTCCCCTTAACTTCAGCACCTTCGTACATATTTATGACCACTTCACCATGACCCGCGGTCGCAACGCCGCCGCCTCGGCTGCTTGCGTCATTATTGTTGATTTTACCATATATATCAACAATTGCATCTCGTTGAATATAGAGGGTTCCATAGAAGACGCTGTTATGATGAATATTGCTGTCAGCGCCAATCAACAGTGTGCCGAACTTGAACTGTATTGGAGTTTTATTGTTTTTAATGCCAGATATTTCACCGTGAATTGTAATTGTATTGCGGTCTGTACCATAATCATCTTTGTTAACAAGACTCCAAGTGGGATCTTCGTTCGTTTTGATGCCAGCTGCATCGGAATTGCCGAGGAAGGAGCCGGTGGCCATTTCAAAAACTGCTTTATCAACGAAGACCAATACGCCCTCTGTACAATCGGAAATTTTCCCGTTTAAGGTTGCCTTTGCACTGCCGCGCAGGTGAATGGCCGTGCCGTCCTTGCCCTGCCACATAGCGGGATTGCCGATGATGCCGCTGATCGTGCCGCCGACGCTTACGCTGCCACCGTCCGCGTAGACCGCGCGGCCGTTTACATTTTTAATTTCCGCACCATTTTCCATCTCGAAATCGGAACCCTGCAGCCAGACCGCACCGGCGGGGCCGACGGAGCCTGCATCGCCTTTGCTTCGTGTGATCGACGAAGCATCCTCGATCACGCTGCCGGGCTCCATCACCAGCTTGGCTTCGCCAGTGGCGCGTACCGCCGACATGCCGCCGAAGTTCCGCAGCACCGCGCCATCACCCAGCGTGATCGTGGTGGTGACGGTTGCGTTGGAGGCGATGATGGCGTCCTGCACATAAACGAGATTATCGTTGCTGGCAGCGCCGACAGAACCATCACTGACGGCCTGAGCAAACACCGTGCCCTCTTTCTTGCCGGCATCGTCAAAAATGATGTTCGTCAGGGTCAGACCGGCGCCCACGCCGCCGGTGGTCTGAACCTCGACCATGGCGGGGTTGTACCAGCTGCGGGCATTGTCCTGCTGCTGAGCAAAGTTATCGCCGCGTGTAATGGTGCAAGTCGCATCACCAAGGCTGGTAATCGTGAGTGACTTGTTGTAAAAACGTGCGCAGCTTGTCATGTTCAAGTCGCTCATGACATAGATCGTCGCACCGTCCTTTGCCACGTCGACCGCCTTGGCCAGCGTGGCGAAGGGCTTGTCCTCTGAACCGTTACCGTTCGTATCGTCACCTGCGCTGCTGACATAGACTGCCGGAGTTGTCGATTCACCTTCGGCGGCAAGGGCTGTGGCGGGCAGAAGCCCGAATACCAGCACAAGTGCCATCAGGGATGACAAAATCCTTCGTTTCATAAGTTTCTTTCCT
>CAJLCS010000121.1 GCA_905205195.1 uncultured Eubacteriales bacterium
GCCATCAATATGCTGGCGCTGGTGAAGAACCAGTCCCAGCCCAAGGTGCTGTCCCTGCGGGAGATTCTGGACGAATATCTGGCGTTTCAGGAGGAAATCATCGTCCGGCGCACCAGGTATGACCTGCGGAAGGCCCAGGAGCGGGCCCATCTGCTGGAAGGTCTGCTGATCGCCCAGGACAACATCGACGAGGTCATTAAAATCATCCGGTCCTCCTACGACAACGCCAAGGAAAACCTGATGACCCGCTTCGGCCTGTCCGACGTGCAGGCCCAGGCCATTCTGGATATGCAGCTGAAGCGGCTGCAGGGTCTGGACCGGGAAAAGCTCCAGCAGGAATACAAGGAGCTGGAGGAGCGGATCGCCTATTACCAGCGGGTGCTGGCGGATCCGGAGCTGGTCAAGTCCATCCTGAAGGAGGAGCTGACCGCCATCCGGGACAAGTACGGCGACGGCCGCCTCACCGAAATTCAGGACGTGGAGGACGAAATCGACATCGAGGACCTGATCGAGGAGGAGGACTGCTGCTTTACCCTGTCTCATCAGGGCTATATCAAGCGGATGCCCGTGGACACCTACCGGACCCAGAGCCGGGGCGGCCGGGGCGTCAACGCCCAGAACCTGAAGGAGGAGGACTACGTCAAGAGCCTGAACATCGCCTCCACCCACGACCACATCCTGTTCTTCACCGATCAGGGCCGGGTCCATCACCGCAAGGGCTACCAGATTCCCGAGGCGGGCCGGACGGCCCGGGGCACGGCCATGGTCAACGTCCTGCCGCTGGAGCCGGGAGAGGTGGTCACCGCCATGGTGGTCACCCGGGAATTTGACGAAAACGAGTATCTCGTCATGGTCACCCGGAACGGCACCGTGAAGCGGATTCCCTTCATCGCCCTGAAAACAAACCGGAAAACCGGCATCCGGGCCATTACGCTGGACGGGGACGATCACCTCATCAACGTGATCCGCACCGGCGGAAACGACGACATTGTGATGGCCACGGCCAAGGGCATGGCCATCTGCTTCAGCGAAACCGATGTGCGGCCCATGGGCCGGGACGCCTCCGGCGTCCGGGGCATCACCCTGGCCCCCGGCGATGCGGTGATCGGCGCGGAAAAGGCCGAGGAGGGTAAAACGCTGCTGACCGTGACGGAAAAGGGCTACGGCAAGCGGACCGCGCTGAGCGAATACCTGCGGACCGGCCCCGACGGCAGCAAAATCCCCCAGAGCCGGGGCGGCAAGGGCCTGAAAAACTACAACATCACGGCGAAAACCGGCAACGTGGCCGGGTGCCGGGTGGTGGGCGACGGCGACGACGTGATGCTCATTGAAAGCGGCGGCGTCATTATCCGGATTCCCGCCTCCGACGTCAACGTGTACAAGCGGGACGTACAGGGCGTCATTGTGATGCGCGTGGAGGAAGGCAATCAGGTGGTGGCCGTGGAGCGCGTGGAGCATCTGGACGAGAAATCTCCGGAGGAAGCATGAAAACCGTCACGCTTTACACCGACGGCGCCTGCTCCGGCAACCCCGGCCCCGGGGGCTGGGGGGCCATTCTGGAATACGCCGGCCGGGAGCTGGAGCTGTCCGGCGGTGAAGAAAACACCACCAACAACCGGATGGAGCTGACGGCGGTGATTGAAGGGCTGAAGCGGCTGAAGGAACCGTGCACCGTGGAGCTGTACTCCGACAGCAAGTATGTCATCGATGCGCTGCAGAAGGGCTGGGCCTGGAGCTGGCGGAAGCGGGGCTGGATCAAGTCCGACAAAAAGCCCGCCCTGAATCCGGACCTGTGGGAGCAGCTGCTGCAGCTGACCATGCGCCACGAGCTGCATTATCACTGGGTCAAGGGCCACGCGGACAATCCGAAAAACAACCGCTGCGACGAGCTGGCGGTGGGGCAGTGGAAAAAGCTGCGGCAGGGGGGATGATCCATGTATCTTTCCATCGGCGACGACTTTTCCGTGCGGAAAAAGTCCATTATCGGCATTTTTGACCTGGATAACACCACGACTTCCGGGCGGACCCGGGAATTTCTGGCGGCGGCGGAGCAGGCGGGGGCCGTGGTGCCCTGCGACGAGCTGCCCAAGAGCTTCGTGCTGACGGCGGAATACGGCATGAACCGGGTGTATCTGACGGCTCTGGGCGCGGCGGCGCTGGCCCGGCGGGCCGGAGAAAAGAAAAACCGGGGGGCGTTGTAACGCGCCGTCCGAAAAAATGGAGGAGAACTCTGATGCGTAAAGGTTTCTGCATGAAGCTCTATCCCGGCATGGAGGCCGAGTACGAACGGCGGCACAACGCCCTCTGGCCCGAAATTCGGGAGATGATCCATCGCCACGGCGGCAAGAACTACAGCATTTTTCTGGATCCGGAGACGCTGACGCTGTTCGGCTATCTGGAAATCGAGGACGAGGCCCTGTGGGACGCCGGCGCGGAGACGGAAATCAACCGCAAATGGTGGGACTACATGGCCGACATCATGGAAACCAACCCGGACAACAGCCCGGTGACGGTTCCCCTGCGGCCGGTGTTCCATCTGGACTAAAAAAACCGCCGGGAATGTACTTCCCGGCGGTTAGACTGTCGAAAAAACCCTTCGGGCTTTTCCGACAAAAGGATTGCAGTCTGCTTCATGCACGTATCGTCCGCCGTAGGCGGACGATTCGCACACTTGCAGCCTGATCAGTATTTTCGTCGACGTACACGCCGCCGCCGAAAATGATTTGGATCACTTCGTCGCCTGCGGGCGACGAACTCTGCGAGGCTTTTTTGATACGTTGACCGCCGGGAAGACACTTCCCGGCGGTTTTCACAGGGTTTTGATTAGCTAAGACTAACTGATTGTGAAATTTACCGAAATTCCATTTTCACCAGATTTTTCCGGGATTGTCTCTTGACAGAAGGAAAAATCGGGAGTATGATAATTCACGGTTAGCGGGAGCTAATCATTTTCAAAGGCTTTAGGTTAGCGTATGCTAATTTTTACGGAGAAAAACGGGAGGGATCCATATGATGCCGTTGTGTCTGGCCGGAATCGGCGAGGAGAACACCATCAAGAAAATCGGCGGAAGTCCGGAGGTCAAGCAGCACCTGAAAAATCTGGGCTTCGTGGTGGGCGGAAACGTGACCATCGTCAACACGCTGGGCGGCAACGTGATTGTCAACGTGAAGGAAGCCAGGGTGGCCATCAGCGAGGAAATGGCCCGCAAAATCATGGTATGACGGCACTCCGGTGCCTCTGCATACGGCTATTATCTTTGAAGGAGGATAGGACAGATGAAAACGCTCAAGGATGCAAAAATCGGCGAAACCGTGAAGGTCGTCAAGCTCCACGGTGAAGGCGCCGTCAAGCGCCGCATCATGGATATGGGCCTGACCAAGGGTGTGGACGTGTACGTCCGGAAGGTTGCCCCTCTGGGAGACCCCATCGAAGTGACGGTCCGCGGTTACGAGCTGTCGCTGCGGAAGGCCGACACCGAAATGATCGAGGTCGAATAACAAACCGCCATGGGGGAGCGTCCCCCGCTATTTTAAGCCCGACGATTAGCGGATGCTAATTGCGGAAAGAGAGGAGTTTCAAACATGGAGTTACGCATTGCCCTTGCGGGCAACCCCAACAGTGGTAAAACCACCCTGTTCAATGCCCTGACCGGCTCCAATCAGTTCGTCGGCAACTGGCCCGGCGTTACCGTGGAGAAAAAGGAAGGCAAGCTGAAAAAGCACGACGGCGTGATTATCACGGACCTGCCCGGCATTTATTCCCTGTCCCCCTACACGCTGGAGGAAGTGGTGGCCCGGAATTATCTGATCGGCGAGCGCCCCGACGCCATCCTGAACATCATCGACG
>CAJLCS010000122.1 GCA_905205195.1 uncultured Eubacteriales bacterium
GGCATCCCGCGTCTGCGTCACATAGCCGCTGGATCTTTTGCCACAGTAGCCCTTGACGGCACCGGCCAGCAGAGAAATTCCGAGAAACAAATAACCCACAACCGTTCCCTCTTTTCCATTCCGTTTCCAGATTCGCGCTTATTATACACGAACGAAGCAGCGTTTGCAAGCCCCTGTTTCCCAGGCAAAAGGGGGCTTGACAAACGAACCGGAACCTGTTATGATAGCTCCGCTCACGCGGAGGGCACGTTATTCATTGGAAATAACAAGCCGGATAAGGTGGCAGGCTGAAACGCCTGAATCCTTATCCGGCTTTTCGTCTTTCTTTTCCGACGTGGCCATGGGCATTCTCACCATGCTGTTTAACCGCCAGATCATGAAGTACCTGGGCACCGACGCGCTGGCCATTTACGGCGTCATCGTCTCCGCCAGCACCTTTGTGCAGTGCTGCGCCTACGGCGTCGGCCAGGCCTCCCAGCCGCTGCTCTCGCAGAATTACGGCGCCGGGGCCATGGACCGGATCCGCACCCTGCTGCGCTACGGCCTTGTCACGTCCGCCGTCATCGGTCTGGTGTGGACCGGCCTGTGCGAAGCCTTCCCCGCGCTGCTCATCCGGCTGTATATGGCCCCCACCGACAGCGTGCTGGCCGCCGCCCCCGCCATCATCCGCGTTTACGCCGTTTCCTTTCTGCTGCTGCCGCTGAATATCTACGCCTCCTATTATCTTCAGGCCCTGGCCCGGGCGGCCCAGTCCATGCTGGTGTCGGTGGCCCGCGGGATGGCGGTCAGCGGTGCGCTGATTCTGATTCTGCCGCCGCTGCTGGACGGCAGTGCAGTGTGGTGGGCCATGCCGGTCACCGAAATGACGGTTTTCCTTGCATCTCTTGCATTTATTCATCGGAGTCTGACGGCCCGCCCTGCAAAATATTGAAAAAGTTGTCGGTCTGTGCGGAAATATCTGCATCATCTTTTGTGAAGTGTGCCGATTTTCCTTCCGAGTATGCAAGTATTTCTGTTTTTCTTGCATTTCCACTTGTTTTCCACGGAGAAACCTGCTATAATAGCCCCATTGCTAGGAAGGAAGGTTCCTCTTATGAACTATGTTGACGAAGTATTGGAAAAGGTAAAGCAGCAGAACCCCGCCCAGCCCGAATTTCATCAGGCTGTGGAGGAAGTGCTGGATTCCCTGCGGGTCGTCATTGACCGCAACGAGGAAAGCTATCGGAAAAACGCCCTGCTGGAACGGCTGACCACGCCGGAGCGGCAGATTCTCTTCCGGGTACCCTGGGTGGACGATCAGGGACAGGTCCGGGTCAATAACGGCTACCGCGTCCAGTTCAACAGCGCCATCGGCCCCTACAAGGGCGGCCTGCGGTTCCATCCCACGGTGAATCTGGGCGTCATCAAGTTCCTGGGCTTCGAGCAGACCTTCAAGAATTCCCTCACCGGCCTGCCCATCGGCGGCGGCAAGGGCGGCTCGGACTTTGACCCCAAGGGCAAATCCGACCGGGAAATCATGGCCTTCTGCCAGAGCTTCATGACGGAGCTTTACAAGTATATCGGCGCCGATACCGACGTGCCCGCCGGTGACATCGGTGTGGGCGGCCGGGAAATCGGCTATCTCTTCGGCCAGTACAAGCGCCTGCGGGGGCTGTATGAGGGTGTGCTCACCGGCAAGGGCCTGTCCTACGGCGGCAGCCTGGCCCGGACCGAGGCCACCGGCTACGGCCTGCTGTACCTGACCCAGGAAATGCTCAAGTGCAACGGCAAGGACATTGCCGGCAAGATCATCGCCGTGTCCGGCGCCGGCAACGTGGCCACCTACGCCATCGAAAAGGCATGGCAGCTGGGAGCCAAGCCGGTGACCTGCTCCGATTCCACCGGCTGGATCTATGATCCGGAGGGCATCGACGTGGCGCTGCTGAAGGACGTGAAGGAAGTCCGCCGTGCCCGGCTCACCGAGTACGCCAAGGCCCGTCCCGGCGCCGTCTATCACGAGGGCCGGGGTGTCTGGGTGACTAAGTGCGACATTGCCCTGCCCTGCGCCACCCAGAACGAGCTGACGCTGGAGGATGCCAAACATCTGGTGGAGAACGGCTGCTTTGCCGTGGCGGAGGGCGCCAATATGCCCACCACGCTGGAAGCGACCCACTACCTCCAGCAGCACGGTCTGCTGTTCTGCCCGGGCAAGGCCTCCAATGCCGGCGGCGTCGCCACCTCCGCGCTGGAAATGAGCCAGAACAGTGAGCGACTGAGCTGGACCTTCGAGGAAGTGGACCGGAAGCTCCAGTCCATCATGGTCAACATCTTCCACAACATCGATTCCGCCGCCAGGGAATACGGCGCGGAAGGCGATTATGTGGTGGGCGCCAACATCGCCGGTTTCCTGAAGGTTGCCGACGCCATGAACGCCCAGGGCATTGTCTGATTCCGTTTTTTCCGGCCGTCCTGCCCGTTTCGGCAGGGCGGCCGATTTTTTCGTTGATTGATCCCCCGCCGTGTGGTATGATAGAGCCATCTTGCCGGAAAGGAGTCCTGAACATGGGTAACGCCGTCTCCCCTGCCGTTGTCGTGGCCGTTCTCGGCCGGGTTTACCTGAAGTCCGCCGGAATGCAGGCGGAAAAATGCTTCGTCCAGCACGGCTCCGTCAGCGTCTACCGCCACAGCCTGCAGGTGGCCGTGATGAGCGTCCGGATCGCCCGGCTGTTGGCCGTCGCCCACATCTCCGTGAATCTCCCGTCCCTCGTCAAGGGGGCGCTGCTGCACGACTATTTTCTCTACGACTGGCACATCCGGGACCGTTCCCGGAAAAACCATGCCCTTTACCATGCGGATTACGCCGTTTCCAACGCCCAGCGGGATTTCGGCCTGACGGAGCGGGAGCGGAACATGATCCGCTCCCATATGTTCCCGCTGAGCCTGGAAATCCCCCGCTACCGGGAAAGCGTCATTCTGACGGTGGCCGACAAGCTCTGCGCCACCGGCGAAACCGCCGCCGGACTGTACCGGAAAGCGAAAAATTGCCCGCCGTTTCCCGGATAACCGCCGATTTTTCTAAAAAAAGCCGGAAAAGCCCTTGCATTCCCGGAACAAATGTGCTATGATGCTAGCGATAGTCAAAAGGCAGCGATTGGGTTGTCCGGTGCTGGTTTGCACTTGCAGAGAGGATGCGGCGGTGTGAGTCATCCGTGTGCAGCGTCCGGGCGTTCCCCCATGAGCCGCAGCCTGAACCTTCAGTAGGGCCTGCCGGGTGATTCCGTTAACGATCTGAGGCGTTTTTGCGCCGAAGTGCGCCGTCAGGCGAATTGCGGGTGGTACCGCGGAGGTTGTCCTTCGTCCCGATTCCGGGAGGAAGGATTTTTTGCGTCTTATCGACATTTTTACCAGTCAGGAAGGAGACACCACAACCATGAAACAACAGTTGGAAACCATCCGGAAGCAGGCGCTGGAAGCGCTGGACAGCGCCGGCAGCCTTGCCGCGCTGGAAGAGCTCCGGGTCAAGCTTCTGGGCAAGAAGGGCGAATTGACCGCCGTGCTCAAGCAGATGGGCAAGCTGTCCGCCGAGGAGCGGCCCGTCATGGGCCAGCTGGCCAACAGCGTCCGCGCCGCCATCGAGGCGGAGCTGGAAACCCGGAAGGCCGCGCTGAACGAGGCCGCCCTGGAGGCCAAGCTGGAAGCCGAGGCCGTCGATGTGACCATCCCCGGCAAGGAAATCACGCTGGGCCATCAGCACCCCAGGAATCAGGTGCTGGAGGAAATC
>CAJLCS010000123.1 GCA_905205195.1 uncultured Eubacteriales bacterium
CGCGGCGGCACCCCGGGCGTACCTGAACTTTGAAGGGGTGGATTCCTGCTTCTACGTCTGGATGAACGGCCGGTACATCGGCTACAGCCAGGTCACCCATTCCACCAGCGAATTCGACGTCACCGAGGCCCTGCGGGAAGGGGAGAACATCCTGGCGGTGCTGGTGCTCAAATGGTGCGACGGCACCTACCTGGAGGACCAGGACAAATTCCGGATGACGGGCATTATCCGGGACGTGTACCTGCTCAAGCGCCCGGAGAGCGTGGTGGCCGACTATTTTGTGCATTGCACCCTCGGCGACAGGACGGCGTTGGTCCGGGTGGATCTGACGGCCCGGGGAGAA
Source organism: uncultured Eubacteriales bacterium (assembly GCA_905205195.1). Classification (GTDB taxonomy): domain Bacteria; phylum Bacillota; class Clostridia; order Oscillospirales; family Oscillospiraceae; genus Faecousia. The sequence continues at coordinate 344 of CAJLCS010000123.1, forward strand.
ATCGTTCCGGTGAAGCTGACGCTGCTGGATGCCGAAAATCACTATGTGGACGCGGTGGAAGCGGCGTCCGACGGCACGGTGGAGCTGGCCGTTGCCGATCCGAAGCTCTGGAACGCGGAAAATCCCTATCTGTACACGCTGCTGCTGGAAACGCCCGGCGAAACAATCACCGAGCAGGTGGGCCTGCGGGAAATCCGCATTCAGGACGGCGTCGTCCGGATCAACGGCCGGAATGTGAAGTTCCGGGGCGTGAACCGGCACGATTCCGACCCGGTGACCGGTTCGGCCATCAGTGTGGAGCAGATGAAGAAGGACCTGCTGGTGATGAAGCAGCACAATGTGGACGCCATCCGCACCAGCCACTACCCCAACAGCCCGGTGTTTTATCAGCTGTGTGACCGGTACGGCTTCTTCCTGGTGGGAGAAGCGGATCTGGAATGCCACGGCGGCCTTGAGGTGTATCAGGAGGAGCCGGATTGGCCGAAGCGCTGGATGCGCTGGTGCGATCTGTTCATGAACAATCCGGACTATCAGGACGCCATCGTAGACCGGGTTCAGCGCAGCGTGGAGCGGGACAAGAACCGCCCCTGCGTCGTCATCTGGTCCATGGGCAACGAAAGCGCCTACGGCCGTGCCTGCGAGAAGGCGCTGGCCTGGACCAAGGCCTTTGACCCCAGCCGCCTGACCCACTACGAAAACTGCTGCTATCCCTGGGTGATGCAGGACCGGAAGGACGAATTTGACTTCTCCAATCTGGACCTGTACAGCAATATGTACCCCTCCAGGCAGATCATGCACGACTATCTGGACAACAATCCGCCCCGGCCCTACATCCTCTGCGAATACAGCCACGCCATGGGCAACGGCCCCGGAGATCTGGAGGATTATTTCCAGGAATTCCAGGCAAACGACCATTTCTGCGGCGGCTTTGTGTGGGAATGGTGCGATCATGCCATTTACAAGGGCGTTGCCCCCAACGGAAAGCCCATCTATTATTACGGCGGGGACCACAGCGAGTATCCCCACGACGGCAACTTCTGCATGGACGGCCTGGTCTACCCGGACCGGACGCCCCATAACGGCCTGCGGGAGTTCAAAAACGTCTACCGTCCCGCCCGCTGCCGCTACGATGCCGCAAACGGCTTGCTGATCTTCCATAACTATCTGGATTACACCAATCTGCATGGCTATGCGACGGCATCCTATGAGCTGACCTGCGACGGGGAAACCGTGGCATCCGGTGACCTGGGGGCGCTGCCCTTTGCGGAGCCTCACGGCGAGGGGACCTTGCCGCTGAAGCTGACGGTGCCGGAAGCGGGCCGCTGCTATCTGAAGGTTTCCTACTTCCTTGCGGCGGCCGGCGCGCTGCTGCCGGCGGGCTTCCCCCTCGGCTTTGACGAGCTGCCGCTGGAAAATGCCGATTCCCGGAACCGGACGGCGCTGGCCCTGCTGGATGCCGAAGCGTCCGGAGACGCGGTTCGTGTGGAGAGCTGTGACCGCTGGCTGGACGTGATCGGGTCGAACTTCCGCTACCGTCTAGACCGGCTGACGGGCCTGTTCCGCCAGATGGAGCTGGACGGCAAGCCGCTGCTGGACCGGCCTATGGAGCTGAATCTGTGGCGCGCGCCCACGGATAACGACCGGAACATCAAGTCCTGTTGGATGGCGGCGGGCTATGACCGGGCCTACGCCCGGGCCTATACCACCGCGTCGAAGGCCGTGCCCGGCGGCGTGGAGATCACCGCGTCGCTGGCGGTGGAAGCGCCGGTGGTGCAGCCGATTCTTCATGTGAACGCTCTGTGGACAGTCGGAAACGACGGCACTGTGACGGCTGCCTTCCATGCAGTGAAGGGCGAGGATTTCCCGGAACTGCCCCGGTTCGGCCTGCGGCTGTTCCTGCCGGAAGCAATGGAGCAGGCCACCTACTGCGGCGTCGGCCCGCTGGAAAGCTACCGGGACAAGCACCGCGCCGGGAGCCACGGCGTCTTCCGGACGCCGGTGACGGCCATGCACGAGGATTATCTCCGTCCCCAGGAGAACGGCAGCCACTGGGACTGCGATTATGTGGTGCTGGAGGGCGGCGGCCGGAAGCTGACGGCGGTCAGCGCGGTTCCCTTCAGTTTCAACGCGTCCCATTATACCCAGGAAGAGCTGACGAACAAGGCCCACAGCTTTGAGCTGGAGACCTGCGGCAGCACCGTCCTTTGTCTGGACGGCGCCATGGACGGCATCGGCTCCAACAGCTGCGGCCCGGCGCTGATGGAGCAGTACCGGTTTGATGAGCGGGAATTCGACTTCTGCGTGAAGCTGATTCCGGAAACCGTGTAACACAACAAAATCAATCGGCGCCCTGCGTTCCATGTCGGAACACAGGGCGCCGATTTTTACAGCGCACAGGTAACGGCGAGATTCTTCACCATGTTGTGCCAGCTCCACCAGGGGCTGCCGCCTTCCTGCTGGGCGTAGAAAATGCCGATGCCGGAGGCTGGGTCTGCCACCAGATAGCATCCGAGGGCGCCGTCCCACCCGAATTCCCCCGGCTCCGTGAAGGAGCTGTTCCTGTCCCGGTCCAGCAGCGTGCGGACGCCCAGCCCGTAGCCGTTGCCGGCTTTGCTCCAGCCGCTGAACTTGTCAAAATCGTCCAGCGCGTCCGGGCAAAGCTGATTTTCCCGCATCCGGTCGATGGCCGCCGGGGGAAGAATCCGTGCGCCGTTGGGGCCGACACCGCCGTTTGCCAGCATGGCGGCCAGCTTTCCGTAATCCTCCAGCGTGGAGGTCACGCCGCCGGGTTTTTGTGTTCATTTTTTGCTTGACAAATCTTCTTCCATGCGTATAATTGTATACAATAATACAAATGAAAGGAGCCGCCTCCATGCTTGAAATTTCCGGTAAAACCAATCTGCTGGAGCAGAAATCCTATAAATACTCCCTTCAGGACGTGGCAGAGCCTAATTTGCAGCGTGACATCTACACCCAGGGAATGGTGCCGAAGGTGGCCTTCAACCACCGCCGCGTGCCGCTGAATATGCCGGAGGAAATCTGGATCACCGATACCTCCCTCCGGGACGGGCAGCAGTCCGTGGAGCCTTACACCGTGGACCAGATCGTCCGGCTTTATCAGCTGCTGTCCAAGCTGGGCGGACCCTACGGCATCATCCGCCAGACGGAGTTCTTCATCTACAGCAAGAAGGACCGGGAGGCGGTAGAGCGCTGCATGGCGCTGGGGCTGAAATTCCCGGAGATCACCACCTGGATCCGGGCCACCAAGGAGGATTTCCGGCTGGTCCGGGATCTGGGCATCCGGGAAACGGGAATTCTGGTCAGCTGCAGCGACTATCACATTTTCAAAAAGATGAAAATGACCCGCAAGCAG
>CAJLCS010000124.1 GCA_905205195.1 uncultured Eubacteriales bacterium
TTCCTCCCCGGGGCTGTCCGTGGACTGCAGATAGGGCACGTCCGTCCCCCACACCGCCAGCGCATCCTCGGTCCGGCCGCCGGAGCAGGAAAAATAGGTCGCATCAATCAGCGCCCCCTGATAAGTCAGCACCGTGTCCCCCGTGGCCAGCACCTGCCGCCGGATTTCCTCCACCGTTTCCGCGCTGCCGCCGCGATTGACATAATCCTCCGGCGACAGATAGCCCTGACAGCAGGCCGGATCGGTGCAGACCGCCCCGCCCGGGTGCTTGCTGCCGGTGCGGCGCTTCATGGCGTAGGTCCGGGCCACCACCGCCTGGGCCTTGTGGGCCTCCGGCTCGAAATCCGCCGGCATTTCCGCCAGCACCACCCCCACCAGGTAGGTGTTCAGGTCCATGTCCGTCACGGTTCCGTCCTTCCCCAGCACCGGCACCGTCAGGTCGGACGCCGCAGACGGCGCCGTCGTCCCTGAGGGTACCGCCGGGGCGGGCGCCGCCGTCGTCTCCCCCGTCTCCGGCCGGCTCCGGGTGGCAAAGGCCAGCACCATGGCCGGAAGCAGCAGCCCCATCACCGCCGCCAGTCCGATTTGCTTCCAGATACTATTCATACTGATCCCTCCCGGCGTCATTGTAGCAAAGGGCCGGAACAAAACCGGGCGGAAAACGCCGGGGACCATTCATTTTGACCGCAGTCCTTGACATCATTCCCCTTCGGAAGTATAATTTTGTCATGAACTTTCTCGAAACGGAGCTTCCTTATGAAAAAAAGCCTGAAAATCATCCTTACCGTTCTTCTGGCCCTGGCCATCGTGGCCAGTCTGGCATGGTATCTTCTGTCCTACGACCGGGAGTTTACCCGGGACATGATTCTCAAGCAGGCCCGTTATCAGGAGACCCGGGGCAATCATTCTGTCGCGGCCTGGCTGTACAACCGAGCCTACGCGCTGGCGGATAACGACGAAACCGTCGCCATTGAGCTTGCCAATCAGTTCAAATCCGTGGGCAACTACACCAAGGCCGAGTATACCCTGACCAGCGCCATCTCCAACGGCGGCTCCTCGGCGCTGTACATCGCCCTGAGCCAGACCTATGTGGAGCAAGACAAGCTGCTGGACGCCGTGACCATGCTGGAAAACGTAGCCGATCCCCAGATCCGGGAAGATCTGGAATCGAAGCGCCCCCAGACGCCCACCGCCGACTATGCCCCCGGCTTCTACTCCCAGTACCTGTCCGTCACCCTCAGCACCCCCACCGGCACGCTGTACTATAACACCAAGGGCCAGTTCCCTTCCACCGCGGACCCGGTGTATGACGGTCCGGTGGCGCTGCCCGCCGGAGAAACCACCATTTACGCCATTGCCGTGGGCGACGACGGGCTGGTCAGCCGCCCGGGCATTTTCGGCTATACCATCGGCGGCGTGGTGGAGAAGGTCAGCTTTGCCGACGGCGCCATGGAGTCCGCCATCCGGCAGGCCATGGGCGTTTCCGCCGACAAGGTGCTCTACACCAACGACCTGTGGACGCTGGCGGAGCTGACCGTGCCGGAGGATGCCGCCGACTACAGTGATCTGGCCCTGCTGACCGGTCTTCGCAGACTGAAGCTCACCGCCCTGAACGGCGATCTGTCGGTGCTGGCCAATCTCACCGCCCTGGAGCAGCTGGATCTGTCCGGCACCCGGCCGGATGACGCGCTGCTGACCGTCATCGGCGCGCTGCCGAACCTGCAGAAGCTGACGCTGGTCGACTGCGGCCTGTCCTCCGTCGCGGGGCTGGAAAAAGCCGTCACGCTGACGGCGCTGGACCTGTCCGCCAATACCGTCCGCAACATCGCGCCGCTGTCCTCCCTCACCGCTCTGACCGAGCTGCATCTGCAAAACAATGCCCTGACGGACGTAAGCGCCCTGTCCGGCCTTGCCGCGTTGCAAACGCTGGACGTCTCCTACAATTCCGTGACATCCCTGTCGCCGCTGAGCGGTCTTGCCAATCTGACCGATCTGAACGCCGCCCACAATTCACTGTCCTCCGCCGCCGGGCTGGAGCGGCTGACGGCGCTGACCACGCTGGACCTGTCCGGCAACACCCTGTCGGATGTGACGGCGCTGGCCGGGCTGACCAATCTGACCGGCCTGAATCTGTCCGACAATGCGCTGACGGACCTGTCTCCGCTGGCCGGTATGGCGAAGCTGGCTACGCTGGACTTCTCCCAGAATTCGGTGGCCGCCCTGCCGGCCTTCCCCGCCGATGCGGCGCTGGTCTCCGTGGACGGCTCCCACAACGAACTGACGAGCCTTGATGCGCTGGGCGGACTGCCCAAGCTGAACAAGGTCTTTATGGACTACAACAAGCTCACCAGCGTGGCCGTGCTGGCCGATTGTCCCCTGCTGGTGCAGGTGAACATCTACGGCAACGACGTCACCGACGTGGGCACGCTGACGGCGCTGAACATCGTGGTCAACTACACTCCCGCCACCGCCGGATAAGAAAAAGCAGAGGCGCACTTCGTTGGGAAGTGCGCCTCCGTTCTATCCGCCTGACGGCGAGTGATATTGTCTTTCCGACAGTGATAGGATACTTCGTATCGTGATATTCTGCGGCAGCTGCATTGAAGTGTCCGCCCACAGTCCGCTGGCCCGGATGGCGCACATTTCGCCGCCGGAGCTGAAAAATATCCCCTGCATTCTGGTGACCTCCGAGGCCCAGCGGGAAACGGAACGGGAATATTACCGGGATATCGTGGGCTTTCCCAGGGAGTTTCTGTATGCGGAAACGCTATTCCGCTGGTCCGGGGCGAAGAACCCGTCCTGCGGAATTACTGCGCCTTCCGGAAAAAGGACAACGCCGATTCCAACGCGGAGAAATTTGCCGGGCTGCTGAAGGCGGCGATACGGCGTCGGGCCGACCAGTTCCATTTGGTCGAAAAGACGCCACCAAATGCGGCTGCTGCCGGTCCTGCGAGAAAAAGCGCCACGCTTCCTCCCCGTCACGGAACTGTGCGTCCGTGGACCAGCCCGTCAGATGCCTGCCGCAGATTTTCAAATCGCACATGAGAAAGGCGTTCGCCTTTCAGTTTCTGAAGGATACGGAGCGCCTCGGCCATCTCCACACGGTCCACTGTCTCCGATGTCATTTCCCGATATTCTTCCATTCGCCGCACCCTCAGATCAGGATTTCCGGGCAGTCCGGCTGCCGAAGGTCGTACAGATTCTCCAGCTCCTCCAGAACCTCCCTGCGGCTGCGGATCATCCCCTCCCGGTGGCTGACCAGCAGATACGGCGCACGCAGCCGCCGCAGCACCGCAATCTGGGCCTGCAAAAGCTGGACATTGAACACAACGCAGCCATCCCGCCCTTTGCCGTACAGAGCATCACCGACAAAGGCATAGGTTTCCGTTACCTCCAACCCCAGGCAGCCACGGCAGTGGCTGGAGGGCATCGGGAACAGATGCAGGTCGTCCAGGTACAGTTCCTGCGCCACCACGACGCCGGTTCCCACATGGCGCTGTGTCTCGCAGGAGACATAGACCGTTTGGGGCGACAGCAGCGGCAAATTACCCGTATGGTCCCGGTGGAAGTGGGACAGCACCACAACATCCGCCGGTGGAAGCAGC
>CAJLCS010000125.1 GCA_905205195.1 uncultured Eubacteriales bacterium
ATCTTGTTGCAGGTGTCCATGGAGTCGTTGCCGCCGTTATAGAAGAAGTAACGGACGTTGTACTTCTTGAAGATCTCCAGAATCCGCTTGTAATCGGTGTCGTCCACGTCGGGATCGGCAATCTTGTAGCGGCAGGAGCCCAGCGCGGAGGAGGGGGTGTGGAGCATATTCTCCAGCTCCTTGGGATCTTCCTCGTCCATGATCATCAGCTGATCGTTCAGCACGCCCTTGATGCCGTGGAACGCGCCGTACACCTTGGTGATGTTGGGGTTTTCCAGGCCGGTCTTGATGACACCGTAGGCGGAGCAGTTAATCACGGAAGAAGGGCCGCCGGACTGACCGATGATCAGAGAGCCGACAAGAGTTTTTTCAGACATATATGGTACCTCCATCAAGATAAAAAAATAGAACATTTTGCGGCGGGATTCCGTAAAAAATCCCAGTCCTTTGGATTATAGCACGAAAGATAGAAAATAGCAAATATTTTTATTGAAAAAAAGAAACTTTGTGGTATAATGAACTCGGACAAATGCAGGCTTTGCCTGCTGAATAAGAAAGGAATGAATCCTATGCCTCTGGTAACTTCTACTGAGATGTTCAAGAAGGCTTACGACGGCGGCTACGCCATCGGTGCCTTCAACGTCAACAACATGGAAATCGTTCAGGGTATTACCGAAGCCTGCAAAGAAGAGCACGCTCCCGTGATCCTGCAGGTTTCCAAGGGCGCCCGCGCCTACGCCAACCACACCTATCTGGTGAAGCTGGTGGAAGCCGCCGTCATTGAGTGCCCGGATATCCCCATCGTGCTGCATCTGGACCACGGCCCCGATTTCGAGACCTGCAAGAGCTGCATCGACGGCGGCTTTACCTCCGTCATGATCGACGCCTCTTCCAAGCCCTTTGCCGAGAACATTGAGATCACCAAGAAGGTCGTGGAGTATGCCCATGACCGCGGCGTGGTCGTCGAGGCGGAGCTGGGCACCCTGGCCGGCATCGAGGACGACGTGAAGGTCGCCCACGGTGACGCCTCCTACACCCATCCCGAAGAAGTCGAAGAGTTCGTGACCAAGACCGGCTGCGACTCTCTGGCCATTGCCATCGGCACCTCCCACGGCGCCTACAAGTTCACCGCTGCCCAGTGTACCAGAAACGAGAAGGGCATCCTGGTTCCGCCTCCCCTGCGCTTCGACGTGCTGGAAGAGGTCTCCAAGCGCCTGCCCGGCTTCCCCATCGTGCTCCACGGATCTTCCTCCGTTCCTCAGAACTATGTGAAGATGATCAACGAGAACGGCGGCAAGATGCCTGACGCCGTCGGCATCCCCGAGGAGCAGCTGCGCCATGCGGCCGAACTGTCCGTCTGCAAGATCAACATCGACTCCGACCTGCGGCTGGCCATGACCGGCACGATCCGGCAGTTCTTCAACGAGCATCCCGACAAGTTCGATCCTCGTGAGTACCTGAAGCCCGCCCGTGCCAACATCAAGGAACTGGTCCGTCACAAGCTCAGAGACGTGCTGGGCTGCGCCGGCAAGGCCTGATTTTTCCCCGATTTGTGCATCAGCAATGCCCCTCCGCTTCGGCGGAGGGGCAATTTTTACGGTTCCGGGCGTATTTCGCTTTTCCGGCGCAGATACCGGTAGTAGAAAATGTTCAGCACAATGCCGACCGCCGTGGAAATCGGGGCGGCAAGGCCGATGGCCGCCTCCGGCGCCTGCAGCAGAACGGCCAGCGGCCGGGCCAGTCCCACCAGAGCGGCCCCGATGCCCACGGCGAGCAGCGCAAAGACGACGGCGGCACCGCCGAGGACGGCACCGATCCGGTCCGGCTTCTTTTCCCCGAGGAAGCGGGCAATCAGCACCGTCACACCCATGGCAAGCTGGGTGACCACGAAGGTGACAAGATTCAGCATCTGGCTGCCGGTGGAAACGGCGGACAGCCCGGCGGTGGAGCCGAACCGGCCCACGACCGGCAGATCCACCGCGCCGTAGGCCGCCTGCAGCACCAGCGCGCCGAGAACGGGGAGCATGAAGGCGGACAGCTTTTTCAGAATGCTGCCCTGGGTAAAATCAGTATTCAAGGGTGATTCTCCTTTCGGACATGACCCGGTACAGGGCCTGAACGGTCCAGACGGTACACGCGGCATCCTCCTCCGGAATATGGGCGAGAAGGGGCGCAAGCCGGGAAAAGAATTGGTCGTTGTAGGTCCGGGACAGCGCTTTTCCGGCCTCCGTCACGGTGAGATAGGTAATCCGGCCGTCCTCCCCGGAGGCGGTTTTCGTCAGATAGCCCTGGGCCGCCATTTCCTTCACCGTCCGTGTCACGCCGGGGCGGGGGATGTGCAGCGCGTCACTGATGGCAGAAATCCGGACCGGAAGGCCCTGCTTTTCCAGCGTGTCGATGACGTCAAGGTATTGAAGATAGGACGGTGTAACGCCGTCGGGAAGGGCAGGGAGCAGCTCGCGGACCCGTTTGGCCTGATAACAGGCATCCAGCAGCGCTTTGATGGTTGAAACGGTCATGAAAAATGCCTCCCGGATGATTACCAAAGATAATTATTATTGGTCATTATAAGACGGACAGCGGATTTTTTCAAGCCTTTTCCGGTCCGCCCGGTGCCGGACGTAAAAATCCCGGGCAGCCGATCGGCTGCCCGGGAGTGCGATTGGGGAAAACGGGAGATCAGAAGAAGCGCTTCTTACGCAGCACCAGCACGGCCGCACCCAGCAGGGACACGGTCAGCACGGCGGCTGCCGCGGCGGGGAAGCTGCCGTCGCCGGTTTTGGCGTTGGAAGCCTTCAGGCCGCACTTGGTGCACACGCCGTCCTTGAAGTCATGGCCGGTGGCGGGGAGCTCCTCGCCCTTGGTCAGGAGCTTGCCGCACTTGGCGCAGACCACGTCGCCGGTGTAGCCCTTGTCGGTGCAGGTGGGATCCTTCTTGCCGACGATCTCGGTCTCGGTGTGGAGATCAGCCTCCAACGTCTCGGTCACATCGACCTTCTCGTCGTTCCGTTCGGTCTGATTCACGGTGACGACGGTACCGGCGTCCACCTTGGCGGGATCGGCCCGGAAGGTCAGCGTGGCCACGGTGGTGCCGGCAGGCACGCCGCCCAGCGACACATAGCCCAGGGTGACCTTGCCGTCCTCGTCATGATGGGAGGTGTAATCCGCCGTCATGGTCACGTCGGTGAGGGTCAGCAGGCTGCTGTCGTAATCCACGGTCATCAGGGCATTGGTGGTGGCGTCCTCGCCGCCGGCCACCAGATTCACGGTGACGGTCTGCTCGTCGTCGGAGACGGTCACGTTGGAAGAAGCGGCGGGGGCCGCCTCAGCGGACAGCAGGGTGACCTTGCCGCCCTCGGCAGGCGTACCGCCCACGGCACTCAGGCTGCCGGCGGACGCGGTCTGGGCGTTCATCCGGTAGGTTTCCTCCGTGATGGGTTGGGTACCGACGGTGTGGTCACAGACGGGCAGATCCGCCTTGGCCACGGTGCTCAGGTCCGCCTTGGTGTGGCTGTCCAGCGCGTAAACCGTGGCGGGGAAGACGTTCTCG
>CAJLCS010000126.1 GCA_905205195.1 uncultured Eubacteriales bacterium
GGGGGACGGTTGGTGTATTCCACCTGCACCTTCGCCCCGGAGGAGGATGAGCAGGCCGTGGCGGCCTTTCTGGACCGGCATCCGGATTTCGTGCCGGAACACGCGGAAGCGCCCTGGTTTGACGCCGGAGAAAACGGCACCTTCCGGCTGTGGCCCCACAGGCTCCGGGGGGAGGGCCATTTTGCCGCAGTGCTGCGCCGGACGGGGGACGAACCGGTACCGGCGGTATCCGGCCGGGGCGAACCGCTGCCGAGGGCATGGACGGCGTTTGCGTCGGCGCTGGACCTGTCACTGCCGGCGGGGCGGGCCGTGACCTTCGGCCAGAGCCTGTACTGGGTGCCGCCGGAGACGCCGCCGCTGGAGGGCCTGAAGGTCCTGCGGCCCGGACTGGAGCTGGGGACGGTGAAAAAGGACCGGCTGGAACCGGCCCATGCACTGGCGCTGTGGCTGCGGACTGCCGCCACGGTCCACGACCTGCCCCCCGACGGCCCGGAGACGGCGGCCTATCTGCACGGCGATGTAATTCCGGGGGCCGAGACGGGCTGGTGCCTGGTAACCGTGGGCGGCTACAGCCTGGGCTGGGCCAAAGGCGACGGAAAGGTTCTGAAAAATCACTATCCGAAGGGTTTACGTCGGTAAAATTTCCTTTACATCATTCGGCCGGTATGTTATAATAGCGAAACATACTGGATCGTGCGCCCTTTTTGACGGACGGCGGCGGTTCCGTTTGAAAACCTGATGAAATCATCGCAAGGAGAGGATATTCCTTGGCAAGATATGTGATTCACGGCGGCAATCCGCTGAACGGCAGCGTCACCATCAGCGGCGCGAAAAACGCGGCGGTGGCCATTTTACCGGCGGCCATTCTGGTCAAAGGCGTGTGCCGGATCGAAAATGTTCCCGACATTTCCGACGTCCGGATTCTGCTGGATATGCTGGCCGGAATGGGCGTCCGGCTGGAGCGCCCGGAGCCGGGCGTGGTGGTGCTGGACAGCACGGAGATTACCAATGAGCGCCCCGCGCCGGAGCTGGTCCGGAAGATGCGGGCCAGCTACTATCTGATGGGCGCCCTGCTCAGCCGGTTCGGCCGGGCCCATGTGGCGCTGCCCGGAGGCTGCAATTTTGCCTCCCGGCCCATCGATCAGCACATCAAGGGCTTTCTGGCGCTGGGGGCCGACGTGGAGGAGACCGAAGATTATGTGGAGCTAAGCCCCGGCCCCGAGGGCCTGCGGGGCAATCGGATCAGCCTGGATGTGGTCAGCGTGGGGGCGACGGTGAACATCATGCTGGCTTCCGTGCTGCTGCCGGGCCAGACGGTGATCGAGAACGCCGCCAAGGAGCCGCATATTGTGGACCTGGCCAACTTCCTCAACACCATGGGCGCCAATATTTCCGGCGCCGGTACGGATACCGTGAAAATCCGGGGCGTCAAGGCCCTCCGGGGCGGCACCTATGCCATCATTCCCGACCAGATCGAGGCGGGCACCTACATGGCCGCCGTCACGGCGACGGGCGGCAATGTGCTGGTAAAAAACGTGATTCCCAAGCACATGGAGTGCATCACCACCAAGCTGCAGGAGATGGGCGCCAGGGTGACGACGTTTGACGACGCCATCCGCATCCAGTCCTCCGGACGGCTGCGGCGGGTCACCGTGAAAACCCGGCCCTATCCCGGCTTCCCCACGGATATGCAGGCCCAGATCTGCGTGTGCATGGCGCTGGCCTGCGGCATCAGCCGCCTGACGGAGAGCGTCTATGAAACCCGGTTCTTCGGCTACTGCACGGAGCTGGAAAGTATGGGTGCCGACATTCAGGTCAACGACAAGACCGCCATCGTCACCGGCCGGGAAAAGCTCTACGGTACCACCGTCAGCGCCCACGACCTGCGGGCCGGGGCGGCGCTGGTGATTGCGGGTCTGGCCGCCGAGGGCGTGACCCGGGTGGAGAACATCCACTATGTGGAACGGGGCTACGAAAATCTGATTGAAAAAATGACCGCGCTGGGCGCGCAGATTCAGCGCCTTGAGGATTGAGCCGGAGGCAAGGAGGCCGTGACCGTGTCACCCATTGAACAGCAGATCGAGGGCGTGGTGGACCGGATTCTGCAGGATTACCGCCACGACCGGGACATCGATAAAATGGACCTGTTCCGCCATCCGGACAAGGAAATCATTATCGATATTATCCAGAAATTGCAGAGAATCGTCTTTCCCGGCTATTCCAGAGACAAAAATTACCGGATCTACAACGCCAAGCACAACCTGTCCATGCTGATTGAGGACGTGATGTTCAATCTCAACCGGCAGATCACGCTGGTGCTGCAGCTGGGCGGCATGGGGGCCGAGGAGGCGGACCGGCAGGCCCAGGAAACCAGCCTGGCGTTCTTCGCCCGGATTCCGGAGATCCGGGACCTGGTGCAGATGGACCTGAAGGCGGCCTACGACGGCGACCCGGCGGCCACCAGCATGGCGGAAATCATCTTTTCCTACCCGGGGCTGTTTGCCATCATGGTGTTCCGGCTGGCTCACGCCCTGTGGGAGCTGAAGGTGCCGCTGCTGCCCCGGATCATGACGGAGTACGCCCACAGCGTCACCGGCATTGATATCCATCCCGGCGCCACCATCGGCAAGTACTTCTTCATCGACCACGGCACCGGCATCGTCATCGGCGAAACCACCGAAATCGGCGACAACGTGAAGATTTATCAGGGTGTCACGCTGGGAGCTCTCTCCACCCGGGGCGGGCAGGACCTTCGCGGCAAGAAGCGCCACCCCACCATCGAGGATAACGTGACGATTTACGCCGGTGCGTCGGTGCTGGGCGGCTGCACGGTCATCGGCCGGGACTGCGTCATCGGCTCCAACGCCTTTATCACCCATTCGGTGCCGGCCTGCACCACCGTGAGCATCAAAAATCAGGAATTGCAGATGAAATCCCGGGGCTGCGGCAAAACCGAGGCCTTCTGGGACGGCCAGAAATAAAACGTGCCGACCCGCTTCACGCTGAAGCGGGTCGGCGTTTTTGTAGAAAGAAAACCACCGGCAGTGCCGGTGGTTCCAAAAAGCTTTCGCTATGCCTGGAAAAAGGATCCTCCTATGGTTATGTAATGGTGGTCTGCCAACCGCCATTACATAACCATATACCGCTATCATACGGCGGAAGGACGGGAAAACAAGGGCAATTTCCGACAATGTCCGGTCGAAAAATGCCCCGGCGTCCGCCGGGGCCGAAGCAGCAAAAACGGCGCTGCAAAAAGCAGTGCCGTTATGGTTGCGTGGTAATATGTTAGATGGCCCGCTCAACCTTGTTGGAACGGAGGCATCTGGTACAAGCGTACACATGGCACGGAGTCCCGTTGACAA
>CAJLCS010000127.1 GCA_905205195.1 uncultured Eubacteriales bacterium
CCAGCTTGCGGCGGATCAGCTCGGTGCCGCCCAGCATATTGCTCCACTGGTCGTTGCCGCCGAACTGCATATTGCAGCCGTAGTGCTGGAACAGGTAGTAAAAATCGTAGGACTGCATGGGCATATAGTTGAATTCCAGGAAGGACAGGCCCTTCTCCATCCGCTGCTTGAAGCACTCGGCCCGCAGCATGTTGTTCACGGAGAAGCAGGCACCGATATCCCGGATAAAGTCGATATAGTTCAGGTTCAGCAGCCAGTCGGCGTTGTTGACCATCTGAGCCTTGCCCTCGCCGAACTCAATGAACCGGGACATCTGCTTTTTGAAGCACTCGCAGTTGTGCTCGATGGTCTCCCGGGTCATCATGCTCCGCATATCGGTCCGGCCGGAGGGGTCGCCGATCATGGCCGTGCCGCCGCCGATGAGGGCGATGGGCTTGTTGCCGGCCATTTGCAGCCGCTTCATCAGGCACAGGGCCATGAAGTGGCCCACATGGAGTGAATCCGCCGTGGGGTCAAAGCCGATATAGAACGTCGCCTTGCCGTTGTCGATCATTTCCCGGATTTCGTCTTCGTTGGTCACCTGAGCAATCAGGCCCCGGGCCACCAGTTCGTCATAAACTTTCATGTTAACCTCCTGAATCAATCAAAAACGCCCTCTGTCCGCAACGGACAGAGGGCGTAAAATTACGCGGTGCCACCTCTTCATCGGCCCAGTCTCACGGCTGCGCCCTCACGACGTCCAACAACGTCTCTCGCTGTGTCGGGCGACCCCGTCTTCCCCTAATCAACGTTCAGGGAAGCCGCTCCGGGAGGTATTTCGGCGTGGTTTCCGATTCCCTTGCACCAACCGGGAACTCTCTGGCGGAAACGGGGCGCTTACTTCATCCCATCCAAGCGTTCTATGAAGCTATAGCGATATGGTAGCAAAAACATCCGGCTTTGTCAAGCCTTTTCTTTCTTCCGATACCGTTTTTCGATTTTCCGGTACCGGACAATCAGCAGCGGCAGCCCCGGCAGGCAGGCCAGCACAATCAGTACCACACAGATCGTGGCCGCCGCGTGCCACCACCGTCCCAGGAGTCCCGCCAGCCCGGCGGCCCAGAGCCAGAGGCTGTAGCCCAGCCACAGGCGGCCGTAGGCCTGATTATAGGCGTGGACATCCGTCAGGGCCGCCGGATCCATCCGGGTCCCGGCCCAGAAATTCATAGGCGCTTTGCTGCGGAAGGCCCACAGGCCGATGCCGTCAAACAGCAGGGCGCTGCCCCAGCAGCAAGCAAGTAAAATCGCATTTCCGGTATTCATAATAGTCATCCTTCACCGATTTTTCAGCATTTCCTCTGCACTTTTCAGGGTGGTTTCCGTGATTTTCGCACCGCCGATGATGCGGGCCAGTTCCCGTTTCCGCCCCTCCAGATCCAGCGGCGTCACCGTGGTGTAGGTCCGTCCGTCCCGCTCGGATTTGGCGATAAGCAGATGGGTGTCGCCCATGGCCGCCAGCTGGGGCAGATGGGTCACGCAGAGAACCTGCTTGGTCCGGGCCACACTGTGGAGCTTCTCCGCCACCTTCTGGGCCGCCCGGCCGGAAACGCCGGTGTCCACCTCGTCAAAAATCAGGGTGGCAACCTGATCCTGCTCCGCCAGCACGTTTTTCATGGCCAGCATGATGCGTGCCAGCTCGCCGCCGGAGGCCACCTTGCTCAGGGGCTTCAGCGCCTCGCCTGCGTTGGCCGAAAGGTAGAAGGCCACCGTGTCGGCGCCGGTTTCGGTCAGTCCGCAGGCCGCGAACACGCAGGAAAACCGGACCCGGGGCATATCCAGCTGGGTCAGCTCCGTCTGAATCCGGTCCGTCAGGCGCTCCGCCGCCGTTTTCCGGCTGCTGCGGAGGTCCTCCGCCGCCTTCCATGCTTCCGCCTCCGCTTTTTTCAGCTTCTCCTTCAGGCGCTCCAGATGGTCGCCTGCAAATTCGATTTCGTCCAGCTCCTGCCGGGCTTTTTCCAGATAGGCCAGAATATCGGCGCAGGTGGCGCCGTATTTCCGGCGGAGCTTATAAATCACGTCCAGCCGCTGCTCGATCTGCTCCAGCTCGTCCTCAGAATCCGTCAGGCCGTCCCGGGCATCCCGCACTTCCTCCGCCGCGTCCTGCACCTGATACATCAGGTCCGCCACCTTGTCGTGGAGGACCGCCACACCGTCGTCCAGCCGGGCAATTTTCGCCAGCGCCCGCTCCGCCGCCGCCAGCAGGGAGGCGGCGCCGTCGGTATCCTCGTCGCCGTAGAGCTGGGCCACCGCTTCGTTCATGCCGCTATTGAGCTTTTCCGCGTTCTGCAGCAGCTTCCGCCGGGCCTCCAGCTGCTCGTCCTCCCCGGCCTCCAGATCGGCCTTGGAAATCTCCCCAATCTGATAGCGGAGCATCTCCATCCGCCGCAGCTTTTCGCTTTCGTCCATGGTCAGGTGGGAAATCTCCCGGCGCAGCTGCTCCACCGCCTGGAATTTCCCGGCGTAAGCCTGCCGCAGCGGCTCGTTTCGGGCAAAATCGTCCAGAAAACGGAGATGGTTGGCCTCGTCGAACAGGGACGCCGAGTCGTGCTGGCCGTGGATGTTGATGAGCTGAATGCCCAGCTTATGCAGAATGGACACGGTAACCAGCGTTCCGTTCACCCGGCAGACGTTTTTCCCGTCCAGATAGACCTCCCGGCTGATGACCGTTTCCGAGTCGTAGGGCACGCCGTTCTCCGCAAACCAGGTAAGCGCCGGCACATCGGTAAACACCCCCCGGACCGCCGCCCGGTCTGCGCCGGTCCGGACCATGTCCCGGTAGGCCCGCTGGCCCAGAATGGCCGAAATGGCGTCAATGACGATGGATTTACCGGCGCCGGTTTCGCCGGTGAGGACGTTGAATCCCCGATCAAAGGAAATATCCGCCTGTTCGATGACCGCGATATTCTCAATGTGCAGCAGACTCAGCACAGCCCATCCCTCCGCTTTCTTATTTCAGAAGATTCTGAATTTCGCCGCAGAACGCCGCTGCGGCATTGGTATCCCGCATGACCACAAACACCGTATCGTCCCCTGCCAGCGTGCCCACCACCACGCTCATGTTCATGGCGTCGATGGCAGAGGCCGCCGCCGAGGCAAGGCCCGGCA
>CAJLCS010000128.1 GCA_905205195.1 uncultured Eubacteriales bacterium
CGCCGATGCAGTGCAGCTCGCCCCGGGCCAGCATGGGCTTGAGCAGGTTGCCCGCATCCATGCTGCCTTCGGTTTTTCCGGCGCCGACGATGGTGTGCAGCTCATCGATGAAGAGGATAATCCGGCCTTCGGACTGCTTGACCTCGTTGAGCACGGCCTTCAGCCGCTCCTCAAATTCGCCCCGGTATTTGGCACCGGCAATCAGCGCGCCCATATCCAGCGAGAAGATGGTTTTGTCCTGTAAGCTCTTGGGGACATCCTTCTTGACAATCCGCTGGGCAAGGCCCTCGGCGATGGCGGTTTTGCCGACACCGGGTTCGCCGATCAGCACGGGGTTATTCTTCGTCTTCCGGGACAGAATCCGGATTACGTTCCGGATTTCCTCGTCACGGCCGATGACCGGGTCCATTTTCTGCTCTCTGGCACGCTTGACCAGATCGGTGCCGTACTTTTCCAGCGCGTCATAGGTGCCCTCCGGGTTGTCGGAGGTGACACGCTGGTTGCCGCGGACGCTTTGCAGCGCTTTGAGGCATTCCTCCTTTTTGATCCGGTAAGTTTCAAACAGCTTCTTCACCGGATCCTGGGCCGTATCCAGCAGAGCGAGGAACAGGTGCTCCACGGAGACAAATTCGTCCTTCATGGATTTGGCCAGCTCCTCGGCCGTGGCCAGCGTCTGGTCCACGTCGGCGGTGATATAGAATTTATCGGCCTCCCGGCTGCCGGTGACGCCGGGGATTTTCCGCAGCTCCGCTTCGGCAGCGGCGTCCAGACTTTCCACGGTGACGTCCATCTTCCGCAGCAGCTGCGGAATCAGGCCGCCGTCCTGACGCAGCAGGGCCAGCAGCAGATGCAGCTGCTCCAGCTGCTGATGGTTGCAGGAACGGGCAATGGTCTGGGCGTTCTGGACCGCCTCCAGCGATTTCTGGGTGTAATTCTCAAAGTTCATAAAAACACATCCTTTTGGGTTAGCACTCTATACACGAGAGTGCTAATTTCTTTTACTCCAACTATACCCCGTTTCCCCGGATTGTCAAGAGGAAAAAGAAAACGATACAAAAAATTCATAATTTGTCATTCCGGGCCGGAAAAATCGCCCGGGCGGCAGGATTCACGAAATGTTCATAACTTTGGCCTTACTTTGTTCATTTTTGCCCGGTATTCTATACTTGTACTTTAAAAGTCAATTTAAATACGTTCTCTTTTTCATTTTCCTACCTTTCCTTTGAAAAAATCCGGTGCGGCTTCAAACCGCACCGGATTTTTTGTAGAAAGAAAACCACCGGCAGTGCCGGTGGTTATGATTATGCCATATCCCGGGATTCGGCAATTTTTGAACGGGTCCAGCCGTCAATTTCTTCCTTCAAGGCTGTCAGATAGGGCGAAAAGGCCACATTTTCCGCACCGTAGCGCAACTGCAGGTCGTATTCCAGCGGAAGCCAGCTGCGGATATCGGATTCGTCATGGGAAATGACGGCCTCCAGCTTATCCAGCGCCTTGTAGAGCCGGGCCTCCGGCGTTTGCAGGGCGTCCATTTCGGCCAGCAGCGCCGTCCATTCCTGCCGGGTTTCCGGCGGCATGGCGGCCACCCAGTCGGCCAGCAGCCGGTTCTCCCGGCCGGTATCGGCAGCGCTTTTGTCGAAGGCGGGGATGTCGCCGGTGAAGGCCTCTCCCAGGTCGTGAATCAGGCACATCCGGATCACCCGGTCCATATCCGTGTCCGGAAATTCCGGCGTCAGCAGCATGGCCATCAGGGCAATGCGCCAGCTGTGATCGGCGACGCTTTCCCGCCGTCCGCCGGGGGTATCGCAGTGGCGGGTGGTGTCCTTGAGCCGCCCGGCCACGGCGAGAATCGACAGTAATTCCTTGGGCGTCATGCAAATTCCTCCCTATGATCGATTGCACCTATCATACCACCCGCGGCGGCGGGTGTCAACGATGCGGTTCCGACAAAAAGTGCCGCAGCGGGGATGCCGCTGCGGCCGGGGGAGGAAAGATCAGTTTTCGGTTTCGATGGCGTCGGTCCGGTAGATGAATTTCACCTGACCGTCCATGTCGTCGGCAAGGCCGGCGAAGCTGCGGTAATGCTCGGACACGGCGGCCACCGCCTTGACCCGATCCAGCAGCCCGGTCAGATCGCCGTCCACGGCGCTGACCAGCTTGTCGATGCCTTCTTCGTTGAACTGCTTGAGTCCGTCGGACAGCTTCATGGAGCCGTCCCGGAGCTGGCTGACGCCTTCCACCAGCTCAGGCGCGCCGTTCTTCAGCGTCAGAATGCCATCGTACAAGGAAGCCATGCCGTCCCGGGCCTGCGACGCGCCGTCATTGAGGGCAGACGCACCGTCGCGGAGGGAATCGGCGCCGCTGCTGGCCGAGGCCACACCGGCGGTGTAGGTCTGCAGGCCTAGGTAGAACTGATTGTAGCTGTCCAGCTGTTCCTTGGCGGCGCTGATGCTGGCGGCACCGGATTTGGCGGCTTCCAGCGCCGCGGTGATCTGGGCCTGCACCTCCGGGGAGTTCATGTTCTGCTCGATGAGCAGCTGGACCTGCTGCTCTGTCAGCTGGGCAATCTGGGCCTGCACGGTCTCGCTGGCCATCTGCGCTTCCACATTCTGCGTAATCAGAGCCTGAACGCCGTCGCTGGCCATCTGGGTTTCCAGGGCGGCGGAGACGGCGGCTTCAATCTGGGCCTGCTGTTCGGCGGAGATCAGACCGGCTGCCACGGCGGCATCGTACTCCGCCTTGGTGGTCACGCCGGGAATCTGGAGCTTGGCCAGCACGGCCTGCCAGACCTGCGGCTCCACCTGCGCCCGGACGGCCTCGGTGACGGACATGGTGACCGTTTCCTTCACCTTGGCGGTGACGGCGGCCTCAATGTCGCTGCGCTTGGCTTCCACGGCGGCGGTGACCTTTTCCAGCGCCACAGCCCGGGCCTGTTCGGCTACCTTATCTTCATCCAGAGAATCAATCAGGGCATTGAGAACCTGGGCGTAATTCTCCACGGTCAGCGTGGGGACCTCCAGTCCGGCAGCGGAAATCTGATTGCTGACGGTGGTCAGCAGCGCCGGGAAAACCTGGGCCGCGCCGCC
>CAJLCS010000129.1 GCA_905205195.1 uncultured Eubacteriales bacterium
CAGGCACCGGCCGCAGCCGACGCAGCCGAAGACGCCGTCGTTGTTGCTGGGGAAATACACCAGCTTATGCATAAACCGCTGGCGGAACCGTTCCTTCTGGGTGGGCCGGGGCTGACCGGCGGACATCTGGGTAAAGTCGGAATACATACAGCTGTCCCAGCAGCGGAACCGCTTGATTTCCCGTCCGGTGTTGAACTCCTCCACGTCGTAGCACTGGCAGGTGGGACACACGAAGGTGCAGGAGCCGCAGCCAAGGCAGCTTTCCGACAGGGCGGCCCATTTGTCGCTGTGGAAAATCTCCAGCATATGGTCCCGGTCGAAATCGGTCAGATCCAGCTTGCCGATGGGCAGCCGGTCGAGAATGCTCCGGGTTGCTTCCTGCTGCTTACGGACGGGGGCATCCTCGCAGTCCTCCAGCATGGGAAGCTGTGCGGTCAGGCCCTCACCCTTTTCGGTGTTGGCCTGCCAGTAAAGGGCATCCTCCGTCATCCAGCAGGTGACGTCGCCGGCAGGCTCCGCCGCGTCGATGCCGAAGCTGGTGCAGAAGCAGGTTTCCGCCGGACGGGTGCAGGCCAGGGTGATGACCAGCCCGTTTTCCCGCCGGGTTTTGTAGTAAGTATCGGTCTGCTCGCTGAGAAACACCCGGTCCAGAATGTCAAAGCTGCGGCAGTCGCAGGCCCGGACGCCGAACACGGCAAAAGGCTCCGCCGGGTCCCGGTTTTCGATAATTTCAATCTGCTTCCCGGTGACCCGGAAATCCACCAGATTTTCCACCTGAGGGAAGAACAGGCCCTTCGCACTGCGGGCGGTATTCAGTCTGGTGCTGAGGACCGCCTCCGGCGTCCAGGGGGTAAACCGCGCCTGTCCCGCCTGATCGTCCACGGGCAGATACAGCTTCCGCACATCGGAAACGGCGGCAAACAGCCGGTTCAAGTCGGTTTTCGCAACACGCTTCATGCCCGGTTCCCTCCTCTCTCGGCCACTACGGAAGGCTCGCAGTCGTCTTTCCGGAAATCCGTCAGAGGAGAACGGGAGTCAAAATCCGCACCGGCCTGATAGGGGCCGTACAGCTCGTTGATATCCTTGATAAACTTCCGGTTCAGCAGATGCAGCGGAATGTGCTGGGGACAGACCCGGCTGCATTCGCCGCAGTCCGTGCAGCGCCCGGCCACATGGAAGGCCCGGATGATATGGAACAGGCTTTCCTCAAAGCTGTCGGCCGCGCCCTTGTTGCGGACGCCGGACTCCGGATTGTCAAAAACGCACTTTTCGCAGCTGCAGGCAGGACAGACGTTCCGGCAGGCGTTGCAGCGGATGCACTTGGACAGCTCCTCCTGCCAGAAGGCGTAGCGCTCCTCCGGCGTCATGGCCTCCAGCCGGGCCACCGCATCGAAGCGGTCGGAAGGCAGGTCCTGGCCCTGCTCGCCGATCAGCTCATCAAAAAGCACGATTTTTTTGCTCTTGCAGACTTTGCAGCGCTCCAGCAGCGCATCCCGCCGGGCCAGGGTTTTCGGGCCGTACAGGGTGTCCGCAATCAGGTTCTCCCCTTCTTCCCGGACGGCGGTAACGCCGTCGCAGCCCAGCGCCCGGAGATTGTCAATGCCACACATCCCGTCGCACTGGACGCCGATGAAGTACACGTTTTCCCGGGAAATGCGATGCTCCTTGAGAAGCTGCACCGCGGAATAGGAATCGCAGGGCTTGAGAAAGACCGCAACTTTGCCGCCCTTCCGGGATTCGGCAATCAGATATTTGGAGAGGTTGGCGCCGGAGAAGGGCGTAAAGCGGAAGTCCCGCCGAAGCTCCTCCGGCGTGCGGAACACACCGGGGGTCAGATCATAGAAGAAGTCGCCGGCCTTCCAGCCCAGCACCCGATCCACCGTGCCGTTTTCCAGCAGCTCCAGCGCTTTTTCAATCAGTCTTTCCTGCATCGCAGATCCTCCAATCTCCGGTTGGGGCCAAGCCCCGTCACCGTGGCCACAAAGTCATTCATGGTGGCGGCAAACTTGGCGCCTTCCGCCGCGCTGACCCATTCGACTCTTGTCCGCTCCCGCTCAATGCCCAGATAGTCCAGCATGGAGAACAGCAGCGTCATCCGGCGGCGGGCATAGTAGTTGCCGGTGGTGTAGTGGCAGTCGCCGGGATGGCAGCCGCATAGAATCACTCCGTCGGCGCCCCGCTGAAAGGCCCGCAGAATGAACATGGGGTTGAGCCGGCAGGAACAGGGAATGCGGATGATTTTGACGTTGGCCGGGTAGGTCAGCCGGTTGGTGCCGGACAGATCCGCACCGGCATAGGAACACCAGTTGCAGCAGAAGGCCACAATGGTAGGCTTGAATTCTTCGTTTACCGGCATATCGCATCCACCTCCGCCATGATTTGTTGATTCGAGAAGCCCTTCAGGTCCATGGCGCCGGAGGGACAGGCAACGGTACAGGCACCGCAGCCCTGACAGACCGCCGGATTGACCTGGGCCACCCGCCGGATCAGCGTGGTCCGGTTGGGACCGCGGAATTCCTTATCCACATAGGTAATGGCGCCGTAGGGGCAGACCTTTTCGCAGCTGGAGCAGCCGTTGCACATCAGCTCGTTGGGCTGGGCCGTGCAGGGGTTGCAGGTCAGGTGGTCCTTGCACAGCAGGCCGATGACCTTGGACGCCGCCGCACCGGCCTGGGCCACGGTTTCGGGAATGTCCTTGGGCCCCTGACAGGCACCGGACAGGAAGATGCCCGCCGTGGGGCTTTCCACCGGCCGCAGCTTGGGATGGGCCTCCGTGAAGAAGTCGTTGGTATCCATGGAAGCGGTGAGCATCGTCGCCAGCGGCCGGGCGCTTTCGTCCGGCTCAATGGCCGCCGCCAGCACCACCATGTCCGCGTCGATATGCAGCTGCCGTCCGCCCAGCAGATCGGAAGCCTGTACCTTCAGCTTGCCGTTTTCGGGCACGACCTTGCCTACCATGCCCTTGATGTAATGCACGCCGTGGAGGAATACGGCGTGCATTACATCAAGGGCATGGTAGGCAAGGTCGTGCCCTTGATGTAATGCACGCCGTATTCCTCCACGGCCCGGCGGTAGAACT
>CAJLCS010000130.1 GCA_905205195.1 uncultured Eubacteriales bacterium
GTACGGCTCCAACGACTACACCCGGCTCCACTCCTCCACCGTCACGCTGAACGCCATCAAGGCCAGCCGTACCGGCGAGAAGAGCAGCGTGCTCAGAACGGTGTTCCCCAAGCGGGAGTATCTGGTCCACCGCTACCCCTATCTCAAAAAGCACCTCGGCCTGCTGCCGGTGGCGTGGGTGCAGCGCATGGTCCGCTACGCCGAGGAAAAGCGCTCCGCCGCCGACAGCAGCACCTCCGGCTCCATCAAGCTGGCCCGGGAGCGGATCGAACTGATGAAGCGGTATAACATCATGGACTGACGGCCAAGCCCGCCATCTTGTCCCTCGGCTCGCCAAATCCTCTTGACAAACCGGCTGGGCTGTGATAAGATAGCCCCAACAATTCAAAAAAGCGATGACGAAGACGGATTTGATTTCGCCTCTCATAGAGAGCCGGGGACGGTGGAAGCCCGGCAGAAGCCAATCAGCCAATCCCATCCCTTCCGAGCTGAGTGCCCCCAACGCCTTGCAAGTAGGGGCCTCCGTGCAGGCTACGTCAGTGCCTAGGGCTTGTTGGAGCCTGAAAGCGGCACGGGTACCCCCGTGCAATTTGAGTGGTACCGCGGGTATTGTTAACACAAGACTCGTCTCAAAGCAATTTGAGACGAGTCTTTTTTATTGCTTGCGTCAAAGGAGAAGAACCATGAAGAAATTGAGTAAACGAAACATGATGCTGGTGAGCTTTATGCTGTTTTCCCTGTTTTTCGGCGCGGGAAACCTGATTTTTCCCCCGTTTCTGGGGCAAAATGCCGGAAGCTCCACCTTTGCGGCCATGGCGGGCTTCCTGGTCACCGCCGTCATCCTGCCGGTGCTGGGCGTGGTCGTCGTGGCCCGGTTTGACGGGCTGGACCGGCTGGGCAGGCCTGTGGGAAAACGGTTCGCCCTGGTGTTTGCCGTGCTGATTTACCTGTCCATCGGCCCCGGGCTGGGCATTCCCCGGGCCGCCAGCGTCCCCTTTGAGATGGCCGTGGCCCCCTACCTGCCCGCAGGTGCCAACGGCCGGCTGTGGATGGCCGTGTACTCGCTGGTGTTCTTTCTGGCCGCCCTGTGGCTGTGCATGACGCCGGGGAAGCTGGTGAGGCGGATCGGGAATTACCTAACCCCCACGCTGCTGGTGCTGCTGGTGTTCCTGTTCGTCTGCTTTGTGTTCCGGGGCGAAAAGGCCGTGGCGGGCCCCCGGCAGGCCTACGAAGCAGCGCCCTTCCTCCGGGGCTTTTCCGAGGGCTACCAGACCATGGACACCATCGCCGCCCTGAATTTCGGGCTGGTAATCTCCACCACCCTGGGCAGCTTCGGCCTGACGGAGAAAAAGGACCGCCTCCGCAGCACCGTGCTGGCCGGGCTGCTGGCAGGCGCCATTCTGGCGCTGGTGTACGTCATGCTGGCCTACATGGGCCGGTGCAGCTCCGGCGTCTATCCCGTGCAGGAAAACGGTGCCTGGACGCTGCGGTGCATCGTCTATCAGCTTTTCGGCGCGCCCGGGGCGGTGCTGCTGGCCGCCATTTTCACGCTGGCCTGCCTGACCACCTGCGTGGGGCTGATCAACTCCATCTCGCAGTACTTTTCCACGCTGTTCCGGAAGGTTTCCTATCGCGGCTGGGTGCTGATCCTCACCGGCGTCTCGTTTCTGACCTGCAATCTGGGGCTGAACGCCATTCTGAGCATTTCCGTGCCCATTCTGGGCGCCATTTATCCCGTGGCCATCGTGCTGATCCTGCTGGGGCTGAGCCACCGGCTGTGGCGCAGCAACCGGTTTGCCTATCCGTTGACCGTAGGTGCCGTGAACATCGTCAGCGTGCTGTCCGTGCTGGACGGCGAAGGGCTGCCGCTGGGAGCGCTGGGCCGCCTGTGTCGGCAGCTGCCGCTGTACGATGCCGGGTTCGGCTGGGTCTGCACGGCGCTGGCAGCGCTGGCCCTCAGCGCGGTGCTGGGATTCCTCTTGCCAAGCCGCCCGGTTTGTGGTATGGTAGAAGCAAAGGAGGAATGATCCATGGAACCGAACAAGCTGACGGCGCTGGCGGAAGCGGAGGGCTTCACCGCCGCGGTGCTTCCTGCCAATCAGGTGCCCGTCAAGGGGGATTTTCGCCGCTTCTGTGAGGAAAACCGCTGCGGCCAGTACGGCGCCAATTATTCCTGTCCCCCCACCTGCGGCACCGTGGCCGACATGGAGGCCCGGATCCGCCGGGGCGAAACGGCGCTGGTGGTGACCAGTCAGCGGCCCATCGACGGCTATCAGGACACCGCCGCCATCGCTGCCGGAAAGCGTGACCACAACGCAGCCATGATGCGCCTGCGCGCCGCCCTGAACCGGGAAGGCTGCGACGTGACCATGCTGGGCGGCAGCTGCTGCAACCTGTGCACTCCCTGCCGCATGGGGGAAAACCTGCCGTGTCCCCATCCGGAGCAGCAGTTTTCCTGCGTCTCCGCCTACTGCGTGGATGTGGCGGAGCTGGCCCGGCGGTGCGGGCTGGAATTCACCTGGGACAAGAAAAAGCTAACGCTGTACGGCGTGCTGATTCTTCGCCCGGCGGCGTGATTTTTGTTGCAAAATGCCGTAAAAAATGGTATCATAGCCGAAAAAGAACCGAAAGGAATGATTTTGATGAATACATACACCGATCTTCACGGCCGGGAGGACCTGCTGGACTCCATCACCGCGCTGGAAAAGGAGCTGGCCGCCAAAACCGGCAAGCAGGTTTCTCTGGTGGCCTACAGCCCCATCGAGTACGCCTCGCTGAACGAGGATGCCGACGCGCTGGCGAAAATCACCGAGCTGGAGCAGTATCTTTCCAAAAAGACCGGCAAGCAGGTCGCGCTGGTGGCCTTCAGTATCTGAAGAATACGCACAGCCCCCTTGGCTCCCCCTCTGGGGGAGCTGGCGCCGCAGGCGACTGAGAGGGCGTTCTCTTTCTACGTTCTGACGACACTGCTTGTCGTCGTCGCCGGGTGCCTCCGGCGGGGGTATTTCTTGTATTGACAAGAAATACCCGA
>CAJLCS010000131.1 GCA_905205195.1 uncultured Eubacteriales bacterium
TCCTTCGGCCCGGCGGCGGTGCGGAGCCAGTTGCCCAGATTGGTGATGCACAGCAGCAGCGTCACCAGAAACAGCCCGGGGATGACGATCAGCCACCAGGCGCCGCTGGTCAGCGCTTTGTCCGCCTGCGACAGCAGGCTGCCCCAGGAGACCGTGTCCAACGGCAGGCCCATGCCGAGAAAGCTCAGCGTCGATTCGTCGATCATGGCAGAGCGGATGTTCATCACCACCATAAACGTCACCGACGGCAGGAAGTTCGGCGCCAGATGACGCCGCAGCAGATAGAAAAAGCTGCCGCCCATGGCCTTGGAGGCGACCACATATCCGCTGGTCCGCAGCTGCCGCACCTCGGTGCGGATAAGCTTGGCGATGGAGCACCAGCTGCTCAGCCCGATGACAAGACTGATGGACAGGGCGGAGGGCTTGCCGAAAATGGCCTGCAAAAACAGAATCAGCAGCAGCGACGGGACGCTCAGCAGCAGCTCCGTCAGGCGCATCAGAAGATGGTCGAACCGGTCCGATGCCAAACCACTGAGGGTGCCGTAGACCATGGCGACGGCGGTGGAAATTGCCGTAGCCAGAAGCCCGATGGCAACGGAAATCCGCCCGCCGTACCAGATGCAGGAGAACAGATCCCGGCCCAGTGAATCGGTGCCGAAGAGAAAGTCCCGGCAAGGGGCCAGATTGCAATGGTTCAGATCCAGATAGGACGGATCCCGGGGGGCGATGACGTCGGCCAGCGCAAACCCCAGCAGCAGAACAGCCAGCACGGCAGCGGACACCCACGGAAAGCGCCGGGCGCCGTGGGGACGGGGCAGGGGACGGCTTTCCGGCTCCCGGCGTCCCACGATCCGGAAAGCTTGCCGGTCATTCATGGGCCGTCACCGCCTTTCCGTCCCGGCTCCGGAGCCGGGGATCAATCCGCGCGCTGACGGCCTGCCCCAGCAGCGCGGAGACCATGACCAGTCCGCCGGTCATCAGGCACAGCAGCATCAGCAGGTTGTAGTCGGCGTACCGGGCGCTTTCGTAGCACAGCGTCCCGATGCCGGGATAGCTGAAAACCGCCTCCACCAGATAGGTGCCGCCCAGAATGTGGGGCACGGAAATGGCCATCAGGCTGAAATAGGAGGGCAGAATGGCCGGGAGACAGTGGCGCAGCAGCACGGCCTTCCGGGACAGCCCCTTGGCCCGGGCCAGCAGGACGTACTCCCGGCGGGTTTCCTCCAGCAGCTTGCTGCGGACCAGATAAGCGTAGTACCACAGGTGGCTGAGAATCACCACGGTGATGGGCAGAATCAGGTGGACGGCCCGGTCCAGCAGGTCGTCGGCCCGACCGATGGTATAGGCGCCGCTGCTGGGCAGCCAACGGAGGGTGACGCTGAAAATCAGAATCAGCATCAGCGACAGCCAGAATTCCGGAATGCAGCTGGAAACGGTGCCGAGTTTACATAAGATTTTATCCAGCCAGCGGTCCTCGTACCACGCGCAGAGCGTTCCCAGAGCCAGCGCACCGGCAAAGGTCAGCAGAAAGCCCAGCCCGCCCAGAATCAGTGTGTTACCGATGCGCTGGGAAATGACTTTCGTCACAGGCTGCTTGTATTGATAGGAAATGCCGAAATCCCCCTGCATTGCCAGCTTCAGCCAACGGACGTACTGCACCGGAATGGAATCGTTCAGTCCCAGCCGCTGCCGGGCGGCCCCCTTTTCGGCGGCGGACATTTTTTCCGTGCGGTCGCCGTAGTAGGCCTGCAGGGGGTCTGTGGGGGCCAGCCGGGACATGGTGAACACCAGCACGGACAGCACCAGCAGCCCCAGCACCAGCGCGGCGAGCTTTTTGAGAATGCGGACGGTGATCTTCAAGGCTGTGCCTCCTTTTTCAGAACCCAGTGGTCCGGCGTCTCTTCGGTCAGCCGGCCTGCCGTCTCCCATTGGGCCGGGTCCACCCGGACCGGCGGACGGCTGCGCTCATACCGGGGATCCGGCGTGGGGATGGCCGACAGAAGGGCCTGGGTGTAGGGATGCAGCGGATGGCCGAACAGGTCTGCCGTTGGCGCCAGCTCCACCAGACGGCCCCGGTACAGCACGCCGACCCGGTCGCAGAGATATTCCACCATGGCCAGATCATGGGCAATAAAGACAATGGAAAACCCGTGTTCTTCCCGCAAATGCTGGAAAAGGGAAATAATCTGGGCCTGAATGGACACATCCAGCGACGCCACCGGCTCGTCGGCTACCAACAGCTCCGGCTCCATGGTCAGCGCCCGGGCAATGGCGACCCGCTGCCGCTGGCCGCCGGACAGCTCGGCGGGGTACCGGTCCAGATACCGGTCGTCCAGCCCTACATAGGACAGCTGAAACGCGGCCTCCGCCCGGGCGCTGCCCCGGGCCGTGGTCCGGTGGTGAATCCGCAGCGGCTCGGCGATCAGGTCCGCCACCGTCATCCGGGGATCCAGACTGGCGGCGGAGTCCTGAAAAATCAGCTGCCGACCGGCCTGCAGGAACCGGCGGTTGGCCCGGAAGGCCCGGCGGTCGCAGGTGTTGATGCCGTGGAAGAGAATTTCCCCGGCTTCCGGCTGCTCCACGTTCATCAGGCAGCGGGCGAGGGTGGATTTTCCGGAGCCGGATTCGCCGACCAGCCCCAGAATTTCCCCGGTCCGGACCTGAAAGGACACGTCATTCAGCGCGGTGACGACCTGCCGGCCCTGTCGGTAACGGAAGGTCAGGTGCCGGACGTCAACAAGAGGAGCTTCCATGGGTCATACCTCCGGTGATGGGATTCCGGACCGCCGGGGCCCGGGGGTCCAGCAGCCAGGTGGCGGCGAAGTGGGTGGGGGAGATTTCACCCCGGGGGGGCTGCCGCTCATAGTCGA
>CAJLCS010000132.1 GCA_905205195.1 uncultured Eubacteriales bacterium
GCATTACCCAGCTGGACCTGCGGGATATCATCACCCCCGCCGTGTTTGTGATGAAAAACGAGAAAATCAGCCCCCTGCTCCGGCAACTGCAGCGGGTGAAATCCCATGTGGCCGTGGTACTGGACGAATACGGCGGCACCTACGGCATCGTCACCATGGAGGACATTCTGGAGGAACTGGTGGGCGAAATCTGGGACGAACACGACGACGTGGTGGAGGAATTCAAGGAAACCGGCAAGGATACCGTCCGGGTGGACGCCTCCATTTCGCCGGATGAATTCAGCGAACACTTTGACGTGGAAATCGAAACGGAGATGGTCTCTCTGGGCGGCTGGGTTTCCGAGCAGCTGGGGAAGGTTCCCGTGGAGGGCGACACCTTCCGCTATCAGGACCTCCAGATCACCGTCACCTCCGTGGACTGCCACCGGGTGGAAGAGGTGGAAATCCGCCGTCTGCCCCCCGAAAAGCCGACCGACGAGAAGGAAAAGAAGCAGGACTGAAAAACATAGAAACGCCCGGCGTTCCGACCGTTTCCCCAGGGGAACCGGTCAGACGCCGGGCACTTTTTCTTTTTATTTTGCCACAAAGCCGACCTTTTTGTAGACCTTGCGGAGGGTCTTCTCCGCCACATAGCTTGCCTTTTCGGCACCGGCCCGGTAAACGCTCTCCAGGTACGCCTTGTCCTTGATGATGCGCTCCGCCTCTTCCCGGATGGGCCGCAGGGTTTCCACCACCGCTTCGCCCACGGCGGGCTTGAACTTGCCGTAGCCCTGCCCCGCAAACTCCTGCTCGATCTGCTCATAGGTCTTGCCGGTGCAGGCGGCGTAGATGGTCATCAGGTTGGAAACGCCGGGCTTCTTTTCCCTGTCGTAGCGGACGCAGTTTTCCGTATCGCTGTCGGTGATGGCCCGCTTGAACTGGCGCATGATCACCTCCGGCGCATCCATCAGCAGCACCCGGCCGGTGTCCTCGTTTTCAGACTTGGACATTTTGGCGGACGGATTGGTCAGGCTCATGATCCGGGCGCCCACCTTCGGCACGAAAGGCTCGGGAATCTTGAACACGTCGCCGTAAACGCCGTTAAAGCGCCGGGCGATGGTGTGGCACAGCTCCACATGCTGCTTCTGGTCCTCGCCCACCGGCACCAGATCCGCCTGATACAGCAGGATATCCGCCGCCATCAGCGCCGGGTAGGTGAACAGGCCGCCGTTGATATTGTCGGCGTTCTTGGCGGACTTGTCCTTGAACTGGGTCATCCGGGACAGCTCGCCGAACATGGTGTAGCAGTCCAGCACCCAGCCCAGCTCCGCGTGCTGATGAACGTGGCTCTGGAGAAACAGGGTGTTCTTCTCCGGGTCCAGGCCGCAGGCGATGTACTGGGCCAGCTGCTCCAGACTTCTGCGCCGCAGGTCCGCCGGATTCTGCCGGACGGTGATGGCGTGCAGATCCGCCATGAAATAAAAGCACTCATATTCCTCGGAGCGGGCGGCCCAGTTGCGGATGGCACCCAGATAGCTGCCCAACGTCAGATCTCCGGAGGGTTTAATGCCGGAAAGCATTCGCTTTTTCGGCGCTTGCTGATTCAGTTCTTCCATAATGGCTTCCTTTCCGCTTACAGCATTGCATGGTTTTATTTAGTGTAGCACATTCCCGCCCGCGGCGCAAGATGCATTTGAACATTCGCCCCGAAAATCCACCGGTGAGAATTGATTTTCCGATTTCTCTATGGTATAATGATGAAAAAATCGGCAAGAGGTAATCAGTATGGATACAATTGCACTTTCCAATCTGCTTTTCCCGGATGTCACCCGGACGCCGGAGGAAGTGGAGGCTCTCTATCCCCCCCGGCAGCTGCCGGAGGGCGCGGTGGTCACCCGGATGGCCCCCTCCCCCACCGGCTTTGTCCATCTGGGCAATCTGGTCATGGGGCTGACCGCCGAACGGATGGCCCACCAGAGCGGCGGCGTCCTGTTCCTTCGGATTGAAGATACCGACGCCAAACGGGAGGTCCCCGGCGCGGTGGAGATCCTCATCAACGCCCTGAAGCATTACAACATTCATTTTGATGAAGGCGCCACCATCGACGGCGACGTGGGCGCCTACGGTCCCTACCGGCAGCGCCAGCGGGCGGAAATCTATCACGTTTTCGCCAAGAAGCTGGTGGCGGAGGGCAAGGCCTACCCCTGCTTCTGCACGGAGGAGGAGCTGGCCGCCATGCGGGAGCGTCAGGAGGCCAACAAGGAGACCACCGGCTACTACGGGAAGTACGCCATCTGGCGTGACCGGCCGCTGGAGGACATTCAGGCCCAGCTGGACGCAGGAAAGCCCTGGGTGCTCCGGTTCCGCAGCACCGGTGACGCCTCCCATCAGTTCAAGTTCAAGGATCTGGTGAAGGGCGATCTGACCATCACGGAAAACGACGTGGACCACGTCCTGCTGAAATCCGACGGCATCCCCACCTATCACTTTGCCCATGCCGTGGATGACGAGCTGATGCGGACCACTCATGTGGTCCGGGGCGACGAGTGGCTGGCCACCCTGCCCTTCCACATTCAGCTGTTCCAGGCGCTGGGCTTCAAGCTGCCCAAGTATGTCCACATCGGGCCGCTGATGAAGATGGACGGTACCTCCAAGCGGAAGCTGTCCAAGCGGAAGGACCCGGAGCTGGCGCTGACCTACTATCAGGCCGAGGGCTTCCCGGTGGATTCGGTTTATGAGTACATCATGACGGTGCTGAACTCCAACTACGAGGACTGGCGCCGGGCCAATCCCGACGCACCGGCCACCGACTTCAGGTTCAGCCCCAAAAAGCTCAACCCTGCCGGCAGCCTGTTTGAC
>CAJLCS010000133.1 GCA_905205195.1 uncultured Eubacteriales bacterium
ACGGGTAACGCCCGCCGGGGGTGACCCCAGGACAAGTGCAACAGAGAGATACCGCCGGCTTCGGCCGGTAAGGGTGAAAAGGTGCGGTAAGAGCGCACCCAGCCCATGGAGACATGGGTTTTATGATGTAAACTCTATCCGAAGCAACACCGTGTGGGGGACATTGGCTTGCCCGGCCGTCCCCAAGAGGTGGCTGGAACCCGGGAGCAATTCCGGGTCTAGATAGATGGCTGTCAAGACAGAACCCGGCTTACAGGCCCGATCGTGCCAAAGCGCGCATCCGAAAATAATCGGATGCGCGCTTTTCGTTATGCCTGCGTGTTCTGCTCCGGCAGCGGTGCCAGCCCGGCCACGTCGGAGACCGGCAGACTGAAGGCGATGCCGTGGGCCTTTTTCGCCATGCCCATCCGCTGATAGATGGCATTCATGACGGCGTCCCGGACGGTTTTCTCCACCACCATCATCAGCACTTCCTTCTCCGCATGGAGCGTAATGCCGAAAAACGCCGCTGCATTCTCCCTGGCCACGCCCCGGGCCGTGAGAATCGTGCCGCCCCGGGCACCCTGCTCCCGGGCCACCTCCATCACGTCCTCCGCAAAGCCGGAATCCACAATGGCAAAAATCACTTCATAGTCGTTCGTTTTCATCCTTGCCCTCCTATTTTGGGACGGTTATCGCTTAAAAACCGGTAGAGATTGACGCCGATGACGCTGGACATAGGAATGGCAAAGGCAACCAGCCCCTGCCCCCGGCGCTGCGCCGCCCGCTTTTCCTCCAGGCAGTCCATGACCGCATCCGTCCGATCTTCCCGGACCACGCTCAGAATCACGGCCTTGTTGTTGTTCAGCCCCAGCAGCTCCACCCATTCGGATTGGGCCGTGCCGACGCCGCCCAGAATCAGCTGGCAGTTCACGTCAAACTGACTGATGACATCCAGGTAAAATTCGCCCTTGTTTCGGTCCACCACCGTTACCAAAAGCTTCAGCTTCTTGATATCGGCGCCGTTAAATGCGTTCTCCATCTGCACACCGCCTCCTTACAGGAAATTGATGATCTGCTGATCGTCCGCATCCAGAATCCGCTTCATGGCCCGGCGCTCCCGGATTCGCTCGGACACCACGGCCCGGAAGCCCAGCAGCTGGATGGTGATCAGCGGCGTCATGGCCACCATGGCCACCACACCGAAGGCATCCCGCAGCACCGCGTCCGCCCCCTGGCAGGCCACGCACAGGCCGATGGCAAAGGGCAGAATGAAGCCCGAGGTCATGGGGCCGCTGGCCACGCCGCCGGAGTCGAAGGCGATAGCCGTATAAACCGGCGGCACAAACAGGGAAAGGGCCAGCGAGAGAAAATACCCCGGAATCAGATAATACACAATGGAAAAGTCCAGCATAATCCGCACCACGGACAGCGCAATAGACGCGCCCACGCCCAGGCAGAGGCTGAACATCATGGAGCGCTTGGAAACGGCGCCGCCGGTGACCTCCTCCACCTGCCGGTTGAGCACATGGATGGCCGGTTCCGCCAGCACCACCAGCAGACCAATCAAAAAGCCGAAGCCCACCACGAGCCAGCGATTGCATCCGGCCAGCGCCCCGCCGATTTTATAGCCGATGGGCATAAAGCCCACATGGACGCCGGTGAGGAACATCACAAGGCCCAGATAGGTAAGTACCACGCCCACGGCAATGCGATGCAGCCGTTTCCGGGGAAGCTTCAAAAAGGTAGCCTGGCAAACCGCGAAGAACAGCACCACCAGCCCCAGCGCAAGGCCGACCTCGGCCGCCGTCTCGGAAGCCGTATGGCAGAACGCCGCCAAAATGTCATCCTGCACCTCGTAGCTGGGCACCGGATAGCGGAAATCCCCCTTGGAGAAGATCCCCAGCACCAGAACCGCCATCACCGGGCCGATGGAGCACAGCGCCACCATGCCGAAGCTGTTTTCCTGGCTTTTCCGGTCGCCCAGTACGCCGGAAATACCGACGCACAGCGCCATCAGGAAGGGCACCGTAATGGGTCCCGTGGTCACGCCGCCGGAGTCGAAGGCCAGCGGCAGTAGGTTCATCTTCTCCCCCGCCGCCAGCAGCAGGGAAAGGGCAAACAGGAGCATATAGAACAGCATCAGCAGCGTGGACAGTTCCCGCCGGAAGACAATCCGCAGTACCGCCGCAATCAGGAAGCCGCCGACGCCGATGCCAACGGCGTAAATCAGCACCGTGCCGTTCATCACCGCCGACACCTGGGTCGCCAGCACCAGCAAATCCGGCTCCGCAACGGTAATCAGAACCCCCAGCACGAAGCAGACCGACAAAAGCAGTCCCAGCTTCCGCTGTTTGGAAAGACCGGCGCCGATATAGGTGCCCATGGGGGTCATGGCCAGATCCGCACCCAGATTGAACACCCCGATGCCCAGCACCAACAGCACCGCACTGACGGTAAACGTGACAAGCTCCGCCCGGGTAAAGGACAGCAGCGGCGACATGGCCAGCAGATACACGATCGCCGTAATCGGGAGCGCGGAACGCAGCGCCTCACGGATTTTCGACCTCAGTTCCTTCAAAGCGTCACATCCTTTGCTTCTTTTTTGGGTATTATACCATAAATACCGGTGCAGAACAAGCAAAGATTTGTTAAAGATTTGAAAAACCCCCGACCTTTCGGTCGGGGGCAAAGAGACAACTTGGCTAGGAATTACTCGAAGATCTCGGTGACAACACCGGAACCGACGGTACGGCCGCCTTCACGGATAGCGAAACGCAGACCCTTATCCATAGCGATGGGGGTGATCAGCTCCACGTTCATGTCGACGTTATCGCCGGGCATGC
>CAJLCS010000134.1 GCA_905205195.1 uncultured Eubacteriales bacterium
ACGAACGGGCAGTTGGGCGTTCTCAGCATACTGTCGATCTTGTTGATGCCGATGCAATTGTCCATCGTCGTGTTCGGCTTCCATGAAGAATGACTTTAATCAGCTCTGTTCCGATAAATGGGCGGATGCGGCTCATATACAGTTCGCGTTTGATCATAGATCTTCTGTATAACACATTTATGGGTGAAATTCAACGCAGAAAATAAGATTTTATAAATTATAACCGATAAAACACTAAAATCGACAGAAACGTTCAGATAAACCTTAAAAATGAAACAGCCATCGGCATATCCGTTGGGCGGTCATGCCGATGGCTGTGTGATTTGTCAGAATTCTGACTCGATTTTTAGGGGGAAGCAGCTTGCCTTTTCACACGTGGCTCGCCGTTACATATCGAAAACGCCCATGATGACGATGCCGATGACAATGACGACGATGGCGGCATAGTGCTTCCAGCTGAGCTTCTCTTTCAGAAACAGGCGGCTCCACAGCACCGAAGCGGCGCAGTAGGAGGAAATGATCGGGGCGGACATGGCCACATGGCTGCTGTCGGCCAGCGCGTAGATGTAGGCCAGCTGACCGGCGGTTTCGAACAGGGCACCGGCGTATTTCGGCGTTTCCTGCTTGCCGATGAGGGGCTGCTTGCGGATAAACACGGTGTAAACAAAGCAGACAAGACCGGCGAAGAAGAACGTCAGCTCATAGGCCACGTTGGCGGAGTCCTCGTTCAGCGTTTCCAGCACCAGGCTGTCGGCAAAGGTACCGGCGGCATCCAGAACGCAGTAGGCCACGGGCAGCGCCAGCGCCAGCCAGGATTTGGCGTACTTGTAGTTGGAGATTTCCTGCCGGGCTTTGCGAAGCTCCTCGTCCTCGGTGGCATCCACCACACCCAGGCCGATGGCGCCCGCGCAGACCAGACCCACGGCCACAAACTGAATGGGCACCATGTCGGCGGCGCCGCCCATGAGGATGGTCAGAATGGCCACCAGCGCGCCGGAGGAATTGCAGATGGGCGTCGAGACAGACAGCTCAATGTACCGCAGGCCGATGTAGCCCAGGGCCATGGAGAGAATGTACAGCAGCGACACGGGCAGGTAGGTCCAGATGACCTGCCAGTTGATGACGGTGCCGTTGATGATCTCGATGATGGCGTGAACGCCCATCACCAGGCCAACGGCCATGACCATTTTCAGGTGGCTGTATTTGTCCTTTGCGTCCCGGCAGCCAATTTTTGAAAACAGGTCGGAGCCGCTCCAGCAAAGCAGTGCAATAATCGAGAACCAAAACCAATTCATAATGTAACCAATCCTTCTTCCAGCATTTTTTGCAGACTCATGAGAATACCGAGCTTGGCGTGATACCAAGTCAGGCCGCCCTGAAAATACACGGCGTAGGGCGGGCGGATGGGACCGTCGGCGGACAGTTCAATGGAGGAGCCTTGCACAAAGGCACCGGCGGCCATGATGACCTTGTCGCTGTAGCCCGGCATATCCCAGGGCAGGGGGGTGGCAAAGGAATCCACCGGCGCGGCAGCTTGAATGCCCTTGCAGAAGGCGATCATTCCCGCCTCGCTGCCCAGCTCCACCGCCTGAATGATGTCGTGGCGGCTTTCCGTGGCATCGGGAACGCAGCGGAAGCCCAGCGGCTCATAGAGATTGGCGGCGAATACCGCGCCCTTTTCGGCGCTGGCCACCACCGTGGGGGCCAGGAAGAAGCCCTGATACAGGCTGGGCATCAGGCCCAGATTGGCGCCGACCTCCTGCCCCAGCCCGGGGGCGGAGAGCCGGTAGGCGCAGCGCTCCACGCAGGCCTTGGTGCCGCAGATATAGCCGCCGATGGGGGCCAGGCCGCCGCCGGGGTTCTTGATCAGGGAGCCGACGGCCATATCGGCGCCCACATCCGTCGGCTCAATGGTTTCCACAAATTCGCCGTAGCAGTTATCCACCATGCACAGCACGTCCGGCTTGACGGATTTGCAGAAGGCAATCAGCTCGCCGATCTGCCGGACCGAAAAGGTGGGGCGGGTGGCGTAGCCCTTGGAGCGCTGGATGGTGATGAGCTTGGTACGCTCGTTGATGGCGCTGCGGATGGCGTCGTAGTCAAAGGTGCCGTCGGGCAGCAGCTCCACCTGCCGGTAGGAAACGCCGTATTCCGCCAGCGAGCAGGGGCTGGGGCGGATGCCGATGACCTCCTGCAGCGTGTCGTAGGGGGTGCCCACCGGGGAGAGCAGCTCGTCGCCGGGCAGCAGATTGGCCGACAGCGCCACCGTCAGGGCGTGGGTGCCGCAGGTAATCTGGGGCCGCACCAGCGCCGCTTCGCTGTGGAAAACGTCGGCGTAAACCCGCTCCAGATTGTCCCGGCCCACGTCGTCGTAGCCGTAGCCGGTAGTGGCGGCGAAGCAGGCGGCGCTGACCCGGTTTTTCTGCATGGCGGAGAGCACCTTGGCCTGATTGTATTCCGCGATCCGGTCGATTTCGTCGAACCGCTGCCGGAGACGAGCGATGGTTTTCTCGCCATAGCGGTAAACGGCGGGAGAAATACCCATTGCTTCATAGAGATTTTCCAGCTGTTCCATGATTCAATCCTCTCTTTTTTCTGTGTGTAAGATCCGGTTGGCCAGGTCACTGAGGACCTCCGGCCGGGTGACGATCAGCCCGGTCTCTTCTTCGCCCAGCAGCAGCAGGGTATCCCCAGGCTTGATGCCGAACAGGTCCCGGGCCTCTTTGGGAATGACGATCTGCCCCCGGTCGCCCACCTTTGCCGTGCCGAATACCCGCTGGGCGTGGCTTTTCCCGAGCACATGCTGTCCACCTGCCA
>CAJLCS010000135.1 GCA_905205195.1 uncultured Eubacteriales bacterium
GGGCAGAGGAGAACGAAAGTTTTACCGCAAAAAGCGCTGGATATACAAAGAAACCTCCAAAACCCGAAGGTTTCAGAGGCTTTGTAGCTGCTAGCCGGATTCGAACTGGCCACCCGTTTTCCGCCGGACAGGTCCGGCGGAAGCCTTTCGACCTCACGATTGATTTCACGGATGATGTCACCAGTCTGCCCGGTTCTCCACTCCAAAAGAAAAGCCCATCCATACGGATGAGCTTTTCTTTTGGAGCTGCTAGCCAGATTCGAACTGGCGACCTCATCCTTACCAAGGATGCGCTCTACCTGCTGAGCTATAGCAGCATTTCAGACAGCTTTTGTATTATAGCGCAGGATGCCGGAAATGTCAACCCCTAATTTCATCTTTTTTCGTTTTTTTGGCGGGCGGCTGCGCCGGGCAGCCGCCCATCGCCGTTCAGGTCCCGGACAAGTGGAAAACCGCCCCGTCGTAAGGCGGCAGGCAGGCCAAATCTCCCCAGCGCAACTCGTCCACCCGCCAGCCGTCGGCCAGGTGGAGCACGGGGTCCTGGGGCCGGTCCGACAGGTTCACCGCCACGCACCAGCAGCCCCCGTCCTCCGGATGCTCCGTCAGGGAGACCCAGCGTTTCTCCGTCGTCACCCGCCGTCCCTGCCGGGCCTTGTCCAACAGCCGATACAGCAGGAAGGTGTTCCCCGCGAAGGCGTCGGGCTGATCCAGCAGCATAGCCTCCGCCGGGAAGTTCACATAGAGCACGGTCCCCTTCCCGTAGGGATGGGACGTGACCGCCGGAATGCCCCGGCGATCCCGGGCCAGCACCGTCAGCGCCGGGTCCACCGGCGTCACAATGCAGAGCCGTTTCCGCCGCAGCGGCAGCTCCGTGCCGTTCAGCGTGATGGCATCGGTTTCCGGCACGTTGACGGAATCCTCCACCCGCAGGCCGGTCAGGTCCTCAAACTCCGACAGGATGCCGCAGTCGTTGGATAGATAGAGCGTAGCACCGGCCCGAATCCGTTCCCGCAGGCGATCGTAACAATCCCCCGGCATGATCCAGTGATTGGTGACCGACGGCATCAGGTACACCTCCGCCTCCGGCAGCGGATCGGCGGCGAAGGCAAACCGCAGATTCAGGTCCGCCTGCCGGGCCAGGCACTCCGCCATAAAGCCCACGCCCAGCGCATCCTGCTGCTGGGTCAGCAGGCACACCGCATCCCGCCGGGCCGGAGAAAGCCGGGGCGCCTGCTCCAGGAACGCCGCAAACTTCCGGTATTCCGCCAGCACCGGCTTGGGACTGCCGTCCCGGTGAAGAAGGCCCAGCTCCAGCTCGCACATATTCCACCGGTACGGCGCCGACCGGAGCGCCGTCTGGTCGCTGGCGCACCACCACAGCAGCCCCAGCGACCCGGCAGCCCAGGAGGTCAGAAGCCCGCACCGCAGGAAATCCGCCGATCTGGCATCACTGCAAATCATCGGCCCCATGGTGCCGATTTCCTCCGTCAGGCAGGGCTTTCCGCCGATGTCTGCGTAAACCCGCGCCATATAGGCCGTGTGCAGCACCGTCCTGTAGGACGCCACAGCGTCCTTTTCCGCAATCCGGCTCCAATAGGGGTACGGGTGGCAGACCAGCACGTCGTTCCACTGCGCCTGCCCCGCGATGGACCACACCGCCGCGTTGTCCGGCTCCAGCATATGAATGCCGGAAATTACTGGGCGGGTCGAATCCGCTGCCCGGACCGCCCCGGCCATGGTGCAGGTCCAGTTTTCCGCCGCCATCCGGTCGGACACGGGGGCCATGCAGGCGCATTCGTTGCCGATATCCCAGGCCAGCACCGTCTTGCGATGGCGGAATGCGCCGATGAAGCCGTAAATCAGCTTCTGCTCCAGCAGCAGCGCCGCCGGGTCCGTCAGCAGATTCCTGCCGTACAGGGCCTGGGGCAGGAACAGTCGCCCACTCATCCAGCCGGTCACCAGGCCGACGATCAGCTTCATGCCCGCCCGGTCGCACAGGTCACAGAACCGGTCAAACCGCGCCAGCATTTCCGGATCCAGACCGTAGGGATTCTCCGCCGGGCGGTCCCCCTCCAGCCGGTACTCCACCACGCCGCCTCCGGCCGTCATCAGCGGCACCAGCGGCTGAAAATCCCGCCAGATGGGGAACACCCGCAGCACGGTCAGTCCGCCCTCCCGCAAGGCCCGCAAATCCGCCGCAATGGCCTGGGGATCAAACTGCCGCCACATCTCCGTCCCGGCATTGGACGCCCAGTAATTGCACCCAAGTAAAAAGGATTCCATGGTGATCTCCCCCATTTTTTCTCAAGTATATCATAACACGCAGAAATTGTCACCGGGCATCTTGCTTTTTCTGAAGGAAAGTGGGTGTCAGCCGCATCGGTCAGACGTTGTTTGCCGTCCGAAGCGGTCATGTTCAAAAAGAAGCTCAGACCAATATTCTGTTTCAAAGCATTCCCTTTGTGCTATTTTATAATTTTGAAAGAAAGAGTTCGTGATATGCCTCGCTCCGCTCGGCATGATATTTTGCTGACACAAAAGTGATATTGTGCCTGCGGCACAGTGATTTGATATTCGCCACTCACACGCACGAAGCGAATATCACCCGGCAAAGCCGGATATCACTGCCGTAAGGCTATATCTCTCGCTGACAGGCGAATATAACTGAAAAAACACTTGCGATTGCAAGTGTTTTTTCATGGAGGTACCGCCCAGATTTGAACTGGGGAATGAAGGTTTTGCAGACCTTTGCCTTACCACTTGG
>CAJLCS010000136.1 GCA_905205195.1 uncultured Eubacteriales bacterium
TGGGCTGATACTCCTTATGCTGAAATTTTGCCATTTCATTATAGCGGCTGTCCGCCCGAATGGGAAGACGGGAAATCTGAATTTTTCTGAAGAACGCTGCATTCTCCACACAAAAACGGCAGATTCCTCCGTCCGGCTTGGCCGAAACGCCGAACCCCGCCGCCGGTTGGGTTCCATTCTTGCATTTTGTGCCGAAGGGTGGTATGCTGAGCGGCGGTGATGTTTTCATGAAAAAGAAGCTGCTCGGCAGCGTGATGCTCCTGTCCGCCACGATGATCTGGGGCACTGCCTTCGTGGCCCAGAGCGCCGGAATGGCGCTGGTGGGGCCTTTTACCTTTCAGCTGGGGCGCAACGTCCTGGCCGCCGGATTTCTGGCGCTGTGGGTGCTGTGCGCCGACCCGGCCCGTTTTGCCGGACAGTGGAAAAATCCCCGGCTCTGGAAAAGCGGCATTCTGTGCGGCTGCGCCCTGTTTCTGGCCTCCAGTCTGCAGCAAATCGGGCTGACGGAAACCGGCGCCGGAAAGGCCGGGTTTCTGACGTCCCTCTACATTCTGCTGGTGCCGCTGCTGGAGCTGTTTTTCCGCAAGCGCCCCTCCCGGCGGACGGTGCTGAGCCTGATTCCCGCCGTCATCGGACTGTATCTTCTGTGCGGCGCCGGAGGCCGTCTCCGGCTGGGAGATCTGCTGCTTCTGCTCTGCGCGCTGGCCTTTGCCGTCCAGATCATCGCCGTGGAGCGCCTGGGCGGCGGGCTGAACGGGATTGCGTTCAACTGCATTCAGAGTCTGACCTGCGCCGTGCTGGCGCTGCCCTTCGTCCTGATGAAGGAAAAGCCCGCATGGCAGGACGTGACGGCCTGCTGGCTGCCGCTGTGCTACGCCGGGCTGCTCTCCTCCGGCGTCGGCTATACGCTGCAGATTTTCGGGCAGCAGCGCCTTGACGCCGCCCCCGCCGCGCTGATCATGAGCCTGGAATCCGTCTTTGCCGCGCTGGCCGGATGGATCATTCAGCACGACGTGCTGACCGCACCGGAGGCCGTCGGCTGTGCCCTTGTATTCAGCGCCGTGATTTTTGCCCAGCTGCCTGCCGGTTTCCGCAAAAAAAGCGGAAAAGGTACCGGGCTGCCGCATTGACTTTTTATGAGTTTTCCTGTATAATGCAAAAGGAAAAAATGTTTTCCAAGTCAGTATTAACCAAAGGCCGGAGTTCCTCCGGGCTTTGCAAAGAAAGGAATTTTGCCATGATTTATAGTGCAGAAGTCGAAAATATGTGCTCCGTGGCTAAGGGCGCCTATCACGGCCCCGCTCCCATTCCCGAAGAGGGCAAATGGGTACAGGCAAAGGAGATCAAGGACATCAGCGGTTTTACCCACGGTATCGGCTGGTGTGCGCCGCAGCAGGGTGCATGTAAGCTGACCCTGAACATCAAGGAAGGCGTCATTGAGGAAGCGCTGGTGGAGACCATCGGCTGCTCCGGCATGACCCATTCCGCCGCAATGGCCGCCGAAATTCTCATCGGCAAGACCATTCTGGAAGCCCTGAACACCGACCTGGTGTGCGACGCCATCAACACCGCCATGCGGGAGCTGTTCCTGCAGATCGTGTACGGCCGCAGCCAGTCCGCGTTCTCCGAGGGCGGCCTGGTCGTGGGCGCTTCTCTGGAAGACCTGGGCAAGGGCCTTCGCAGCCAGGTGGGCACCATGTTCGCCACCAAGTCCAAGGGCCCCCGTTATCTGGAAATGGCCGAAGGCTATGTCACCCGGGTGGCGCTGGACGAGGACAACCTCATCGTCGGCTACGAGTTCATTAACCTGGGCAAGATGATGGACTTCATCAAGAAGGGCGACGATGCCAACACCGCTCTGACCAAGGCCAAGGGTCACTACGGCCGGTTCGACAACGCGCACAAGTACATCGACCCGCGTCAGGAATAAGAGGAGGACGAAAAATGGCTTTGTTTGAAAGTTACGAAAGAAGAATCGACAAGATCAACGGCGTCCTTGCTCAGTACGGCATTTCCTCCGTGGAAGAGTGCCGGGAAATCTGCAAGGCCAAGGGCTTCGATCCGTATGAAATCGTCAAGG
Organism: uncultured Eubacteriales bacterium; assembly: GCA_905205195.1. Classification (GTDB taxonomy): domain Bacteria; phylum Bacillota; class Clostridia; order Oscillospirales; family Oscillospiraceae; genus Faecousia. The sequence continues at coordinate 2,081 of CAJLCS010000136.1, forward strand.
GCATTCAGCCCATCTGCTTTGAGAACGCCTGCTGGGCCTACACCGTGGGCGCCGCCATCGCGCTGAAGAAGAACGTCAAGACCGCCGCCGAGGCTGCCGAGGCCATCGGCATCGGCCTGCAGGCCTTCTGCATCGACGGTTCCGTCGCCGAGGACCGGAAGGTCGGCCTGGGCCACGGCAATCTGGGCGCCATGCTGCTGCGGGACGAGACCAAGTGCTTCGCGTTTCTGGCCGGTCACGAGTCCTTCGCTGCCGCCGAAGGCGCCATCGGCATTGCCCGCTCCGCCAACAAGGCCCGGAAGGAGCCGCTGCGGGTCATCCTGAACGGTCTGGGCAAGGATGCCGCTCAGATCATCTCCCGGATCAACGGCTTTACCTATGTGCAGACCCAGTTTGACTACTACACCGGCGAGCTGAAGATCGTCAAGGAGTACAAGTACTCCGACGGCGAGCGGGCTGCCGTCCGCTGCTTCGGCGCTGACGATGTGCGCGAAGGCGTGGCCATCATGCACCACGAGGGTGTGGACGTGTCCATCACCGGCAACTCCACCAACCCCACCCGGTTCCAGCATCCCGTGGCCGGCACCTACAAGAAGGAGTGCATCGAGCAGGGCAAGAAGTACTTCTCCGTGGCCTCCGGCGGCG
>CAJLCS010000137.1 GCA_905205195.1 uncultured Eubacteriales bacterium
CTCCACCTGCCATGGCGAGGGCTGGATCGAGCTGCTGGGCGCCGGTATGGTGCATCCCACGGTGCTGGAGGGCTGCGGCATCGATTCGACCAAATATTCCGGCTTCGCCTTCGGCCTCGGTCTGGAACGGCTGGCCATGCGCCGGACCCGCATCAACGATCTGCGTCTGATTTTCGACAACGACGTCAGATTCCTGGAGCAATTCTGAGGAGGCAGCATCATGAAACTGAACAGAAAATGGATCAATGAGGAATTCGTGGATTTGTCCGCCGTCTCCGACAAGGAATTCGTGGAAGCCATGACCATCTTCGGCCAGAAGGTGGAAACCTACGAGCGGATGGACGCCGAAATCAAAAATGTGGTGGTCGGCAAGGTGCTGTCCATCGTCCGGCACCAGAATTCCGATCATATGTGGATTTGCCAGGTGGATGTGGGCAAGGACGAGCCGGTGCAGATCGTCACCGGCGCCCAGAACGTCCACGAAGGCGATCTGGTGCCTGCGGCACTGCACAATTCCTGGCTTCCCGGCGGCGTTCACATCACCAAGGGCAAGCTCCGGGGCGAGCCGTCCAACGGAATGCTCTGCTCCCTGAAGGAGCTGGGGCTGACGCTGAACGACTTCCCCTATGCCATTGAGGACGGCATCTGGATCCTGCAGGAGGACTGCAAGCCCGGCGACGACATCAACACCGTCATCGGCAACGACGACACGGTAGTTGATTTTGAAATCACCAACAACCGCCCGGACTGCTATTCCATCATCGGTCTGGCCCGGGAGGCGGCCGCCGCCTTCCACAAGCCCATGAAGCACCATGACCCGGTGATCCACGGCAGCAACGCCGGTTCCATCTTCGACAAGCTGGATGTGGAGGTGCCTGCCGAGAAGCTGTGCAACCGCTACACCGCCCGGATGGTCACCAACGTCAAGATCGGCCCCTCCCCCAAGTGGCTGCGTCAGCGCCTGCGCGCCAACGGCGTCCGGCCCATCAATAATATTGTCGATATCACCAACTATGTGATGCTGGAATACGGCCAGCCCATGCACGCCTTCGACTACCGCTACGTCTCCTCCGGGAAGATCATCGTGCGGGAGGCGGAAGCCGATGAAACGCTGACCACGCTGGACGGCACCGTCCGTCCCCTGACGCCCGGTATGCTGGTCATCGCCGACGAGCACCGTCCCATCGGCCTTGCTGGTATCATGGGCGGCGAGAATTCCGAAATCGTAGACGACACCGCCACCGTGGTCTTTGAATCCGCCAACTTCAACGGCACCTCCATCCGTCAGACGGCGCTGGCACTGGGATTGCGGACCGAAGCCTCCGGCAAATTCGAGAAGAATCTGGATCCGCTGATGACCGTTCCCGCCGTGGAGCGGGCCTGCGAGCTGGTGGAGCTGCTGAACGCCGGCGACGTGATGGACGGCACCATCGACATTGTCAACTACGTTCCCCGTCCCAAGACCATTCCGCTGGAGCCGGAGAAGATCAATCGCCTGCTGGGCACCGATATTTCCCGGGAGGACATGGTCCGCTATCTCGAGGCGCTGGAAATCCCCGTCGTTGGTGATACGGTGGAAGTCCCCTCCTGGCGGCCGGATCTGAACCTGATGGCCGACATTGCCGAGGAAGTGGGCCGGTCCTACGGCTACAATGCCATTGAAACCACCCCACTGAAGATTTCCTGTCAGGGCGGCTACTCCCCCAGAATGCAGATGGAGGCCAAAGCCGGGACGTTGTGCCGGGCCATGGGCTACAGTGAAATCATCACCTATTCTTTCGTCTCCCCCACGATCTTTGATCAGATCCGCCTGCCGCAGGATTCTCCCCTGCGCCATGCGCTGAAAATCCAGAACCCGCTTGGCGAGGACACCTCCATCATGCGGACCATCGCCGTCCCTTCCATGTTGGATATTCTCTCCCGAAACAACGCCTACCACAACAAGTCCGTCAAGCTCTATGAGTTAGCCAAAATCTATCTGCCCGTGGAGGGCCAGCTCCTGCCCCGGGAGCCGAAGATGCTGGTGTTGGGTACCTACGGTGCCAACGAAACCTTCTTCTCCCTGAAGGGCGAGCTGGACGCGGTACTGGCCGGTCTGCGGCTGCCGAAGGCGGAGTACACCGCCGTCCGGGACAACCCCACCTATCATCCCGGCCGCTGCGCCAGCGTCTCCGTCGGCGGCGTGCAGCTCGGCTATATGGGCCAGATTCATCCGCTGGTGGCGAAAAACTACGATCTGGACGGTGAAATCTTCTGCGCCGAGCTGGATCTGACCGCCATGTTCGATCTGCGGCTGCCGGAACCGACCTATATTCCCCTGCCCAAGTATCCCGCCGTCTCCCGGGATCTGGCGCTGGTCTGCCGGGAGGATATGACCGTGGCGCAGGTGGAAAAGGTCATCACCGCCTCTGCCGGGAAGCTCCTTCGCAGCATCCGCCTGTTTGATATTTATCGGGGCATCGGCGTGGAGCCGGGCAAGAAGAGCCTGGCCTTCTCGCTGGAGCTGCGGGCCGACGACCACACCCTCAACGATGCCGACTGTGAAGCCGTCACCGCCAAGGTGCTGGCCGCGCTGAAAGAGCAGCTGGGCGTCACCCTGCGGTAACCGAAAGATCCTTTGCTTATAAAGCCCCTGCCGCTTCTTTGAACAGCACCCCATTTGTTAGACAAGTATGATATACTATCTAATAAGTGGGG
>CAJLCS010000138.1 GCA_905205195.1 uncultured Eubacteriales bacterium
CACCGGACCGTGGGCCTGGTGGAAAACGGCAGCTGGGCGCCGCTGGCGGCCAAAACCATGAAGAGCCTGCTGGAGGGCAGCAAAAATCTGACCTTCGCGGAGCCGATTGTGACGGTCCGGTCCGCCCTGAATGAGGAGAGCAGCGGAAAAATCGAGGCGCTGGCCCGTGCCATGTGCCGGGACTATCTGGCGCAGCAGGAGCAGACGGCAGACAAGAACGACCTGACGGCGCTGTTCAAGATCGGCTACGGCCTGTATGTGGTGACCTCCAACGATGGCAAGAAGGACAACGGCCTGATTGTCAACACCGTTTCTCAGGTGACCAATACCCCCAACCGGGTGGCTGTGACCATCAACAAGGCCAATTATTCCCACCATGTGATCCGCCAGACGGGGAAGATGAACCTGAACTGCCTGTCCAAGGAGGCGCCCTTTGCCGTTTTCCAGAAATTCGGCTTCCAGAGCGGCCGGTCGGCGGACAAATTCGCAGGCGAATCGGTGCTGCGGTCCGACAATGGCCTGGTATTTTTGGATCGGTACATCAACGCCTTCCTGTCGCTGGAGGTGGAGCAGTATGTGGATCTGGACACCCACGGAATGTTCATCTGCACCGTTACGGAGGCCCGGGTGATTTCCGACGCGGAAACCATGACCTATACCTATTATCTCAACGAGGTAAAGCCGAAGCCGGAGACTGCCGGCAAGAAGGGCTACGTCTGCAAGATCTGCGGCTGGGTCTACGAGGGCGACACCCTGCCGGAGGATATCGTTTGCCCGCTGTGCAAGCACGGCGCGGCAGATTTTGAGCCGATTTCCGAATAAATTGATTTCCGGCCTGCCTTGTGGGGCGGGCCGGAACTTTTTCCGTATGTTTCCTGTTTCCGTTTCATAAAATATGTGCTACAATGGGGAAAACCGGAGATTGGGAGTTGAGAATGAAATGAAAGGAAAAAGTCATGCCCTGCTGGGGCAGTACCTGGCGGGGCGGAATCTGAGCGGCTGCTCCCAGCTGCGGGTGCGGGCCTTTCTCTTCGGCTGCGTTCAGCCGGACCGGAACCCGGCCACCTATCTGAAAGGCTCTCTGCACCGCCAGTGGCTCCGGGGCCATAACTGGGAGAATGCCCAGCGGTATATGCAGCGGGTGTCCGGCCGCCTGGAGCGCCGCAGGACGCTGCACATCTGGGACTACTACACGCTGGGCAAGCTGGTCCACTATACTACGGATGCCTTTACTTATGCCCACAATGCGGCGTTTCCGACGGATCTGCGGATCCACAAGGCCTATGAAGCGAAGCTTCAGGCCTATTTTCTCCAATATCTGGCTGGATCGCCGGAAATCCGGGGCGACGGTGCCGTGCCGGTGATGGAAGCCATCCGGCAGCAGCACCGGACCTATCTGCAATGCCCGGCGGGGATCCGGCGGGATACGGTGTTTTCGGTCCGGGTCTGTGCGGGCATTCTGGACCGGCTGCTTCCGGCGGCAGGGGCTTAATGTCACCAGTCCGGGTGCAGCCGGGGCAAAAAGGGGAGCGTTTCAAAGATTTCGGCGGTGATGGCCCGGTATTCGGCCAGATCCGTCGTTTTTCGCAGCCGTTTTCCTAGCTTGTCCGCATTGCCGAAATGGCAGATCAGGTAGTGCCAGTGCTCCTTCAGCCGGAACATGGCGTTCCGGCTGCCGCCGAAGGCATCCAGATAGCGCGTCAGCAGGTCCTCATAAAAGGCCTGCAGGCGCGCTTTTTCCGTCCCGCCGGGGCAGAGCATTCCGGGATCGCCGATAAGCCCCCGGCCGAGTATGACGGTATCCACACCGGGAAACCGGCGGGACAGGGCGGCAATGTCCTCCGTGCTGCAAAGATTGCCGTTATAGCTGACGGGGGCGCGGCTGTGGCCCAGAGCGTATGCAAAGGCGTCCATGTCTACGCTGCCGCTGTAGAAGGCCTGCCGGACCCGGGGATGGAGAATCAGCCGGGCCAGCGGATAGCGGTTGAAAATGTCCAGAAGTTCGGGAAATTCCGCCGGATCCCGGAGGCCGATCCGGGTTTTGACGGAAATCGCCACCGGCGCGGCGGAGAAAACCTCGTCCAGAAACCGGCACAGCCCGTCCCGGTCCGCCAGCATTCCCGCGCCCTTCCCCTTGGACACCACGGTACCGGAGGGGCAGCCCAGATTGAGATTGACCTCCCGGTACCCCCGTTCGGCGCACTGGCCAGCCATCCAGAGAAAATCCGCCGGGTTCCGGGTGAGCAGCTGGGGTACCGTTTCGGCACCGAGGGATGCGGCGGTTGGCAGCTCCAGCTCCTCCCGATGAGTCAGGCTGCGGTGGACGGTGGGGGAGAGAAAGGGGGTATAGTACCGGTCTAGGCCGGGGAAATACTGCCGGTGCAGCTGCCGGTAAATCCGGTCGGTCAGCCCCTCCAGCGGTGCAAATTCAAATGTCATCGTGTTGCTCCCATAAAAATCGCCCGCATTGGCTGCGGGCGATTTGTTTCAGATTTCCATGATCACAGGCAGAATCATGGGATTGCGCTTGGTTGTTTTTTAAAGATAGACGCTC
>CAJLCS010000139.1 GCA_905205195.1 uncultured Eubacteriales bacterium
AACACCTGCCCCTACACCGGAAAACCGGCAATGCGACAAAACATCTCCCCGAAATTCGAATTTATGTTTGCTTTTCCACTTGTAACTCCCGGCACAATGTGGTATAATAGGCAGGTATTTTGGCTGCGGCGGCCTGCCGCGCCCAGGCAATCGGGAGAACATGGTATGAACGAAACAATCCGAATCAAAGGCGCCAGAGAGAACAATCTGAAAAACGTGGACGTGACCCTGCCCCGGGACAAGCTGGTGGTGTTCACCGGTCTGTCCGGCTCCGGCAAGTCCAGTCTGGCATTCGACACAATTTACGCCGAGGGCCAGCGCCGGTATGTGGAGAGCCTCAGCTCCTACGCCCGGCAGTTTCTCGGCCAGATGGACAAGCCGGACGTGGATTCCATCGAGGGTCTGTCCCCCGCCATCTCCATTGACCAGAAAACCACCTCCAAAAACCCCCGCTCCACCGTGGGCACCGTGACGGAGATCTACGATTACCTCCGCCTGCTGTGGGCCAGAGTCGGCGTGCCCCACTGCCCCAAGTGCGGCAAGGAAATCCGCCGCCAGACCATCGACCAGATCGTCGATCAGGTGGAGGCGTTGGGAAGCGGCACCAAATTCGTGGTCCTGTCCCCGGTGATCCGGGCCCAAAAAGGCGAGCACAAGAAGGTGTGCGACGACGCCCGGAAATCCGGCTTCGTCCGGGTCCGGGTGGACGGCATTCTGTATGATCTGACGGAAGAGATCAAGTGCGAGAAGAATAAAAAGCACACCATCGAGCTGGTGGTGGACCGACTGGTCCTCAAGGAGGGGCTGCGCCGCCGCCTGACCGACTCCATCGAAACCGCGTGCAGCCATTCCGGCGGTCTTGTGACCATCGAGCTGCCTGCGGAGAACCGGGAGCTGAGCTTCTCCCAGAATTACGCCTGCGAGGACTGCGGCATCAGTCTGTCCGAGCTGGAGCCGCGGATGTTCTCCTTCAACAATCCCGCCGGCGCCTGTCCGGTCTGCACCGGTCTGGGCTTCCAGCTGGTGGCCAGCGAGGATCTGGTGATCCCCGACAAGAGCAAGAGCATTCTGGACGGTGCCATTCAGGCTCCGGGCTGGAACAGTGCCCGGACCGATTCCATTTTCCGGATGTACTTTGAAGCACTGGCCCAGAAATATCACTTTTCCCTCACCGCCCCCGTGAGCCAGCTGCCCAGGGAAGCGCTGGACGTGATTCTCCACGGCACCGGCGGCGAAAAGCTCCGGATGACCTACAACCGGGGAAACGGCATGGGTGTGCTGGAGCAGCCCTTTGAGGGCATTCTGCCCAACATCAGCCGCCGATTCCGGGAAACCCAGTCCGACGCCGCCCGAAAGGAGCTGGAGGAGTGCATGGAAACCGCTCCCTGCCCCCACTGCCACGGGCAGCGGCTGTCGGACATTGCCCGAGCCGTCACCGTGGGCGGCATCGGCATCATGGATTTCTGCCGGATGAGCATTTCCAAGGAACTAGCCTTTATCAAGGACCTGAAGCTGGAGGGCAATCTGGCCACGGTGGCCGAGCAGATCGCCCGGGAGATCCGGTCCCGGCTCCAGTTCCTGGCGGACGTGGGTCTGTCCTATCTGACCCTGTCCCGGTCCGCCGCCACCCTGTCCGGCGGTGAAAGCCAGCGGATTCGCCTGGCCACCCAGATCGGCTCCTCTTTGATGGGGGTGCTGTATATTCTGGACGAGCCGTCCATTGGCCTGCACCAGCGGGACAACGACAAGCTGCTGGCCACACTGAAGCAGCTGCGGGACATCGGCAACACCCTGATCGTGGTGGAGCACGACGAGGACACCATCCGGGCTGCCGATTACATCGTGGACGTGGGGCCCGGCGCAGGGAGTCACGGTGGACAGATCGTGGCCGCCGGTACGCTGCAGGACATTCTGAACTGCCCCCGGTCCGTCACCGGCCAGTATCTGTCCGGCGTGAAAAAAATCCCGGTGCCCGACCGGCGGCGGGCCGGAAACGGCCATTTCCTCACCGTCCGGGGCGCCGCGGAAAACAATCTGAAGCACATCGACGTCTCCATTCCGCTGGGCACCCTGACCTGCGTCACCGGCGTGTCCGGCTCCGGCAAGTCCAGTCTGGTCAACGAGGTACTCAACAAGACGCTGGCCGCCCGGCTCAATCACGCCCGCACCCGCCCCGGCGCCTGCGATGCCATCGAGGGCATGGAATATCTGGATAAGGTCATCGACATCGACCAAAGCCCCATCGGCCGGACGCCCCGGTCCAATCCGGCCACCTATACCGGGCTGTTCAACGACATTCGGGACCTGTTTGCCTCCACCAACGACGCCAAGGTCCGGGGCTACGGCCCGGGCCGGTTCTCCTTCAACACCCGGGGCGGCCGGTGCGAGGCCTGTACCGGTGATGGCCTCATCAAGATCGAGATGCACTTCCTGCCCGATATCTACGTGCCCTGCGAGGTGTGCAAGGGACGGCGCTACAACCGGGAGACCC
>CAJLCS010000140.1 GCA_905205195.1 uncultured Eubacteriales bacterium
ATCCGTTTAATGCTGCTTGGTTCCCCACCTGACATGGTTCGCGGGATCTCGTTGCGTAAGACCAATCCTTCAACACCGCTTACATGGGCCAGACGATACTCAGGACAAGCTCGGGTATGGGAATTCATCCCTGCTATAGCGGATTGCAGGTTACAGGGCACCGCTATCTCCCCGACTAGTGCGACCTCGTTACGGGCCGGTTCGACCGCAACAAGGCAGTATTTGATTCAATTAGTTCAGCTTGCTGTCGATAAAGTCAGCCAACTCCTGAAACGTGGTGATCTTCTGATCCTCCAGATCCAGCTCCACGCCCAGCTCGGACTCCAGGTCCATCACCATCTCCACGATGTCCAGGGAATCAATGCCCAGACTCTCGAAGGTGCTGTTGGGGTGAATTTCGCTGGGATCCAGATCCAGCTGCCGTGCGGCATAGGCCACCAATTTCTCGTACATACTCGATTCCTCCATCCATGGTCTGCACGTTCTTGTTGTATTTTAGTACATCTGCCGCAGTTTGTCAACGGCTGATTTTTGTGCGTCCGAGGGCTGCGGCCCCCAATCCTGCCGCCCGGCCGGTTGCCCAGGCAATCTGGAGATTGAATCCGCCGGTGTAGGCGTCGCAGTCCAGCAGCTCCCCGGCCAGAAACAGCCCGGGAATTTTCTTGGATTCCATGGTTTTCGGGTCCACTTCCCCGACTTTCACGCCGCCGGAAGTGATAATCGCTTCCTCCACCGGCCGCTTGCCCGTAATCTCCAGCGAAAAGGCCTTCAAAAGCGTCACCAGCGCCCAACGCTGCTGCTTTTTCAGAGAATTGGCCTGCAGGGCCGGATCGATTTCCAGCCGCCGGAGCACCACGGGAATCATGGACCGGGGCAGCAGGTCCGTCAGGGCGTTTTCCATGGCCCGGTTCTGATATTTTTCAAGATCCCGCAGAATCCGGCTGTCCAGCTTTCCCTCATCCAGCGCAGGCTTCAGGTCCAGCACCAGACGGCACTCCCCTTTCAGATGAGCGCTGGCGCTGAGCACCGTGGGGCCGGACACGCCGAAATGGGTGAAAAGCAGTTCGCCGAAATCCTGATACAGCAGCTTTCCCTTTGGTCCGATCAGCTTGACGCCTACGTTTCGCAGGCTCAGCCCCTGCATCTCCGGCGCATCCGGTCCAGCCGTTTCCAGCGGCACCAGAGAGCCTTCCGGCGGCGTCACCGTATGTCCCAGGGCGGACGCCATGGCGTAGCCGTCGCCGGTGGAGCCGGTCAGCGGATAGGAAACGCCGCCGGTGGCCAGGATCACCCAGTCCGCGTTCAGCGTTTCGCTTTCCGTCCGCACGCCGCTGACGGCGCCGTTGGTGGTGAGAATGCCCTTCACCCGGACACCGGTCCGGACCGTCACATGATGCTGCCGCATCATGCGCGTCAGGCAGTCCAGCACCGACGAGGACCGGTCGCTTTCGGGGAAAACCCGGTTCCCTCGCTCCACCTTCAACGGGCATCCGCCGTCGCGGAAGAATTTCTCCGCCTCCTCCGGTGGAAAGGCCGCCATGGCGCTGTACAGGAACCGGCCGTTTCGCGGAACGTTCTGCAGTGCCTCCTGGGCCGTGCAGTGATTGGTGACGTTGCAGCGGCCCTTGCCGGTAATCAGCAGCTTTTTGCCCGGACGGTCATTGCGTTCCAGAAGAAGCACCCGGCTCCCCTGCTGTGCCGCCGTGATGGCGGCCATCATTCCCGCCGGACCGCCGCCGATGACAATTCCGTCCCAGCTCATTGCTTCTCGGCCTGCTTTTCGTACACATGGTATTCTTCCCAGATACGCTCCAGTGTATTGAAGGTATGGGAAAGCTCCTTTTCCCGCTTGGAGGCAATGGCCACAATCAGCGCGTTGACCACGCTCAGCGGCGCCACCAGCGAATCCACCAGCGACACCATGTCGCTTTTGGCCACCAGCACATGGTCGCAGTTCTGGCCCAGCGGCGACAGCTCGGAATCGGTAATGCCGATGACCGTAGCGCCGGTGCTGCGGCAGTAGCGCACGCCCTTGGCGGTGGAGGTGGAATAGCGGGGGAAGCTGAAAGCAATCACCACGTCCTCCGCCGTCACGCCCACGATTTTCTCGAACATTTCGCTGGAGCCGGAGGCCGTAACGATATGCACATTATTAAACATATAATTGAGGTAATAACCCAGGAAACCCGCCAGCGGCGCGGCGGAGCGAACACCCAGAACAAAGACCCGCTTGGCCCGCAGCACGGCGCTGACGGCGGCGTTGAAGTTGTCCCGGTTGAGCTTTTCGCCGGTCTGGCGGAGTTTTTCGATATCGGACTGAATGACGGAAGTGACCACGTCCTGA
>CAJLCS010000141.1 GCA_905205195.1 uncultured Eubacteriales bacterium
GTCATCGGTCACTGGATGGGCTCTGCCGTCAGACCGGGACCCTGCCCGGGGACGTGACCGGGCGGCCCTCCTTTTCCAGCGGATACTTTCAGGAGAGCATCGAGTCCCACCTGAGCGTTTCCACCGACGGGGCGGTGATTGCCGGTTCCGCCGCCGGCCAGCTGGAGGACCACGAGACCATGACCATGACCCTCCGGGTACCGGAGGAGCAGTTTCCCACGGTGCTGACCGCCGGGAAGAAAACCGTGCTGCCCACGGAGCTGGCGGCTTACGGCCTGGCGGCGTTGGCGGCGGTTCTGTGGCTGCTGACGCTGCGGTGCGGGCTGCTGCTGCCAAACCGGCGCCCCACGCCGCCGGAGGGCCTGTCCGCCGGGGAGCTGGGCTGCCGCCTGACCCAGACCGGCGCGGATCTGACCGTGATGGTGATGCACTGGGCCAGCCTGGGCTATCTGCTCATTCAGGCCGACGACAACGGCCGGGTACTGCTCCACAAACGGATGGACATGGGCAACGAGCGGCCGGAATTTGAGAATCGCTGCTTCCGCTGGCTGTTCCAGCGCCGGACGGTGGCGGATGCCACCGGCGTCCACTACGGCAATCTGTGCCGGAAGGTGGAGTCTCTCCGGCCGAAGCAGCCGGGGATGTTCCGGCACCGGTCCGGCAACGTCCGGATTTTCCGCGGCATCTCCGCTGCCGCCGCCGTGTGCTGCGGCCTGTCGCTGGGCCTGAGCTGGAGCGGCAATCTCTACGTCCGGCTGGTGCTGGCGATGCTGGGCGGCTGCTTCGGCGGCTATAGCGCCCTCCGGATCGACGCGGCGGCCTGCCGGCTGTTCCTCCGGGACCGGACGGCGCTGAAGCAGGCCGGGTTATGCCTGGTTTTGTGGCTGCTGTTCGGCGCGCTGGTGGGCCGGATGAATCTGGCGGCGTTTGCCATGGCGTGGCTGCTGCTGTCGGCGGCGGCCGGTGCCTTCGGCGGCCGGAGAAGCGACCTTGGCCGTCAGACGGCCCGGGACATTCTGGGCCTACGGCGGTTCCTGCGCCGCGCCCCCGGCCGGGAGCTTCACGAAATCGCGGCGGGGAAGCCGGATTACTTCTTTGCCATGATGCCCTATGCACTGGCGCTGGGGGTGGACGTTTCCTTTGCCCGGCATTACGGCGGCGGGATTCTGCCCCCCTGCCCCTATCTGATCTACGGCCGGGAAATGCAGCGGACGGCGTCGGAGTGGGACACCTGCTTCCGGGAGACGCTGGCGGCGATGGACCGCCAGGGCGACCGCCCCGGAAAGTCCCGTCCCGCCCCCCGCCCCCGGCGGACAAGACGGTAACAAAAGGACCTTGCGGAAAATGTAGATGTCCATAAAACAGCATCAGTCCCGGCAGTAATGTCTGCCGGGATTGTTCTTGCCGTACATTGAAGCCATATGATATGATTAAACAGACTGATAAACTTGAGTTTATTTGATTAAGGAGAATTGAAAATAATGTTGGAATTAAAAAGATTGTCAGTTGATGATGGCTTAGATATTTACACAATGCTGCAAGAGATCCCTGCTGAAGAAAATGGATTAATTAACAAAGCCAACGGATTAACATTTGATGAGTATAAAGAATGGCTGATTGTAAAACAGAGGGATTCTGAGCAAGAAGGGATTGTAGATGGTTGGAAAGTGCCTTCTACAACTTTTTGGCTATATGCTGATGGTATTCCGGTTGGATTTGGTTCTGTCAGACATTTTTTGACTGAGGCACTGAGAAAAGCAGGAGGAAATATCGGGTACGGAATTGCACCAGCGTTTCGTGGAAAAGGATATGGAAAAGAACTGCTGAGATTATTGCTTAATGAAGCGAAAGAAATGGGAATAGATAAAGTGTTAGTAACCATTCTTTTAGATAACATAGCATCTCAAGCTGTGGCAATAGCAAACGGAGGTGTTGTTACTGAAAGAACTGACGAGAGAGTTTTCATTTGGATTGATACTAAGAAATAAAAAGGAAAATCAATTCCAATTTGTCAAACAGTAAGGGCGCACTTCTATACACCATTCGGTGTAGTGCGGTAATGTGCGATTTTGCACCGCATCCAAGCCTCCCGCGTCAGAGGGAGCCATGGATATTCCAGCCCTAACATAAAAAAAGAATCCGACCTTTGATTGCAGCCATAGGTCGGATTCACTTTTTTATGAGCAACCAGCTAAAACGCAAGGTCTTTTTTAGGCTGTCGGAAAACCCCTTTGGGCTTTTCCGGCAAAAGAATTGCAGTCTGCTGCGCGCA
>CAJLCS010000142.1 GCA_905205195.1 uncultured Eubacteriales bacterium
CTTTTCTTCCGTTTTCGTGTGACGGGCGGCGTGATCGCTGCGCTGCACGCCGCCTCGGCTCCCCTCTGGGGGAGCTGTCGCCGAAGGTGACGGAGAGGGCCTACCGCACCGCTTTTCCCTCTCCGTCCGCGCTCCGCGCGGCCACCTCTCCCAGAGGGAGAGGCTGATCCGGCCGGACCCGAAAAGGTCCGGCCGGGTATTTTTTATATGAAAATGCCGCGGACCTTCCGGTCCGCGGCGACGATGGAGCAGGGTACGGGAATCGAACCCGCCTCTGTGGCTTGGGAAGCGACCATTCTACCGATGAACTAACCCTGCACATCTGCCCGTATTATAGCAGAGCCGCCGGAAAAAAGCAACCACTTTTTATCGACCCGTTTCGGGAAAAAAGTCCGGGCGGCGGGGCCTTGATTATTTCCGGATTTGGTGTATGATAAAATCGTTGGATCTGCGTGAAAAAACGCGAGAGGAAGGAACATCACTTATGAATTTTGATCGGCTGACATCTTATCTGGATTCCCTGCGGGAAACCGAGGGTATTCCCGGCAGCGCCTGCCTGGTGCTGCGGGACCACAAGACGGTTTATTCCCACACGGAGGGCTTCTCCGACGCGGCGGGGACGATGCCGGTGACGCTGGAGGATCAGTACCTGCTCTACTCCGCCACCAAGCCTCTGACCGCCGTGGCCGCCATGCAGCTGGTGGAGGCGGGAAAGCTGAAGCTTTCCGATTCCATCGGGGACCTGTTGCCGGAATTCCGGTCCATGCGGGTGGGGGACGCCCCGGCCCGGAACGCCATCACCGTGGAGCATCTTCTGACCATGTGCGGCGGCTTCGACTACAATCTGGGCATTGAACCCATTCAGGAGGTGTGCCGGAACAATCCCAACGCCACCACTGCGGAGATCATCGCGGCGCTGGCCAAGGCCCCGCTGCACTTCGAGCCGGGTACCCGGTTCTGTTACAGCCTGTGCCTGGACGTGATGGCCCGGGTGATCGAGGTCGTCAGCGGCAGGACCTTCGGGCAGTACATGAAGGAGCATCTGTTCGACCCGCTGGGCATGGCGGACAGCGGCTTCTCCATCGAAAAGGCTACCCGGCTGACCCAGCAGTACGAATACCGCAGCGAGGCGGGGGGGCCGGTGGCGGTGCCCAACACCAATGGACTGGTGCCGACGCCCCGCTACGAAAGCGGCGGCGCGGGGCTGGTTTCCACCATTACCGACTACGGAAAGTTCGTGGAGGCCATGTGCAACGGCGGCGTGGGCCGCAGCGGCGCCCGGATTTTGTCGGCGCAGAGCGTGGCGGCGTTCCGGGTCAACCGGCTGGGGCCGGTGCAGCTGGCGGATTTCGCAGGCTGCAACAAGCCGGGCTACGGCTACGGCCTGGGCATGCGAGTGCTGCTGGAGAAGGAAAAGAGCGGCGCGAAAAGCCCCCTGGGCGAATTCGGCTGGGACGGCGCCGCCGGCGCCTACCTGATGATTGACACGGAGCACCGCCTCGGCATCGTCTACACCCAGCAGGTGCTGGGCCGGGACGTGGCGAATATCATTCATACCCATATCCGGAATCTGGTGTACGAGATTCTGGGACTGTGACGGAGAAAAGCCATGACTTACGAGCTTGTGCGGGAAATCCAGAACCTGTGCCCCAACAATCAGAAGCGGGACGTGTTTTTTGAGGAGGTGGAGACGGACGATCCGGCTTCCTATGTCCGCCGCCTGCTCAAGGGCCGGGAGGTAACGCTGTCGTCGGAGACCTTGGCCGACGGCACGGTGACGGTCTATGCCGCCGCCGACGGCCTGACCCAGAAATTCTGTTTTACACCGGTGTGACGGCCTGCGTAAAAAAGTCGCTTTTACGAAAAATTCGGCTTGAATTTATGCGCCGGGTGTGATACGATATTGTCGTATCGATATGGGCGTATTGCGCCCAAAAGATCATGTTAAAACGCAGTGCAAGCTGCATTAGGAGGTAAAAACAAATGACTGTTGCAGAAATCATGGAAAGCCGCAGTGCCTTCTCCTTCGAAGTGTTCCCCCCCAAGACGGACGTGGGCATGGAGAAGCTGTGTGGGCAGGGCGGTGTCCTGGAGCAGCTGTATACGCTTAACCCGGACTACATCTCCTGCACCTACGGCGCCGGCGGCACCAACG
This sequence comes from uncultured Eubacteriales bacterium, assembly GCA_905205195.1. Classification (GTDB taxonomy): domain Bacteria; phylum Bacillota; class Clostridia; order Oscillospirales; family Oscillospiraceae; genus Faecousia. The sequence goes on from CAJLCS010000142.1 coordinate 2,156, forward strand.
TCGGCAAGAATCTGGAAGTCCTGGACAAGATCACCAAGGACGGCAAGTGCATCGGCGTGACCCACT
>CAJLCS010000143.1 GCA_905205195.1 uncultured Eubacteriales bacterium
ACCGCATAGCCGTTATGCAGGTCGAATTCCAGATGCAGCGTCTCGTTTTCCAGCACCACGGTGCTGTGGAGATTGGCGGTGCGGACGCCGCTGTAGGGAACGGCCCGGACGGGACCGTCCTGGGAAAGGGCCGGCGTGACGGAGCTTCCCGACCGGAGGGGATTCTGAAGGTAATACACCCGGTAGCCCAGCGCCGGGATCCGGGCCGCGAACAGGGTGTCGTGGCGCCAGTAGCACTCGTTGCTGGAGGCGTGGACCAGCTGGAAGGGAACGGCGTTTCCGTCGCTGTCGGTGACGCCGGTGGACTCCATGTTGACCTGCACGGCGGTTTCCGCCGGGAAGCCGTGGGGGTTGAAGACCACCACCGGCAGCCCCTTGGAACTGTCGCCGGTATCGATGGCCCAGGAGATGGTTTGCAGCGCGTTGTTTTCCACCACGGCGGCGGTGTTCAGCGCTGCGCCGTACTGATAGGCGGCATCGTCGTGGACTTCCTTGATGCAGCAGCCGCCCATGGAATCGTGGAAATGGAGGAAGCACACGTCCTTCCACGCTTCTTCCAGCTTCTGGCCGGGGACGGGCTTGCCGCACAGGGTTTTGGCCAGGGTGGAGAAGGACTCGGCGGCGATCAGATTGCACTCGCTGCGGCGGATGCCGTTTTTCACATGGCCCACGGTGGCGTAGCAGCCGCTGGCGTGGTGCTGCAGATCGTCGTGCAGCTCCGGAATCGGCGTGCCGGAGGCCCGGACGGCGTCGAAAAAGTCGGAAAGATCCGAATAGCGGAAGGTCAGCTCCGGGTGCTTTTCCCGATAGGCCCGCAGGATTTCCAGATTGCGGATGGTGGGGCCGCCGCCGTGGTTGCCCACGCCGTAGAAGAAGGGCAGCTGGTCCAGATCGGTGGCGCTGGCCTCGTCCAGATAGGCAAGCCGTTGCTCCAGCGCCGCTTCGTCCTCAAAATTGAAGCAGTAGGGGTCCAGAATCCGGTAGGTCAGCACGGAGGAGCCGTCCGGGGATACCCACTGAAAGACATCGCTGTCCAGCGCCTTTTCGTGGGGGCCGGGGCGCATGAAAACATAGCTGTCCATGCCGCTTTTCCGGAGAATCTGGGGCAGCATGCCGTTGTGGCCGAAGCTGTCCACATCATAGCCCACCCGGGCGGTGACGCCGAGATTTTCCTTGAAATAGCGCTGGGCATACAGGGACTGGCGGGCAAAGGCCTCCCCGGAGGGCTGATTGCAGTCCGGCTGAACGTGCCAGCCGCCGACCACGGTCAGGCGGCCCTCCGACACCCGCTGCTTCAGTTCCTCAAACATCTCCGGGGCGAATTCCTGCACCCACTGGTAGACGGAGGCGGAGGAGCAGACAAAACGGAATTCCGGGAATTCCTTCATCCGGTCCAGGGCGGAGCGGATGGTGGCCTTGGCCTCGGCGCTGCCCTCCTGCCAGCGCCACTGCCAGACGGGATCCAGATGGGCATTGCCGACGAGATAAAGCTGGGTTTTCTTTTTCATGTGGTGCAATTCCTTTCAGAGTACCTGATAATTCATGGAGTCGGTTCCGGCGGAAGGGTTCAGATAGGTCTGCCGGTAGAGCTTGGGGGACATGCCGGTGATGCTTTTGAAGGTGTGCAGGAAGCCGGACAGGGAGCCGAATCCGGCGCTGAAGCAGGCCTCCGTGACGGACAGGCCGCTTTCCAGCAGCATTTTGGCGCAGGTGACCTTCCGGATGTTGAGATACTGGATGTAATTCATGCCGGTGTATTCCTTGAACAGGCGGCTGTAGTAAACCGGGGAAAGGCAGGCCTGCTCGGCCACCTGGGTCAGGGTGGGATCGTCCCGGAAATGGGTCTCCATATACAGAATGGACTTCTGGAGCTGGGACAGATCCTCGGAGGGCTGGCGGCAGTTGGTAACCAGCGTCATGATGTACTCCATCAGCGGCAGCACGCAGCCGCTGCAGATGTATTCCTTCTGCAGCAGGGATGCCGCCATATCCAGCTTCTGCAGCACCGATTCCTCCAGCTGGCGGACAAGGCCGCCCTGATTGCGGTAGATGGTGCTGATGATCTGGGGCGGCACCATGGTTTCGTCGAAGGAAATGTTCCAGTAGGTCATATCCTCCAGCGTATAGACCTGATGAAAGTCCGCCGGGCTGAGCAGATACAGCGTTCCCCGGCTCTGGGGAAAATTCCGGCCGTTGAGCCGCTGTTTTCCCT
>CAJLCS010000144.1 GCA_905205195.1 uncultured Eubacteriales bacterium
GCCGATACAGGAATGTTGCGATCTGGCCGCGGGTGCAGGTGGAGTTGGGGTCGAAACGACCATTGCCAACACCGGCGGTAATGCCGTTCTCGATGGCCCAGGCCACGGCCTGCGCGTAGTAGCTGTCAGCGGGAACGTCAGCAAAGCTGGCGCCGGAGGCAGCGGCAGGCTGGCCCATAGCACGCCACAGCATGGTGACCATCTGGGCGCGGTTGATGGTGCCGTTGGGGTTCGTGCCGTCGGAAATGCCCTTCTCCTTGGCCCAATTCTGGGCGTTCTCGAACCAGGTCGCGCCGCCATTTAGATCCGCGTTGTTCTGGCGGGCGAGGATCGTCCACAGCTGGGCGCGGGTGGTGGAGTTGTTGGGCGCGTAGATCGTGGCGCTCATGCCGTTCACCAGCCCACGGGCGCTGACGAAGTCGATGGCGTCCTTGGCCCAATGATTCCGGGTATCGATGAAATCCTTAGAATTATCAACGATCTTGAACGTCGCGCCGCCGTTGACCGTCAGCTGGATGCCATCCGCCGTGGGCAGGGAGTTTTTGACGATCTCCTCGGTGCCGTCCGCGTGGACGAGGACTGCCACCGTACCGGGGGTCGCGTTGGAAACAGGAATTTCCACCTTCGTTTCGCCTGTGCCCTTGGGCAGTTCCACCTTGACGGTGGGGGCGGTATTGCTGTTGCGGGAAGCCTCGACTTCCACGGGGGCCGTGACCGGCTCGCCGTTGCGCTTTGCGTCCTCAACGGCTTTGCCGCTCAGGGTGGTTTCCGCCGTGGTCTGGCCGTGCTTGTCGGTTTTCACCGTGCCGGTGGAACCGGCGGCGTCCTTGGATTCGGTCACGGAGCTGCCGTTGGGGTTGGTGGTGGTCTTGGAGACGCTGCCATCCTTGCCGGTGGTGGTCTCGATCACCGTGCCGTCAGACTTGGTCTCGGTCTTGGTGGTGGAGCCGTCCGGGTTCGTGACGGTGTCGGTCTTGACGGTGCTGCCGGAGGAGGAGCCGCCGCCGCCACCGCCGCCGGAGGGCTGGGCTTGAATGGTCAGCTTTCCGGGGACAATTGTGAGGTCATAGTCGTCGTGATCGCCCGCAGTGTGCGTGAAAACCGTGGTAAGGCCGGTGAGCGTGATGTCATAGACGCCGGGCTTGGAGGTATCAGGGGTGGCAATGTCTTTGCCGTCCTTCTGGTACTTCATAACAGCCGTGCCCTTCAGGTCGCCCTCCTTTACCAAACCGGTTACGGTGTAATGGGTGCCCTTCTGGGGTTTCGTCAGGTCGGGGGCGGCTTCGCCCACATAAATCTGCTTGTCAAGAACCTTTATCGTAAGGGGGGCTTTGGTGACGGTGATGTCAAAGATGACGAAAGTACCCTCATAGGTAGCGTCTCCGGCTTTGTCAGCCCTGATGGTAACCTTACCCGTTCTCGTGGCGGTGAGCAGACCGTTTTCATCTATCGTAGCCGCGCCTTCAAGATTTGGGTTAGTATAGGTCATCTTGCCGTCGCCGCTGCCGCCGGTAAAGGTCAGCTGCAAGGTCTGGCCGTAGGTCACGGTGCTGGGGCCGGTGTATTTCAGCGGCGTTTGCGCCTTTTTCTCCGTCACCTTCAGCGTAACGATGATGAAATAATCTCCGTAGTTCTTTGCGCCGGTGACCTTGACATCGACAGTCGCGGTCTGATTCTTCGTGGCACTGTCCTTGAACTTGAATTTCAGCGTATTGCCTTCAACAGTGGGGTCGCCCTCCAGAACGCCGTCGTTATCCGTCTTTCTGTCGAAAGCGGCAGTGCCGCCCTCGGCGATCAGGGAGGACAGATCCACCGTGCCCTCGGTGCCGAACTTGGCGGAGCCGTTGGTGATCTCGTTTTTGTAGGTGGCCTTGGTGATGGTAAACTCCCAGTCAGGGTCCGTCAGGTTGTCGACGACAGCCTCGTAGTTTGTGCCATCTGCTACGCTGATCTTGACAATGTATTTGCCTGCGTTGATGGGAGGCACTTCGGTTTCGTCCTGATAGTATTTGACCGTGACCTCACCCATGCCGTTCTTGGAGGGAGTAACCGCTGCGGTCTTGGGGGTGCCGTTGTAGGTCAGGTCAGTCGGAGCTCGGAAGATGAAGTCGCTTGCCGTCGGGATGGCTTTTTT
>CAJLCS010000145.1 GCA_905205195.1 uncultured Eubacteriales bacterium
GAAGCCTATCACACCACCCCCAAGCAGTACATTCTGGAGCTGCGGCTACGGAAGGCCCGACAACTTCTGGCGGAGGGGCGGCTGTCGGTGGGAGAAATTGCCGAGCAGTGCGGCTTTTCCAGCGTGTATCATTTCAGCCGTGCCTTCCGTCAGGCGGTGGGCTGCACCCCCACGGCCTACGCGGAAAACGCCCGACGGGCGCTCTTTGCATGAATTTCAAACAGTCTGCAATACATTCAGGAGGTTACTTATGAATTCCGTCGAACAGTACATTTTTCAGCAGAACATGGCCCAGCTGGACACCCACTGGGAGCCCTTCGCCAAGGAAATCATGGCGCTGCAAACACCGGACACCTTTACCTGCCTTTACGCCACCGACATTCACTACATCCGCAAATACGCCTATTATGCCGTCGTCTACAGCCGGCTTCAGGAGATGGTGGCTTTTTCCGGTCACATCGGCGCCGACCTGCTGGCGGTCACCGGCGATCTGGCTGACGGCAACACCACGCTGACCCGACAGTACCGGGATCTTTACGACGTGGTGTCCCTGCTGCGGCAGTCGAAAACCACGTTCCTCGCCCTGTCCAAGGGCAACCATGACAACTGCGGCTGGTACAGCTACCAGCATGAGCTGGGGGTGGACAACCTCATCACCCCGGAGCAGTGGTACACCCATGTGGTCAATCCCGTTCGGGTCCAGTTTGCGATCCGGTGCGACGCGGCAAATCCCGGCGGCGGCTACTACGCCATGGACGACCCCTTCCACAAAATCCGGATCCTGAATCTGGATTCCAGTGATCTTCCGGTGGTGACCGACGAAAACGGCCTTCTACCCAAGCAGTGGTGCGGCCACTGGACCTTCGGCTTCCGGCAGGCCCAGCTGCGCTGGCTGGCAGAAATGCTCCGGCTGCCGGAGCCGGGCTGGGGCGTGATGCTGCTGTCCCACTGCTGCCCGCTGACGGAGAATGAGGAGCCGGTGCTCAACGGCGACCTGGTGAAACAGCTGCTGCGCGCCTTCCAAAACGGCGAAAAAGGAACGCTGACCGGTGACCTACCCCACATGGAGGCGGAGGTCCCCTACGATTTCACGCAGAATCAGAGCCGGGAGCTGCTGCCCTGGTTCTACGGCCACGTCCATCGGGACGACGTACAGGTCCGGGACGGCGTGACGCTGGTTTCCACCCGGAACCTTCTGGGCAAGGTCCCGGCGCCGGATTCCTGGGACCGGGGCAAGGACAGCAGGGCGCTGTTCAACGGCAGCTGGGACTGCATCCTGCTGGACCGGAAGCGCCGCCATGTCACGATCCGCCGCTTCGACCGCCCGGCGGAAAACCGGTCCTTCGATTACTGAAAAGTCAATCCCGTCCGGGAAAACGGTCAATCCTGTCCTTGATATCCTGATACTCCTGCGATATGATAGACGAAAAACCAACCGTCATGAAGGAAGTTGTCATGATGACGAAAAACGCGCCGGTGCCTATTGGGGGCTGCACTTTGACTTTCACGCCATTGCGGCAACCAAAGGCATCGGGACCAGAACCACCGCCGAAAACATCGGCGCCTTTCTGGACGCCACCCGCCCCGACTGCATCCGGCTGGATACCAAGGGCCACCCGGGCTACACCAGCTTCTTCTCCGACTACGGCGATGTGGCGCCGGCCTGGAAGCTGCTGGACTTCGCCGAAAACGGCGGCAATCTGCTGGTCAACCTGATCAACACCGCCGAGTATTACTACGATGTCTACGGCAGCGGCGCCTGTGAGCTTCCGCCGGTGTACGGCCTGACCATTGCGGTGAAGGCGGACCACGCCCCCGCCTCCGTCACCTTCCAGCCGGAAGGCCGTCCGGCAGAATGGACCAACCGCGACGGATACGTCCACGTCAAGGTGCCGAAGCTGGATATTCACACGATTCTCGTTCTCGAATAAGCAAACTCCCCCGGCTGCATATGAACAGCACCCCATTTGTTAGACAAGTATGATATACTATCTAATAAGTGGGGT
>CAJLCS010000146.1 GCA_905205195.1 uncultured Eubacteriales bacterium
GCCATCATGGTGTTGGCGTCGCCGATCCGGAGCTTAGTGACCATCATGACCTTCACACCGGCTTCGTCCGCCTCAATGGCGGCGGAAGCACCGGCACCGCCGGCGCCAATAATCAGCACGTCGGTGTCGTAATCGGGGTGCTCCAGATCCAGTTTGGCGCCTGCAATCCGGGAATTGGCCTGCAGCAGCGCGGCAAGCTCCCGGGGCACCTTCTGACCGGCGTTGGGGCCAAACCGCAGATTCTCAAACTGGTCCTCCCGGTAGTCCGGATGGTAGGTTTTCAGCAGAATGTCCTTTTCCTCGGCCGTCATCCGCCGGGGATCCAGCTTACAATTGGCTTCGCGGGCCGCTTCCACCTTCTTGATGGAGGCCTGCATAATCGGATCCTGATACATCAGACGCCCTCCTTATTTCTCGATCTCACGATGGTTGTAAAGCTCCTGCATTTCGCTCAGAGGCTTGCCCATCAGGTCTTCCAGCAGCTTTTCGTACTTGCCCTCTTTGATTTCCTCGATCCGTTCATCCAGATGCGCGCAGTGGGGCGCCAGGTACTTGCCGTTCAGCCGCCGGGCCAACATGGCCACCTGTGGATGGGAAATTCCGGCCGGGCAGCGGGACGAACAGATGCCGCACATCACGCAGTCGAAGGATTCCTCCGCGCATTTCTCATACTCGCCCCGCTGGGCGTAGGCGATGTACTGCATGACGTTGAGGCCCTGGGGACAGGCCTTGGTGCAGGCGTTGCAGCCCACACAGGCATAGATCTCCGGGTAGAGCTGCATCATGATCTGCTCGGAGGGCTTCACCTTCTCAATGTCGTACACCTGCTTGACCAGCGGGAAGAACGGCAGCGTGGCCACATACATATTGTCTTCCACCTTGGTGGAACATGCCAGACAGGTCTTCAGATCCCGGTCACCGGCGATCCGGTAGATGGTGGCGCAGGCGCCGCAGAAGCCGTTGCGGCAGCCGCAGCCCCGCACCAGCTGGTATCCGGCGTACTCCATGGCCTCCATAATGGTCAGGCTGGCAGGAACCTGATACTTTTTGCCGAAAAGATAGACATTTACCATTTGTTCCATGATTTCTTCTCCTTAGTATTCGTCCGGCAGCTCGTCGAGCTGGTCAAAGCGGAAAACCGGGCCGTCCTTGCAGACGTACTTGTCGCCGATGTTGCAGCGGCCGCACTTTCCGAGGGCGCATTTCATCCGCAGTTCCATGGTGGTGTAGATTTGCTCCCGGGCAAAGCCCAGCTCCATCAGTCCCGCCAGCGTGAACTTGATCATAATGGGCGGGCCGCACATCACCACGGTCTTGGAGGTGTCAAAGGCCAGCTCCTTGACGTAGTTGGGGACAAAGCCAACATGGCCGTCCCAGCCGGGCTGCTCCCGGTCGATGGTCAGGTGGACGTTGATGCCGTCCTCCTTGCACCAGGTGTCCATGATTTCGGGGAAATCCACCAGGTCGTCCTTGGAACGGGAGCCGTAGACGATATCAATGGTTCCGTACCGCTGCCGGTAATGGCGGCAGTAGTTGATGACGGAGTGCAGCGGCGCAAGGCCGATGCCGCCTGCCACAAACAGCAGGTCCTTCCCGGCAAAGGCGGTGTCCACCGGGAAACCGTTGCCGTAGGGGCCGCGGATGGTGACCTGCTGGCCTACCTCCATCTGATGGAGCCAGCTGGTGACGCAGCCGCACTTTTTGATGGAGAAATCCAGGAAATCCTCCTCCGTGGGAGAAGAAGTGATGGAAAACAGCGCTTCTCCGACGCCGGGCATGGACAGCATGGCGCACTGGCCCGGAATATGGACGAAGGGCTTCTTTCCGTCCGTTCCGACAATCCGGAAGGTCTTCACGTCCGGGGTATCGGTGCGGATGGCGGTCACCACGCCGAGCATGGGAATCAGGGGATCTTGTCTCATGTCCGTTCCTCCTTCAGCGCCTTGGCAACCTTGACGATGTTCATATGAATGGGACATTTCTGCAGGCACCG
>CAJLCS010000147.1 GCA_905205195.1 uncultured Eubacteriales bacterium
AGCGCGCCGAGGGGTGTCCAGAGGGGGCTATGGCTTTGGCGCGCGGGAGCGCGACAACGCAATCCCCCTCTGGTTGCTTCTTTCCGGTACTTTCTTGTCAATGCAAGAAAGTACCCCACCGGAGGCACCCGGCAGCGACGACCGGCAGTCTCGTCCTGACGTAAAAGGGAACAAATTTGTCCCTTGCCTCTCCCCCTGGGAGAGGTAGCCGCGCGCAGCGCGGACGGAGAGGGCCATCCCCCCATACACAGAAAACGGAGCGTACCGATCCCGATACGCTCCATAAACTTTTTTGACCGCTCCAAAAACAGCGGCGCATTTTCCGGATGCAGGCAGCGGCTCAGGCCATGTACTGCACGAAATTCAGCGTGTCGTAATCCAGATAAATCTGCTTGTCCGGCGTTTTCCCGGCGGAGGTCCGGTGGCAATACACGGCCCAGACCCGATGGCCCTCCAGCTGCGCCGCCTCCACCACAAAGCTGTGGTGCAGGCTCTTCCCCGTCAAGCGGGGCGCTCCCCCGTCCAGCTCCGTCAGCTCCAGCCCCCGGAAATGAAAGGTCGGAAAGGCGTTGCGGATGCATATCTCAAGCAGCTTCCCGGCGTCCTCCGCTTTGCCGCGCTCCAGGACCGTCCGGATCAATACACGATAATCTTCCATGACCCATTCCTCCACTGCGTTTCCGCCGACGCGAGCCACAGCGAAAACGTTTGATTTCACCTTTATCATAGCCGAAAAATCCGGCAGTGTCAATAAAAATTGATTGCTATTTTCGCCGGATGGGATTATAATAAGGGCACGAAATTACTGAAACTGGAGTGTCTTTTATGGCGCAGAAAGAAAAACTCAACCTGACCATGCTCTGCGATTTTTATGAGCTGACCATGGGCAACGGCTACTTTGAAACCGGCTTTGCCGACCGGATCTGCTACTTTGACGTCTTTTTCCGTCAGTGCCCCGACGGCGGCGGCTTTGCCATCGCGGCCGGTCTGGAGCAGATCATCGACTACATCGAAAATCTCCATTTTGACCCCGAGGATATCGCCTATCTCCGGGGGCGGAAGATGTTCTCCGAGGATTTCCTGAAATATCTGGAGCATTTCCGCTTCACCGGCGACATCTGGGCCGTGCCGGAGGGCACCCCCATCTTCCCCCGGGAGCCGCTGATTACCGTCCGTGCCCCCGCCATTGAGGCCCAGCTGGTGGAAACCTTCCTGCTGCTGACGCTGAACCACCAGAGTCTGATTGCCACCAAGGCCAACCGGGTGGTCCGGGCCGCCCAGGGGCGGACCGTGCTGGAATTCGGCTCCCGCCGGGCGCAGGGCGCCGACGCGGCCATTCTGGGCGCCCGTGCCGCCTACATCGGCGGCTGCAACGGCACCGCCTGCACCATTTCCGACCAGAAGTACGGCGTGTTCGCCGGCGGCACCATGGCCCACGCCTGGGTGCAGATGTTTGACACCGAATACGACGCCTTCAAGGTCTACTGCCAGCTCTACCCCACCAACGCCACGCTGCTGGTGGACACCTACAACACCCTCAAGTCCGGCGTTCCCAACGCCATCCGGGCCTTCAACGACGTGCTCAAGCCCCTGGGCATCACCAAGTGCGGCATTCGGCTGGACTCAGGCGATATGACCTATCTGACCAAGAAAGCCCGGCAGATGCTGGACGAGGCCGGCTGGACGGACTGCAAAATTTCCGTCTCCAACTCGCTGGATGAATACATCATTCAGGATATCCTCCATCA
>CAJLCS010000148.1 GCA_905205195.1 uncultured Eubacteriales bacterium
AGTTGTGGATGTTGAAGCCCAGCTTGTTGTAGGCTTTGTCGTTCACCTGATACTGGCCGAAAGGGACGTTACCGATGGCAAGGTCATAGAAGTCCCGCCGGTCGGTGGTCTCGAAGCCCGCCACGGTGATGTCGGCTTTGGGGTAAAGCTGCCTGGCGATGCGCCCGGAAATGCTGTCCAGCTCCACGCCGTACAGACGGCTCCCGGCCATACTCTCCGGCAGCATCCCGAAGAAGTTGCCCACGCCGCAGGACGGCTCCAGAATGTTGCCGGTGCGGAAGCCCATCTGTTCTACCGCGTCGTAAATGGCGCGGATCACAGTGGGGCTGGTGTAGTGGGCGTTGAGGGTAGAGGCCCTGGCCGCTTCATATTCCTCCGGGGTCAAAAGCTCTTTCAGTTCGGCGTACTCCTTGGCCCAGGCAGTTTTGGATGGGTCGAAGGCATCCGCCACGCCGCCCCAGCCCACATAGCGGGACAGCACTTCCTGTTGTTCCGGCGTGGCCTGGCCGGTGGTTTCCTCCAGGTATTTCAGCAGCTTGATTGCCGCCACATTGGCCTGGTACTTGGCCTTGGGGCCGCCCTCGCCCAGATGGTCGTCGGTGATGTGAAAATTCTGCGCATTGCGGCGCAGGTTGTCCCGGTACTCCTGATAGGCCGCCTGCTCGGCAGTCCGCTGGTTGGGGAAGGTCTGCCACTCGCCGTTGACCGGGATGGCGACCGGGTGTTCCGGCTTCTCGCCAGGCTCCACGTCCGGCGTTGGTTCGGGCGGCGTAGGTTCCGGCTGGTCAACGTGCAGCCGTTCCACCACTACGTCATAGGGCAGATGGTTCTGTTCGCCAGGATAGACGGTCACCGGATCGGAATGGAACGCCGGGGCCTCGGTGGCAGGTTCCTCAATGGGCTTGGCGGGTTCAATAGGTTCTTCGACAGTGGTATCAGCGGTAATAGCCGGTTCGGCCTGCTCCCGCCCAAAGCCGTCCAGCTGACTGGCATACAGCCCGCGCAGCAGGGGCGCGACCTCATCCCAGCGAAAATACAGCATGGCCAGCCGCTTCTCCTCCGCGTCCAGCACTTCCAGTTCGATGCCTTCGGACGTGGTGCGGTAGTCGGCGGTGTCGCCAGTCTCCAGCTCCATCGTTTCCACGATGCCTGGGAAGGCCCGGCCCAGCCACTGGGCGATCTCGCGGTTGGGCTTGCCGGTGTGCAGCAGCTCGGAAAGCTCCGCCTTGTCCGGCGCGCCGATCAGGCCGTGGACCAGCACGTCCCGGAGGTCCTGGTCAGCCGTGTCGGGGTTTACAGGCAAAAATTCGTTGATGGCTTCGTTGCGGGTGTCCGCACGTAGCAGCGTCTCGAACCGCTCCCGGCTCTCGACCCGGTAGATGGGGTACGCCATATCGGAGGGTAGCAGCTGCACCGTGTCCTCCCGCAACTCGGTGATCTGATATTCCTGATTGTCCAGATAGACCGTATCACCCACATGGTAAGGGGATGTTGCAGGGTCAGAGGCGGTGGGGGCCTCTGTTTCCGGGATGGCCTGCCGGATGGCTTCATATTCCCCGTCCGACACGGCAATGTCCATCTCGTGGGTAGGTTCGCCGCTGCCGATGGTGAGGGTGTCTCCCTCGCGGGTGACGGGCTGGCCGGATAAGTCCGGCACAGGCGGCTTTGCCGCTG
>CAJLCS010000149.1 GCA_905205195.1 uncultured Eubacteriales bacterium
CGGATCGAGATCTACGGCACCCGGGGCAGTATGCTGGTGCCGGATCCCACCGGCTTCTGCGGTGAGGTGAAGGTCAAGCAGTATTTTGACCGGGATTTCGTCTCCTATCCGCTGGTCACCCCCGACAGCGAGAACAGCCGCGGCATCGGCCTGTCCGATATGGCCAACGCCCTGCTCTCCGGCCGGAAGGATCACCGGGCCAACGGCAACATGGCCCTCCATGTGCTGGAAATCATGGAGAAAATTCACACCAGCAGTGATACCCATCAGGAGCTGAAGCTGGAAACCACCTGCGACCGCCCCGCACCGCTGGAGCTGACCGATCTGTAAAGCAAACACGGCCCGCCGGACGAAGGTCCGGCGGGCCTCTTGCGTTTTTTACGGCGCCGTGTTAAACTGGAACGAAAAAGGAGGCTTTGCCATGTCCCGTACCGAAACCGTTGAACTGACCGTCTTATGTCTGCTGCACCGCGGCGACCGCTATCTGCTGCAAAACCGCCGGAAAGCAGACTGGCACGGCTATGCGCTGCCCGGCGGCCATGTGGAGCCGGGCGAATCCGTGGTGGAGGCCGTGATCCGGGAAATCCGGGAGGAAACCGGCTACCGGATTCTCTCTCCCCGGCTGTGCGGGCTCAAGCAGTTCCCCATCCCCGGCGGCCGCTATCTGGTTTTTCTGTTCACGGCGGAGCAGTGGGAAGGGACGCTTCACGATTCCGAGGAGGGCGCCATGCGCTGGGTGACCCGCGCGGAGCTTCCCGACCTTCCCACGGTGGACGAGCTGGAAACGCTGATTGATCTGATGCTGGACGAGGGCAAAACGGAGTTCCAGTACGTCCCCGACGGGGACGACTGGCAGGTGGCGCTGTACTAAGCGCCGAAAATCGCCAGCCGGATCAGCAGAAGCAGCGTCAGGTGAACCGGATAGAAGCAGTAAAAGCCGAACCGTACCGCCGGGCTTTGCGTCCGTTTCTTCCCGTGGTACAGAGAAATGGGAACCATCGCCAGCAGGGCGAACATCTCAATCGGAATCCGCAGCCCCGCCACCGTCAGCGGATAGCTGTTCATGGCATAGAAAATCACCGTCATGCCCAGCAGTTGGGTCAGGCGGGCCTGGGGCTTGCCCCGGGTCAGGACGAACAGAGCAATCAGCACCACGCCCCATCCGCCGTAGTCGGTGTTCCAGTAATCGGCCAGCAGGGCAAAGCCCGCCACCGCGGCGGCCTGCACCCAGCCGCTGTCCGTCCGCATCAGGCAGAAGGCCATCACCAGTCCCAGCAGCAGCGTCACCATCACATTCTGATCCGCCGGCTTCACCCGGCGGAAAAACAGCAGATCAAAGGGCAGCTCCGACAGCAGGGCCGCCAGCATCAGCCGGGCCGCATAGCGGGCCGGATTCCGGCTGCGCGCCGCCCCCTCCGCCAGCAAAAAGCAGAAAATCGGGAACGCAATCCGTCCGATGACCCGCAGAATCTCCCAGGGCACCAGCGCCGCGCCGATGTGGTCCAGCAGCATAGTGCCGCAGGCAATGGCCTTCAGCCCCTCCTGGGACAGTCCTTTCTCTTTCAATGCCCTCACCTCCCCGTCATTGTAGCAGAATCCGACGCGAATGGCATCCCCGCCGGGCGGGAAAAAT
>CAJLCS010000150.1 GCA_905205195.1 uncultured Eubacteriales bacterium
TCAGGCGGCGGACAAGCCCGGCGACAGCCCGGCCCAGCATTTTCTGGATGCTTACGGCGGCGGCCACTTTGCCGCCCAGAAGGACCTGCTTTACAAGCTGGTCACCGAGGCACCGGAGGCCATCCGCTGGCTGTCCAATCTGGGCGTGGAGTTCGACAAGGCGCCGGACGGCACCATGATTACCACCCACGGCGGCGGCACCTCCCGCAAGAGAATGCACGCGGCCAAGGACTATTCCGGCGCGGAAATCATGCGGACCCTCCGGGACGAGGTGCTCAACCGGAAGATTCCCGTGGTGGATTTCACCGCGGCCATTGAGCTGATCAAGGACGAAAACGGCCGCTGCGCCGGTGCCGTCCTGATGAACATGGAGACGAAGGAGCTGCTGATTGCCCGGGCCAAAACGGTCATTCTGGCCACCGGCGGCGCCGGACGGCTCCACTATCAGGGTTTCCCCACCTCCAACCACTACGGTGCCACCGCCGACGGTCTGGTGCTTGGCTACCGGGCCGGTGCCCGGCTGCTGTACCCGGATACCCTCCAGTACCATCCCACCGGCGCAGCCTTCCCGGCCCAGATTTACGGTGCGCTGGTTACGGAGAAGGTCCGCAGCGTTGGCGCCATGCTGGTGAATGCCAACGGCGAAGTCTTTATGAACCCGCTGGAAACCCGGGACGTGTCTGCTGCCTCCATCATCCGGGAGTGCACCGACCGGGGCAACGGCGTTCCCACCCCCATGGGGCAGGCGGTCTGGCTGGACACGCCCATGATCGAGCTGAAGAACGGCGCCGGAACCATTGAAAAGCGGATCCCCGCCATGATGCGGATGTTCGGCAAGCACGGCATCGACATCCGCAAGGAGCCGATTCTGGTGTATCCCACGCTGCACTATCAGAACGGCGGCCTGAAAATCACGGACGACGGTCAGACGGACATCGAAAATCTGTTTGCCGCCGGTGAAGTGGTGGGCGGCATCCACGGCCGGAACCGGCTGATGGGCAACAGCCTGCTGGATATCATTGTCTTTGGCCGGAATGCCGGACAGCACGCGGCGGCCAAGGTTGGCGGCGTGCAGGTCGGCAAGCTGACGCTGGCCCATGTGGACGATTTTGAAAAGGCCCGCGCCGAGGCCGGGCTGACGGAGGATCTGGTTTCTCCCAAGCTGCTGCCGGATTACCGCCGCAAGAAATAACGGAGGGAATAGAAAATGGGTTTGAGCGATATTCTTGAAACGATTATGATTATCTGCTTCGGCGTCTCCTGGCCGTTGAATGTGCTTCGGTCCTACCGCAGCCGCTGTACCGGCGGCAAGAGTGTTCTCTTCGACTTCTTTATCCTGGCAGGCTACCTTTGCGGTGTGGTGTCCAAAATTCTGTCCCACACCTACAATCTTGCATTCTATTTCTATTTCCCCAACATCATTATGGTGACCAGCGATATCCTCATCTACTTCCGCAACCGCAGAATCGAGCGGGAAGCGGCGCATTCCTGAAAAAATTCCCCGCCGACTTTGAAGTGACCCCAAAAAGTTAGACAATATTCTGAAGTAAAAATTGTTCAAGCTACCGAAAGGGCTTGCTGTCTGTGAATTGCAGGCGGCAA
>CAJLCS010000151.1 GCA_905205195.1 uncultured Eubacteriales bacterium
CCCGATAAAATCGGGGTTTTCGCGGAACATATCTTTTTTATGTTCCTTTTATGGTGGACCTGAAGAGATTCGAACTCTCGACCCCTACAATGCGAATGTAGTGCGCTCCCAGCTGCGCTACAGGCCCATAGCTTCCTTATTATAAAGCACGAATGGCCGTTTGTCAAGCGTTTGCAAGAAATTTTCCCGGGCGCTCAGCCCGGGAAGGTTGCAACAAACCAGACAAACACTGGCACCACCAGCGTAAAGACGCTGATGAGCCACGGATAAAGCGTTTTCTTCGAGCAGAGCATCAGCAGCAGACACACCGTCGTAATCGCCAGCGGGCCGAACACCGCCACCTGACGGGGCACAGTCTGCAAAAACTCTCCCGTTTCCTGCAGGCCGATACCCACCGTTTCCGGCAGGCGCTTGCTGTTCAGCACCGCCAGATAGACGGAAACCACAATCACCGGCAGCGACAGCAGAATCTTCCGCAGGCGGAACAGCCAATCGGAAATGCTGTCAATCACCCGCCCGGCTGCGCGGAATCCCTCCCGCACGTTGGAAGACTGGGATGCGGTCTTCCGGTCTTTTCGGTTTTGCTGTTCCATAGCGTACCTCCCGCGCATCTTTTTACTTATCATACCATATTTTGAACCGGGATGCAAGCCGCAAATCTATCGAACAAAAAATCGAAAAAGAGTAAATCTGTCCGTTTTATTGGACACAACCTATGCTAGAATAGGGCCATCCGAAACGAAGGAGGAATCATCCATGAAAGATTGTGCCGCACTCTCCCGCCCGGCCGCCGTCCGGCGCTGCCCGGCCTACCCCAATGCCGCCGGCCGCCGCTATTATCTCGGCAAGCTGGTGGACCTGCTGCTTGCCGGGACGGTTCTGGTCAGTGGGCTTGTGATTCTGTTCTATTTTATCGTGGCTTACTGATCCCGACGGCGGACATTGTCCCAGTACAGCGCCACCAGGCCCTTGATAATCAGGTCCCGGTCATAAATCATGGGGCGGCGGCAAAGGGGCACCACAAATTTGGCAATGCCGCCGGTAGCGACCACCGTCACCGGCTTGCCAAGCTCCTGCTCCATCCGCTCCACCATGCCGTCGAGCATACAGGCCGTGCCCATCATGATGCCGCTTCGCATGGCATCGATGGTATTGCGGCCGATGACCTTTTTGGGCTGGTCCAGCTGAATGCCTGGCAGCAGCGCCGTGCGCTGCGTCAGGGCGTCCAGCGAGATCTTGACGCCCGGAATGACGCAGCCGCCGATATGGGCGCCGTTTTCGTCCAGTACGGCCATGGTGGTGGCCGTACCCATGTCGATGATAATCAGCGGTGGCTGATACTCCCGCAGGGCGGCCACGTCCGCCACTACCAGGTCCGCGCCCATCTGGCCCGGATTCTCCAGCAGAATGTTCAGCCCGGTTTTCAGTCCCGGACCCACCACCAGCGCCGTCTTGCCGGTGAGCTTTTTGATGGCGGTCTGGAAGGAATTGAGCACCTGGGGCACCACCGAGGAAATGATGGCGCCGTCGATCCGGCTGGGGGCAATATGGTAGACCTCCAGCAGGATTTTCAGATCCAC
>CAJLCS010000152.1 GCA_905205195.1 uncultured Eubacteriales bacterium
TTGTTGCCGTATACGGTATCTCCCAAAATCGGATGGCCGATGTAGGCCATGTGCACCCGGATCTGGTGGGTGCGGCCCGTTTCCAGACGGCACTCTACATAATTCACACCGGGATAGCGCTCCAGCACCGTCCAATGGGTCACGGCGTTCCGTCCGCCGGCCACCACAGCCATTTTTTTCCGGTCTGCGGGGCAGCGGCCGATGGGAGCGTTCACCGTCCCGGTATCCTCCCGAAGATTGCCGGTGACGATGCAGCGGTAGGTCCGGGCCAGCGTGTGATCCTGAAGCTGCTCCGCCAGTTTCACATGGGCGAAGTCGTTTTTTGCGGCGATGATGAGACCGGAGGTGTCCCGGTCAATGCGGTGGACGATGCCGGGCCGCAGTTCTCCGTTGATCCCGGAAAGGCTGTCCCCGCAGTGATACAGCAGGGCGTTCACCAGTGTCCCGTCCGGGTGTCCCGGTGCGGGGTGGACTACCAGGCCCTTCGGTTTGTTCACCACGATGACGTCCTCGTCCTCGTACACCACGTCCAGCGGGATATTCTGAGGCACGATGTCCACTGCCTCCGGCTCCGGCAGTTCCACAGACACCGTTTCCCCGCCGGTCAGCCGGGTGTTTTTAGCAAGGGGTTTTCCCGCCGCCGTCACCCGGCCCTCCTCCATCAGCTTTTGAACGGCGGAGCGGGTCAGCTCCGTTTGCTCTGCCAGCCATGCGTCCAGCCGTTTTCCGGCGTCCTCACTGGCCGTTTGCAGGATCAGAGGCTCCATCCGTTTTCCTCCTGTCATGCTTTTCATAGAGTAACACATAGTAGATCGCGCCCAGAATAGCCCCGGACACGATGCACACATCCGCCACGTTGAACGTGGGATAGCTGGGCCAGAACTGGAAGTGGAGCATATCCACCACATAGCCCAGCCGCAGCCGGTCGATGATATTGCCAATGCCGCCGGAGAGGATCAGGCAGCAGGCGCAGATCCCCAGCGGGTGCCGGACGATCCTTCGGGCCAGCACCCACAGTACCGCCGCCAAAATGACGCCGGTGACACCCAGCAGCAGCCACTTCTGTCCGGCAAAACTGGACCACGCCGCGCCGTAGTTGTGAACCCGCATCAGTTCCAGAAATCCCGGAAACAAAGAAGTGGTCTCCCCCATCTGCAAATGGCCCACGACCCAGGCCTTGACCCACTGATCGGCGCCCAGCAGCGCCGCCCCCAGCAGGCCGAAAATCACATAGTACATAAATGCTCCTTTTTGCAAAGGCTTTTCCAAGCCCGTCTCGGTTTCAGAAATTGCTACCAGTATACACGAAGTCCGCCTAAAATGCAACGCCGGGGGAGCTATGCTCCTCCGGCGTGTGAAACTATCGATAAAGTGGTAGATCCTCCGTGACGGTAAGGTAGGGCAGCCGTTAGCGGCTCTGCCGCTTTACGGATGCTGCATACCCCTTGCGGGTAAAGGGTGTGTGCGGGACTACGCCCGCAGGCGTGTTTCGGAGCGCAACCGCCGAAGGCGGCTCTTGGCGCGTAGATAACCCAAGAAGGGATACACCGTCGGCTCAAGCCAAACAGCGGATACTGCAT
>CAJLCS010000153.1 GCA_905205195.1 uncultured Eubacteriales bacterium
GGCTGCTTGAACAATTTTTATTCTTATTTTTGTCTAACTTTTTGGGGTCACTTCATTTCCGTTGCCTGCCGGGGGATTTCTCAGCATTCTTCCAGAATCAGCACCCAGTCGCAGCCCTTGCCCTGGGTGGGCGGCACCAGCGTGGTGGGGCCGTCGGTGGGCAGGACGGCGAAGGTGGTTTCCCGTCCGGTGCGGGGATCGAACCACTTGGCCCGGAGCCATGCGGCATTGCCGAATACCTCCGCCCGCACCGTCACGGCCAGGCCCAGCGGGTCGTAGACGTAGCCGTAATCCTTCCCCCGCCCGGCGGCCAAATGGCCCATGCCCGCGTAGTTCTCCGCCAGCAGCTCCGGCGCATAGCGGAAGGAAAAATAATCGTGGCTCAGCCGCAGCTGCCGCAGATAGCGCATCTGGGCGGCGCCGGGATGGGTCAGGGCCTCGTTCCAGCGGTAGCGACTCTGGTCGTCCGGCTCCTTGGTCATGCTCCAGATGCAGTGATTGCCGTAGGTATGGCCGCAGACGCCGGTCATCAGGTCCCAGTAGGCGGTCTGGCGGATGTCGTCGGCATCCCAGAAGTACCCCGGCACCTGAGGACGGCCGAAGCAGGCGGGAATATCCTCGTAGCGCGGCTCCGCATCCATGCAGGGCTTGTCGGAGGCCGCCATCATTTTCAGCATCACCTTTTCCGGCCCGTAGCACAGGTCGGCATTGTGGCCGGTCTGGGAGGTGTGGAAGTCGATGTAATCGGCGTCGGCCAGATAATCGGTGGAATCATGGCCGCCCCAGGTGTGGAAGGTCATCAGATGGTGGGGGTCCGCCTCCCGGATGCCCCGGGCCATGGCGTCGATGATCGCCCGGTGCTCCGGCTCCAGCGGCCGGTCGCCGCCCAGCATCCAGATGATGTTTTCCCGGTCCGCATACCGCCCGCCGATCCATTTGCCGTAAATATAGGCATTTTCCGGGTTGAAAATCACCGGTCCCTTGCCCCACAGCAGGTTGAATTTGTCGCCCCAGGTGGGCAGCAGGGTGACGAACATCCCCCGGGCGGCAGCCATGTCCACCGCGTCGTCCACCAGATCCCAGTAGGAATCGGGGCCGTCGGTGTCGGGCCGGGTGGGGTCGGGCAGGCCGTCCGTGAAGTGCAGCGGCAGGCGGCCGCAGGCGTTGGGGGTGGTGACGCCCTCAAATTCCGCCAGCGCCACGCACTGGGCCGCATTGAAGCCCTGGGCGGCCCGGGTGGTGAAATAGACGGCGATTTCCTCCCGGGTCAGTCGGTGGAACAGCTCCCAGGCCGTATCCGCCAGATAGAAAAAGGGGGTGCCGTCCTCCCACGCAAGGTAGCGGCCCCGGACTATCAGATGACGCATGATCATTCCTCCGTTTTTTGGGCAGGCGGTGCCTGCCGTTTTGGTTATTGTACCATACGCCGCCGCGAGACACAAGAGCCGGGCAGAAAATCTCAGCCCGGCTTCCTTTTTCTTACAAAAATGTTGCATTCGGTCGTAT